>JALYXY010000148.1 GCA_030946875.1 Pseudomonadota bacterium | reverse complement strand
GCGGATATCAGCCCAGATGTCGCGCACGAGGCGGCGCCAGGGCGAGGTTTCCTCGGTGGCGGGGGTGGGTGACAGCTGCGCCGATGGCAATCGCTCGTCGCGCGCAAGCGGGAGGGCATCGACGGCCGCGATGAGCTGGTCGATCCTGAGGCTCAGGCCGGCAACATCCACGTACGGCACACCCTTCAGGCGATCGATATCGCGAGCAACGGCACGCCGGAGCGGCAGGAACTGCGGCCGATCGAGCCGCTGCAGCTTCCCGTCGGCAAGCTGCAGCGCTGCCAGCGCGGACGGTACGTTGCCGGCGAGCTGAAGCTGCTGGGTGGCGACGAGCAACACCTGCTCGATCTCAGTGAGCGCGATCTCGTCGCGCGACGGAGCAAGGTCGCGATACAGGGACTCGAGCGCCGCCTGCTGCTCCTGGGATTCGGCGATGCGGGCCTCGAGGAGCGCGATCTTGGCCTGGGCGTCGCGCAGCTCCGATGCCATCTGCGCTTGCGACTTGCCGGTGTTCTGACCGGCCATCTCGATCTGATCGAGCCGGTGCGCTGTCTCCGCGCGCAGAAGCTGCTGAGTCCTCCGCCCGTCGAGCCACACAACCGTGGACACGAGGACGGCAACAGCGAGCGTTGCCGCAAGCAGCGAGCGGGTGACCGGAGAGACGCCCCGCTCCGGCGCGGGCTGAGCGGGCGCCGTCACACCTGCCGCGGCCTGCGGCGGCGCTGGTGCGGCGTGAGGCGAGGCTTCGTCGCGCACGGCGGCGGTGGGGCGGCCGATGCGGCCGTGTTCGGGAAGATAGGGAGCGGACATCGAATGGACGCGCGCGGGCTCCCATAGTAGCAAAGGGCAGGCGCGTTTCGCCGGTTTGAGGACGGGCGGGCTCGGTCCGAATCGACTCGACTACAATCCGCGCAACAGTCCCGTTGTATGGTACCGGCGTTCACGCCCATGCTGATCGTATCCGCCGTCATCGCCCTGGCCGTCGCAGTCGCGATCGGCTTTGCCTGGGGCAAACGCCAAGGCAGCGGGGTGGCGCGGGGCGAAAGCTTCGCTCCGGATCACGACGCTCACGTCCCGGCCGAAACTGAACCTGTCGCACGCGAAGTTCCTGCCGTCCACCAGGCCGCCGCGTCAGACCGCAGCGTCGCCCTCCTGCCCGTGGACACACCGTCGCCGCCACCGATATCCGACACTGCAGACTTGCTGGATGCGGAACGGGCGCGCCTCATCCGCTCGTACGAAGCCGAAAGCGCAACGGTGCGCCAGAAGCTGCTCGGCGAGCGTGCCCGTCGGGTGCAGCTCGAGGACCTCGCTGCCGACCGGCATCACCTCCTGGCCGCCACGGCAGACGCGCGTGCCGAGACGGCCCGCTACCGCCAGCTGGTCATCGACGTCGAGAACGACGCGCCTCCGCCTCTGCTCGGAGGTCGCGGCACGCCTGACGATCTCAAGCTCATTGTCGGCATCGGGCCCATGCTCGAACGCATGCTGCATCAGCTCGGCATCAATTCCTATCGGCAGATCGCGCGCTGGACCGAGATGGACATCGATGCGTTCGACGCGCGGCTCGCCGAATTCCCGGGTCGCATCCGTCGCGACGGCTGGGTGACCCAGGCACGCGCCCTGCACCAGAGCCTGCACCGGGAAACGTCCTGAGACCAACGCAGCGCATCGCCACGCCACGTGCGTGATCGCCCGCATGACATCCACTTCCGCGCCACACGCCCCGGGCATCACCGCGGCATCCCTCCTCCCCGTGCTCGTGCTGACGATCGTATGGGGATGCAACTGGCCGGTGCTCAAGATGGGCGTGAGCGAGATCGCACCTCTCACGTTTCGCGCATTGAGCCTGCCGTTCGCGGCGCTCGGCATGCTGGGCGTGGCGAGACTCTCCGGCGATTCGATCCGCGTGCCGCGGATGCTATGGCCGAAGCTCGCGGCACTTGCCTTCTTCAACATCGCGTTGTGGAATGGATTGATCCTCTTCGGCGTCCAGCAGCTGCCGGCAGGTCGCAGCGCGATCCTCGCCTACACGATGCCGCTGTGGACAGTGCTCATCTCCCTCGTGGTGCTGCACGAGCCACTGTCGTCGCGCCGGGCCATTGGATTGCTGCTGGGGATGGCCGGCATGGTCCTTCTGATCGGCGAGGACTTTCGACACCTGGAGCGAACCCCGACCGCGGCCCTCTTGATCATTGCGGCGGCCGTGTCATGGTCGATCGGCACCGTGCTGCTGCGCAAGTGGCAGGTTCCCGTCGCGCAGAACGCGCTGTCAGGCTGGATGATGCTGCTCGGCTGGATACCGCTCGCGGTCGCGGCCCCCTTCTTTGGGCCGTGGCCCGATCCGGCGACGTTGTCAGCCAAGGGATGGTTCGCGGTCCTGTACAACATCTTTCTCGCGGGGACGCTCGCTCACTGGGCCTGGTTCACGCTCGCGCGCACGCTGCCGGTGGCGATCTCCTCGATGTCGTCATTGCCGGTCCCGGTGGTCGGTGTGTTTGCGGGAATGCTGATCCTGGGCGAGCGACCCGGCTGGGGCGAATGGGCAGCTCTCGCGCTCGTGCTCGCCGGAATGGTCGCCGTGCTGTGGTCGCCCAAGCCGCCGCCGGCACCGCTTGCGCCCGACGATTAATCCGCCGGGTTCGAGCGCCGTGCCGGTGCGCGGCCGCGCTGACCCAGCTCGCCGATGACTCGTTCGAGTGCCGCGGGCTCCGCGGGCTTCACGATGTGATGATCGAAGCCTGCATCGGCGGTTTGCGCCCGATCGGCTTCCTGCCCCCAGCCGGTGAGCGCAATGAGCATGGCGTCGGTCAGGCCCGAGGTCTGGCGCATGCGTCGCGCGACTTCGTAGCCGTCCATGCGTGGCATCCCGAGGTCGATGAACACGAGCTCGGGCGGATTCGCGCGGGCAAGCTCGAGCCCTGCGGCTCCGTCATATGCAACCGCGACATCGTGACCCTGGAGCCGCAACAGGGTGGAAAGCGTTTCGGCAGCATCCTCGTTGTCGTCGATGACGAGGATGGAAGACTTCGGGATGTTGGTCGCCGGCGCATGCGCTTGCGGCGATGCGGGCACGTCGACGGCGACCGGAAGACGCACGACGAACTCGGCGCCGTGACCAAGGCCTGCACTGCGCGCCTCGATCGTGCCGCCATGAAGGAGGGCGATGTTCTTCGACAGGGTGAGGCCGATTCCCAGCCCGCCCTGGGCGCGGGACGCCGCGTGCTCCGCCTGCATGAAGAGCTCGAAAATGTGTGGCAGCACCTCGGGCGCGATGCCGATGCCGTTGTCGCGCACCCGGATCACGACATCCTGACGCTCCCGTGTGGCCGACAGCAGGATGTGCCCGCCGCCGTCGGTGTATTTGGCGGCATTGGTCAGCAGGTTGCTGACGACCTGGGACAGGCGCACCGGGTCGACCTCGACGATCAGCGACTCGGAAGGAAGCGCGATCTCGAGCTTGTGGCCCAGTGTATCCACGAGCGGCTGCGCGGTTTCGACCGCGCGCGCCACAACCTGTGCGAGTTCCACCTGCTCGCGGCGCAACTCGATACGGCCGCGCATGACGCGCGAAACATCGAGCAGATCATCCACCAGACGAACGAGGTGCTGCACCTGCCGTTCCATCATTGCCAGCATCTGCTGCGAGGTCGCCGGCTCCACCTGCGGCATCCTCAGGATCTGCAGCGAGTTGCGGATCGGCGCCAGCGGGTTGCGCAACTCGTGCGCAAGCGTCGCCAGGAACTCGTCCTTGCGGCGATCCGTGTCGCGCAGCGTCGCTTCCATCGCCTTGATGTCGCTGATGTCGGTGTTGGTGCCGCACCAGTAGACGAGGTGACCCTCGGCGTCGCGGAACGGATTCACGCGCGTAAGGAACGGGCGAAACTCGCCTTGCGCGCTGCGCAGCGGAAACACCATCTCGAACCGCTCCCCGCGGGCAATCGAACCCTGCCACTTCTCGAGGACCTGCGGCAACACGGCGGGATCGTGGACCCGCTGCCAACCCCAGCCCTCCATGTCCTCCGGAGTCGTACCCGTGTATTCGTGCCAGCCGCGGTTGTACCAGAAGACGTAGCCGTCGGGATGCGCCATCCATGCAAGCTGCGGGATGGTGTCGGCGAGGAGACGCAGCTTCTGCTCGCTTTCGCGCACGGCGGCTTCAGCCTTCTTGCGCGCCGTGATGTCCTGGTGCATGAGCACGACTTCACGCACCTTTCGCTGATCATCCTTGATCGGGTAGGCCACCGCAGCGACCCATCTCACCGGGTCCTCGTTGCGGGTTTTTCCCGGGATCGTTTCGTTGGGGTCGTAGAGAATCGCCGGCAGCGTGACGGCCTCGCCGGCAAAGGCCCGCGCAATGCGGGGCATCAGCGCCTTCTCGACGAGCTGCGGATCCTCGAGGATGTTGTAGTCCGGGATGTCCTCCAGGCGCACGCCCCAAAGCTCGCTCCATGCGCGGTTCACGAGGCGCGTCCGACCGTCGGGTGAGAAGAGCTGGATGCTGAAAGGCGCCTGCTCGACGAGCGCTCGAAACCGCGTCTCGCTCACCCGCAGCGCTTCCTCTGCGTGCTTCTGGTCCGTGACATCGCGCAGGAAGCACCGCGTGAGGACCCCGTCCGGACCTTCGACGGCCATCGAATCGATCACGACATGCCGGATCTGTCCACTTGCGCAGCGAAGCTCCGCCGGCCAGTTGCGCAAGGTCTTGCCATCGCGCAATTGCGCCATCAGTTCGATGGTCTCGGGGTTTGGAACACAGAAGTCGCTGAACTTGCGGCCGATGTATTCGGTGGCCGGGTACTCGATCAGTCTGAGCTGCGCGTGGTTGGCCCGCAGGATCGTGCCGTCCTTGTCCACAAGCTGCACAGCCACGGGTACGTCATCGAGGACGTGCGGCGATAGGTGGAAATCGTTCATGTGACCGGCGTTGAGCCCTGCCTGTTCGACCAGCGCCATTCTACCGAGTGCCTCACGCGCGCATTTACCGGGTGCGCGTGGCTATACTCCATGCGCACGCACCTGCCTCGGCGGGCAACACAGATGCACACCACCGGGCCGCACGGCTACTCGAATTGTTTTCCGCCAAACCGCTCCATCCGAGGACATACGATGCAAAGCAGCTCCGACGCACCGGTGCGCACGATGCTCAAGTCCTTGCTGTTCGTGCCCGGCGACAGCGAGCGCAAGATGGCCAAGGCCCGGGGCTCTGCGGCAAGCGCATTGATCCTCGACCTCGAGGATGCCGTCACCGCCGATCGCATCCACGTCGCGCGTCGCATGGTGGGCGAGTTCCTGCGCGGCGAACGACATGGCGCGACCCAAGAGATCTGGGTGCGCATCAATCCGATCTCGAGCCTGCTCTGCCTACCCGACCTCGTCGCAATTGTCGGAGCGGCGCCGCAAGGCATCATGCTGCCGAAGGTCGAATCCGCGCGAGACGTCGTGCTGCTCGATCACTATCTCACCGCACTCGAGGCCCGCGAGGGGGTTGCGTCCGGATCGATACGCATCATTCCGGTGGCGACCGAGACTCCGTCCGCCCTCTTCGCGCTCGACACGTACCGCGACGCGTCGGCACGCTTGCTCGGCCTCACCTGGGGCGCCGAGGACCTCGCGACCGCCATCGGCGCCAGCACCAACAGGGCTGAAACCGGCGAGTACGAGTTCACGTTCCAGCTCGCCCGCTCGCTGTGCCTCGTGGGTGCTTATGCGGCGGGGTTACAGGCGATCGACACGATCAGCCCCGATTTTCGCGATCACACGCGTCTCGAGCACGAGGTTCGGGCCTCGAGACGTGCAGGCTTCACGGGCAAGATGGCGATCCATCCCGATCAGGTGGACATCATCAATCGTGGGTATTGCCCGGACGCCGACGAAGTGCGTAACGCGCGGGCGATCATCGATGCGTTCGATCGTGCGCAAGGTGCGGGCGCGGTGCAACTCGATGGCCGCATGCTCGACAGGCCTCACCTCGTGCAGGCGCGCCGGGTGCTGGCGCTTGCCGGCGATCAAAGCGGCGCCGCACCTGCAGCCTGAACAAGGGAGAAGCGATGGCGGGACTCTATTACGAGGAATTCAGCATCGGCATGCAATTTCGGCATGCTGTGAGGCGTACCGTCACGGAGGCCGACAACACGTTCTTCAGCGCGCTCACGATGAACAGCGCAGCGCTGCATCTGGACGAGCAGTATTGCCGGGAGCACACCGAATTCGGCACCCGCATCGTGAACAGCATCTTCACGCTCGGTGTGGTGGTGGGCATCTCGGTGGGTGACACGACCCTGGGCACCACCGTTGCAAATCTCGGGTGGGACGACATCCGCTTTCCGAAGCCCCTCTTCCACGGCGATACGATCAGAGTCGAGACGGAGGTGATCGAAATGCGCGAAAGCCGCTCGCGGCCGCAGAATGGCATCCTGGTGTTCGAGCATCGCGGCTACAACCAGCACAACGACGTGGTGATGACGTGCAAGCGCTCGGCGTTGATGTTGAAACGTCCCGCTGCGGCTGCGTAGATACGCTCGCGGAACCATCCTGATGCCCTATCCTGCATTGCTGTTCGCCTCACCCGCCGCGCGGCGCAGATCCTCCACCATCGCCCGATAAAGCGACTGCGCCTCGCCATTGGCCGCGCGCAGCACGGCGGCGGGATGATAGGTCGCGTATACTCTCGTGTCACTTGCATGCCGAAGATCCTGAGCTGCACGGCCTGCGCTCACGGACACCCGCCTTCGGAGCAGTGACTGTGCGGCGGTGGCACCCAGCGCAACGATTGCGCGCGGTGTCACCATCGCGATTTCCCCATCCAGCCAATAGCGACAGGCCTCGACAGCCCGCTGGCCAGGGGTCTTGTGGATGCGTCGCTTGCCGCGCGGTTCCCAGCTGAAATGCTTCACCGCGTTGGTGATGTACACATCATGCGGCGCGATGCCGGCTTCGGAGAGCGCGCGACGCAGCAACTTCCCTGCAGGCCCGACGAACGGCTGTCCCTTGATGTCCTCCTCGTCTCCGGGTGTTCCCCCACGAGCATCAGCGCGGCTTGCACGCGCCCTTCGCCCGGCACTGCCTGCGTCGCGCGCTCCCATAGGGGACATCGCCGACAGTTTGCGAGCTCGGGCGTGCCGCACGCCTGCGTGTCGACCGCGCGAGAAATCACGTCACGACGACGCAACCGCGTGTTCTCGACTCGGACAGCCTCGACCATGCAGCCGGCGCGCTGGTTCGCGTCCCGTACGAGCTCCGGGATGAGCTTCGCTTCGGGCAGATTGAGCCAGTATTTCTGCGGCATCTCGCGTTGCATTGCACGCACGTTGAGGCGCGCCGGGTTGAAGATCGATCGGTAGTAGGCGAGCCACAACGGCTCGGCAGCATCGTCTGCCGGCAAGGGAAGCTCGGCATTCGGGGGCAGCATTCGCAGGACGTTGCGGTCCCAGACTGCAATGCCGTCAGGGGTCGCGATCGTCCAGTGCATCCCCGCGAAGCGTCGCACGAAGAATGACGCGGTGCGTTCCACGATGCGATGCTCGGGCTCGTACCAGGCGATCCAGCGCGATGAACCATCATCCTGGACGAGCTCGCGGAACCTCACGAACGCTGTCATCTTGTGGCTGTCGCGCTGCACATCGTGCTGCATCCGACGCAGCGCGGATGCGTCGTCATCCACCGGATCGTCGATCAGGTCATGCTCACCCTGCACGGTGCGCCACACAGCGCGGTACATGATCGCCAGCCGTCGCTCGCTGCGGTGACAGAAGACGTCTTCCAGAATCGAAAGCAGGCGGCGGGGGATATGCGGCAAAGGTTCCCCCTTCGCATCCTGACCGCGCTGAGTGGCGAACAGCGAAGCTTGCGAGGCGTCCCAATGCACTTGCTCGGGTGGAATTCGACGGTCCAGCAGTGAGCGAGCGCCATCGCGCCATTTTGCGAAGTGCATGCTGGATTAAAGCAGCGAGAGCTGCGTCGGCTTCGGAAGAGTCTGTTGCCGCAAAAACTCCTGAGCGGCCGGTGACGCGGTTGGCCGGTGGTCCGCCGTGATCACGAAGGGGCTCGCCTTGGCCACGTCGCACCGCAACTTGACAAGGTCGCCATAGCGTATCTGCCGCTTGCGCCGAAGCGCCAGCATGCGCTTGACGCTGCGCACCCCTATCCCCGGGATGCGCAGCAATGTCTGGCGCTCGGCGCGATTGAGATCGACAGGAAACAGCTCGAGATGCGCGAGCGCCCACGCGAGCTTGGGATCGACCTCGAGGTCCAGCTGGGGAGACGCGGTGCTCGCGATCTCGTCGGCGTCGAATCCGTAGTGACGCATCAGCCAGTCGGCCTGATAGAGCCGATGCTCACGCATGAGCGGCGGGGCCTTGGCGGGCAGCCGCGAAGAAGGCGCGGGGATGGGGCTGTATGCCGAGTAGTAAACGCGCTTCAGGCGATAGGACGCATAGAGCGTCTCGGCCGTGCGCAGGATCGTCGCGTCAGTCGAATCATCCGCCCCGACGATGACCTGGGTGCTTTGGCCAGCAGGTGCAAATCGGGGTGCGTTGTGATCGTCGGAGGCCTGGTCACGCTGCGTGCGTATCTTGCTCATGGCGAGCTTGATCGTATGCACGTTCTTTTCGGGCGCCAGCGCGGTGAGTGCGTCGGCGGTTGGCAGCTCGATGTTCACGGAAAGTCGATCGGCGTACCGCCCGGCAAGCTCGATCAGCCGGTCGTCCACGTCGGGGATCGTCTTGAGATGAATGTAGCCACGAAAGTCATGCACTTCGCGCAGCGTGCGTGCGATGTCGACGATCTGCTCCATCGTGTACTCCGGGGACTGGATGATCCCCGAAGACAGGAAAAGTCCCTCGATGTAGTTGCGGCGATAGAAGTCGAGCGTGAGCTGGACGACCTCGTTTACCGAGAAGCGCGCGCGACGAACGTCACTCGACCGACGGTTGATGCAGTATTGGCAGTCGTAAACGCAGAAGTTCGTGAGCAGGATCTTCAGCAGCGAGATGCACCGGCCATCCGGCGCGTAGCTGTGGCAGATGCCCATTCCGGTATTCGAGCCGAGTCCCTGCGTTGGCGACGACGAGCGAGGGGCGCCGCCGCTGCTTGCGCACGAGGCGTCATACTTGGCAGCATCGGCGAGAAGGGATAGCTTGGAAACGAGGTCCATCGGGATACCGGTGCTCGAGGATTGGACAGCGTCCCGGGCAAGGCATTCCATCGAACCCGCAACTTGTTCGAGATGGGCGCCCTATTGCAGTTCGAGCCCCGCGTTCTTCACCAGCCGGGCATAGCGCGCCATCTCGCTGCGGAAGTAC
>JALYXY010000007.1 GCA_030946875.1 Pseudomonadota bacterium | reverse complement strand
GGGGTGTACCTCGAGGGCGAGGCGCTCGACGAGGTGGATTCGCGCGGACGGCCCATCGTCGATGACGCCTTCCTGGTGCTCTTCAACGCGCATCACGAGCCGGTTCCGTTCCGCATGCCTGCCGTCGGGCCGGGCCACTGGCGCCCGCTGGTGGACACTGTGGAGCCAACGGGGCTCGCGCCTGACGGCACGTACGAGGACGGGGACTGGTATTCGTTGCAGGGTCGCGCGCTCGTCCTGTTGCTGCACGTCAAGGAGCCGTCGGTCACGGAAGCGGCGAAATGAAGCGCCTGCACGCCATGCCGTTCGGTGCCGAGCTCGCAGCCGACGGCCGCACCCGCTTCCGCCTGTGGGCGCCGCGCGCTCAGTCGGTGAATCTCGTGCTGTCGGGCACGACGTCACGCGAGGTCGCGATGCAACCTGCCGAGGCGGGTTGGTTCGAGCACGTGACGCATGCGCCCGCGGGGACGCGCTACGCCTACTCGATCGATGGCGGAGATGCGCGTTCCGATCCCGCGTCGCGATCGAATCCGGACGACGTGCATGGGCCGAGCGCGGTGGTCGATCCAGGGGCGTACGCGTGGCGGGATGCGGCGTGGCGCGGACGGCCGTGGCACGAAGCCGTGGTCTACGAGCTCCATGTCGGCACGTTCACTCCCGAAGGCACATTCGCGGCGGTGATCCAGAAGCTCGAGTACCTGAAGGCGCTCGGCGTCACCGCCATCGAGCTCATGCCCGTGGCCGATTTCGCTGGCACGCGCAACTGGGGCTACGACGGCGTTCTGCCTTTCGCCCCCGATGCGGCATACGGCACGCCTGACGATCTGAAGCGCCTCATCGATGCCGCACATGGCGCTAACCTGATGGTGCTGCTCGATGTGGTCTATAACCATTTCGGCCCCGAGGGCAACTACCTGCACGAGATCGCGCCCGACTTCTTCAATCCCGCGCATCAGACACCCTGGGGCGCGGCGATCAACTTCGATGGCGAGAACCATCATGCGGTGCGCGAGTTCTTCGTGCACAACGCGCTGTACTGGCTCGAGGAGTACCACTTCGACGGCCTGCGTCTCGACGCGGTGCATGCGATCGTGGATACCTCCGCCACGCACATGGTGACGGAGATCACCGAGCGGGTGCGGCGGGCGCTCGCTGCGGATCGTCACGTTCACCTCGTGCTCGAGAACGACCACAACGCAGCCCGCTACCTCGTCCGTGATGCGCGGGGCGAGGCAGGGCATGCCACTGCACAGTGGAACGACGACATCCATCACACGCTGCATGTGCTCGTCAGCGGCGAAAGGGATGGCTACTACGCCGATTACGCGAAGCAGCCGCTCCTGCTGTTCGGACGCTGCCTCGCTCAAGGATTCGCCTACCAGGGCGACTGGTCGGAATTTCGCGGCGCCAACCGCGGAGAACCGAGCGCGGATGTGACTCCGCTCGCGTTCGTCAACTTTCTGCAAAACCACGATCAGGTCGGCAATAGGGCGTTCGGGGATCGCATCGCAGGCCTCGCAGAGGAGCATGCATTGCGAGCCGCCGTCGCGTGTCTGCTGCTGGCACCTTCGCCACCGATGCTCTTCATGGGGGAGGAATTCGCGGCATCGTCGCCGTTTCAGTTCTTCTGCGATTTCTCGGGCGACCTGGCGCAGGCCGTGACCCGCGGCCGGCGCGAAGAATTCGGCAAGTTTGCGCAATTCGCGGATCCGAAAGTTCGCGCGGCGATCCCCGACCCGAATGCTTTGTCGACCTTCGAGCGGAGCCGCTTGCGATGGGACGAACTCACCGAGGAATCGCACCGTGCATGGCTCGAGTTGTATCGTGATTGCCTCCGCGTCCGGCGCGACGTGCTGGTGCCGCATCTGCGCGGAATGACAGGCGGTCGAGGTCGCCACGAGGTGCACGACGAACTCGCCCTCACCGTGCAGTGGGTGCTCGGCGACGGAGCATGCTGGCAGATGGATGCCAACTTTTCCGGCGAGGCGGTGCGCGTCGCACCGGCTCCCGGCGGAACGGTCTTTTCCTGTGGCAACGCGGATGCCGGAGGGCCGCGCTCGCTCCCGCCATGGGGCGTGCGCGTGACCCTACTCGAGTCCCCCCAGCAGGGGGCGCAATGAACGACGCACTGCATCGTCTCGCCGAGCACTACGGCATCGCGCCGGAGTTCGTCGACATCTGGGGCAAGACGCATCGTACCGACGACAAGACGTTGCGTCAGCTGCTGGCCGCCATGCGGATCGATGCGGGCGATGACGGGGCCGCAGTCGCAGCACTGGCCCACGCGCAGGCGCTAGAATGGTCCGAAGCCCTGCCACCTGTCGTGGTGTGGCGTCCGGGCGTGCCGCACGAGGTGCGAATCCGTTGTGAGACGGCTCTCCTAGCCGACTTGAGCTACCGCGTCGATGAAGAAAACGGAGCGCAGCATTCGGGAGAGATCGACACGGGCGGTCGCGACCCCATCGCGCGGGCCGTGCACGAGGGGCGCGACCATGCCGCGTACGACGTCAACCTGGGGGTTGCGCTGCCGGGGGGTTACCATCGCCTAACCCTCATGCACGCTGAGCGCGTGCTCGGGACATCGGTGCTGATCGTGGCTCCGGCGGCGTGTTACCAGCCCGCCACGCTGGCGGCCGGCGGGCGCATTTTCGGGCCCGGCGTGCAGCTCTATGCCGTGCGCTCGGATCGCAACTGGGGCATCGGCGACTTCACGGATCTCGCAAGCATCGTCGAGCAATGGGCGGCCCAGGGTGCGGCCATCGTGGGCACCAACCCCCTGCACGCGCTCTTCCCGCATGACCCGTCGCGCGCAAGCCCGTACAGCCCATCGAGTCGCCTGTTCCTGAATACGCTATACCTCGACGTCGAGGCCATCGCCGATTTCGCGCATTGCAAGGAAGCCCGCACGCGCGTCCAAAGCTCTGAATTCCAGGAGCGTCTGCGCGAGCTTCGGGCCAAGGGCTGCGTCGACTACCACGGGGTTGCGCAAGCCAAGCGCGAGATCCTGCGCCTTCTTGCCGGACATTTCCGCGCGCACCACCTCGACCGCGCCACGGCGCGCGCTGCATCATTCCGCAGCTTCGTGCTGCAGGGTGGCGAGGCACTCGAGCGACTGGCCATTTTCGAGGCATTGCAGGAGCATCTGCACGAGCGCGACGCGAACGTGTGGGGATGGCCCGTGTGGCCCGAGGCCTATCGCGACCACGATGCCGCCATGGTTGGCACCTTCGCGAAGGAGCACGCGGACCGCGTCGACGAAGCACTCTATCTCCAGTGGCAGGCCGATCTGCAACTCCAGGCCGTGGCAGAGCGCGCACACGACCTGGGACTGGATGTCGGCGTTTATCGCGATCTTGCCGTCTCGATCGATGGCGGCGGCGCGGAGAGCTGGTCCAATCCGCAGATCTATGCGATGGCGAGCGTAGGCGCGCCGCCCGACATATTCAGCCCGCAAGGACAGAACTGGGGTCTTCCGCCGATCATTCCCGCAGCACTGCGGCGCAGCGCCTATGCACCGTTCATTGCGACGTTGCGCGCCAACATGCGGCACGCCGGCGCATTGCGCATCGATCACGTGATGGGCCTCGCCCGCCTCTACTGGGTCCCCGACGGCAACTCGGCCGCGAAGGGCGCCTACGTGCGCTATCCGCTCGACGACCTGATGGCGGTCCTTGCGCTGGAAAGTCAGCGGCAGCACTGCCTGGTCGTAGGCGAGGATCTGGGCACCGTGCCCGACGAGGTTCGCACCGCGTTACGCGACGCCAACGTGCTCTCGTATCGCCTGCTCTGGTTCGAGCGCCAGGATGATGCGTTCGCTCCCCCGGGGCAGTACCCGGCGCAGGCGCTGGTGGCCGTCACGACCCACGATCTGCCGACATTGGCCGGATGGTGGCTCGGGCGCGACATCGAAGCGCGCGAGACACGCGGGCTCTTTGCCGATCCGGGAGCGGCGTCGCGCGAGCACGAGCAGCGCGCGCGCGACCGCATGGCACTGCTCGAGGCACTGACACGTGCCGGGATTCCAACACCGGAATGGCACCCCGGCGCGCCAGTTCCCGAGCATGCGGAGCCCGAGCTCGCACGGCGCATCCAGGAGTTTCTCGGATCATCCCCTGCGCAGGTCATGATCGTGCAGCTCGAGGACGTGGTGGGGGTCGAAGAGCAGGTGAATCTGCCCGGCACGACCGACAGCCATCCCAACTGGCAGATGAAGCTGCCGGTGACCCTCGAGCACTGGATGGACGACCAGCGTTTCGAGGCGCTCACCCGCACGCTGCGTCGCGTTCGCCGTGCGCCCGCGGCATCCCGTGAGCGCGACTCCATGCAGCCGGCGCGCGTTCCACGGTCGACGTATCGACTGCAGCTTCACCGCGACTTCACGTTGCGTGACGCCGCTGCCATCGTGCCGTACCTCGCAGCGCTGGGTGTAAGCCACGTCTACTGCTCGCCTTATCTGCGCGCCCGGCCGGGAAGTCGCCATGGGTACGACATCGTCGATCACGGCGCCCTCAATCCCGAGATCGGCGACACGTCCGATCTGGACGCATTCGTCGCCGCGCTGCGCGAGCACGGCATGGGACACATTCTCGACATGGTGCCCAACCACATGGGTGTCATGGGCAGCGACAATGCGTGGTGGATGGACGTACTCGAAAACGGGCCGGCTTCCATCTATGCCGATCACTTCGATATCGACTGGACGCCGCGTGATCACGATGCGGGGCCCCGCGTGCTCATTCCGATACTGGGGGATCACTACGGCAACGTTCTCGAGCGCGGCGAGTTGCGGCTTGGCTTCGAGCCCGCGACCGGCGCGTTCGCGGTGCGGTACTACGCGCACCGGCTGCCGCTCGATCCGCGCACCTACGGACCCCTTCTCGAGCGCGCGCGCCAATGCGCAGGAGCGCTCGACCCTTCCGTGGCGACCCGGCTGTCCGCACTTCTCGCGGGTGTGCAGGCGCTGCCCTCGCGGCATGCCATCTCGGGCACACGCATGCAGGCACGGCACGAAGCGAAGGAGTCGCTGAAGGCGCAGCTCGCGCGGCTCGTCTCCGACAATCCGCACCTCGCAACGGGCATCGAATGCGCGGTCGCGGAGTGGAACGGCACGCCCGGCGATGCGGCGTCGGTGTCTGCATTGCACGAGCTCCTCGAAGCGCAGGCGTTCCGGGTTTCCTTCTGGCGCGTCGCGTCGGATGAGATCAATTACCGGCGCTTCTTCGACATCAATGATCTCGCGGCACTGCGCGTCGAGAACGAGGCCGTGTTCCAGGAGACGCACCGCTTTGTCATGACTCTTGCCGCGACCGGCAAGATCGACGGGCTGCGCATCGATCATCCCGATGGGCTGCACGATCCGGCGCGCTACTTCGCGCGTCTGCAGGAGGCGTATGCGACCGCGACGGGCTCGTCAGCTGAAACCGCGGCCCGTGACAAGCCGTTGTACGTCGTCGTGGAAAAGATCCTCGCCGGGCACGAGGAGTTGCCCGGCACGTGGGCCGTTCATGGCACGACCGGCTATCGTTTCGCCAATCTCGTGACGGGGCTCTTCGTCGATACCACCGGCAAGGCGCGCGTCGACCGGGCCTGGAAAGCCTTCCTGCGCGAAGAGGCGGTCGATTTCGACGATGCCGTCGACGATGGCAAGCGCACCGTGATGCAGACCACGCTCGGTTCCGAGCTCAACGTGCTGACACACCGCCTGCTGCAGATCGCAAGGGCCGATCGCCACACCCGGGACTTCACCCTCAATGCGCTGCGCCAGGCGCTCATCGACGTGACGGCTGCGTTTCCGGTCTATCGAACGTACGTGAACGACACCGTTGCACCGCACGACCGTCGCCATATCGAATGGGCCGTGGCGCGGGCTCGGCGGCGCAGCCGCGCTGCGGACGTGAGCGTCTTCGAGTTCATCCGCCGCGTGCTTCTGATGCGCTCGCCACCGCATGCCGGTGACGCGCTCAAGGGCGCGTACCGGGCGTTTGCGATGCGATTCCAGCAGTTCACGGCGCCCGTGACAGCCAAGGGAATCGAGGACACCGCCCTCTACGCATTCACCCGACTGGTATCGCTCAACGATGTCGGAGGGGATCCGGATCGGTTCGGCACCAGCGTCTCGGCTTTCCACGCTGCCAATGCGCACCGCGCGCAGCATTGGCCGCACACGCTCATCGCAAGCTCGACGCACGACAACAAGCGCTCCGAGGACGTGCGGGCACGCATCGACCTGATCTCCGAAATGCCCGGCGCGTGGCGCTTGCTGACCCGGCGGTGGAGCCGGATCAACCGGAGCAAGAAGCGCATCGTCGACGGCGATCCGGCGCCGAGCAGGAACGACGAGTACCTCATCTACCAGACGCTCCTCGGGAGCTTCCCTTCCGAACCTCTCGACGATACGGCACTTGCCGCATACCGCGAGCGCATCCGGGACTACGCGATCAAGGCGGCACGGGAAGCCAAGATCCGCACGAGCTGGATCAACGTGAACGCCGAGTACGAGGAGGCCCTGACCGGGTTCGTGAATGGCCTTCTCGCTCCGGGTGAGCGCAATCTTTTCATGGACGACATTCGCAACCAGCTTCCGTTCCTTTCGTGGTTCGGACTGCTGAACAGCCTTGCGATGACGGTGATGAAGCTCACCTCACCGGGCGTGCCGGATATTTACCAGGGCAACGAGTTCATCGACCTGAGCCTCGTGGATCCCGACAACCGGCGAGCGATCGACTACGGCGTACGCCGCGAGAAGCTGGCCGAGCTGCAACGCATCAGTGACGGCGCCTCGGCCGAAACGCTGGCAAGCGAAATCAGTTCCCTGCTCGAAACCGACGCGAGTGGCGCGAAGCTGTGGGTCACGCTCCGCACTCTGCAGTTGCGAGTGCGAATGGATGCGCTGTTCCGCGACGGCAACTACACGCCCCTCAGAGTCACGGGCTCCCGCGCACGGCACGTGATCGCCTTTGCCCGCGCGCACGAAGGGCAGGCCTGCATCGTGGTTGCGGGACGGCTTTTCTCCGGACTCGGACAACACATCGGCACGTTGCCGGATGCGGCCCAGTGGGACGACACCTGCGTGCTCGTCACAGCGCCCCGTGGCCCAGCGTACGTCGACGAGCTCACGAGGCGCCGCCTCACGTCGTCCGAAGGTCGCCTCTACCTGAGCGACGTGCTGAAGGTTCTTCCGGTCGCGTTGCTCGTGCCATAGTTGTCGGCGCGACACCGCGCGTTTCGGGAACCCCGCAGGCGCACGCGGCAGAACGATGCCCTCACCGCTCGCGCTGCGTGTCACTGCGATGCCTTTGCTATATTCGTGGCTCCCGCACAAGAGGAGAGATCATGGCCGGCAGACTCGCAGGTAGGACCGCGCTCATCACCGCAGCCGGTCAGGGCATCGGCGAAGCCACGGCCCGCGCCATGGCGAACGAAGGCGCCACGGTGTACGCGACCGACGTCAATCCACGCCTGCTCGAGCACTTCACGGGAATGCCCAACGTCCACACCCGCGCGCTCGACGTGCTCGACGATGCGGCGATCGCCCGCACCTTCGACGAGCTGCCGGCGTTGCAGATCCTCTTCAATTGCGCCGGCTACGTTCATCACGGCAGCGTGCTCGATTGCAGCCCCAACGACTGGGACTTCAGCATGAATCTCAACGTGCGCTCGATGTACATGACCATCAAATGCGCAGTGCCGAAGATGCTCGATCACTTCAAGTCGGCCGGCGAATGGGCCAGCATCATCAACATGAGCTCGATTGCGTCCAGCCTGCGCGGCCTGCCCAATCGCTTCGTGTACGGCGCGTCCAAGGCAGCCGTGGTGGGGCTTACC
>JALYXY010000277.1 GCA_030946875.1 Pseudomonadota bacterium | reverse complement strand
GGTGTAGCCGACGACGGCGCTGCCGGCCAGGACGGCCTTGGAGTTCGTGTCGGCGGGACGAAGGCTTTCCGTCGCCACGCGCGTGACTTCGCCCTGCACCGCCGTGACCTCGGCCTTCACGGCCTTGACGTCGGACTGCACGGCGGTGACCTCGGCCTTGGTGGCTGAGCTCTGCACCTGATTCTTGACGAGCGCCCGCAGTTCCGAGACTTCCTTGCGCAACTGCTCAATCTCCTGCCTGAGGGCTTCGGTGTCGTCAGCGGCGGCATGCGCCGCGAGTGGAAGCCCGGCGGCCACAACCAGAGCGATCGAACTCGCGTGCCATCGATTCGATTTCATGTTCAGCTCCTTCTGGAGTTGAGAGAACGCAAGCCTCGTAGCCGATCCGCCGCTTCAGGCCGCAACGTCGGCCGCGCCGATCAAAGCGCGGTGCCCGGATAGACGATGCTGTTGGACACCCGGTGACCAGCACGGCGGCAACCATCGCCTCGCCAGTTGCAGATCGGCCAGAGATCCGATACGGCAGCACATCGAGGTTGTGCTGGCCTTCATGGCCTGGACGTTGATTTTTTTCGGTGAGGACACCGAAGGCTTCAATCTCGAAGTGCGCCAGTGACGCGAGTGACGGCTTGGTTAGATCTAAGCCAGTGAACTTGCAGCGGTGGGCGGCCGACATTGGCGAGGATGAGGAATCACGACGAACTTCGGGGCGTCGAAGCCATGTGGAGGTGCAACCCACCGGGATCCCGTCTTCCAAAAACGGTTCTGCCCATCGCGCTGCTGGCATACGGATAACGGCCCTAAAGCGACGCACGCGCTGCGCACCGAACGCGAAGTGAGGCTGCCTGCGACTAGCTGCGAAGTCTGTGCGCTGCCGAACACAGTCGGAGCAGCCTCGTGAGCTATCGTGCGTTTGGCGTTACTGGCGGCGTGACCGTACGCAATTGCAATACGTGCGAACGCAGTGCGTTGGAATCTTGCAGGTCGAAGATCGAACCCGGCATCATGATCACGGTCGAGTGGCGCAGCAAGGCAGTGGGACGCCGCGACCATGCCGAGCGACGAGTTTCTCGCACCCGCCGGACGCGTGTTGGACTCGATGCTCAGCGAGCACCAGTGCGAGGGCTGGCTCGAGGGCTACTTGCTCGACGGCGGCATGGGCTCTGCAACTGTTACGAGGCATTCATCCACATCGTCGATTCGATGTTCAACCAGCTGCCAAGTGGTTGGAAATCACCTCGCACCTGCCGTGGCGGCGCAAGATCGCCTCGCTCAACTACCTGCGCGCCTCGCATGTCTGGCGTCAGGATCCCAACGGCTTCACGCACCAGGACCCCGGTTCCTCGGCGTGGTGATGAACAAGAAGGCCGAAATCGTTCGGGTTTACCTTCCTCCCGACGCGAACTGCCTGCTGTCGGTGATGGGCGCTTTGCCTGCGTAGACGTCATCGACCGCTTGCCGCAGACCGGCGACAAGGGCCTCTATCTCAAGCAGCAACTCCAGGGCAAGCTGATCGAGCACAAACGCGAATTGTGAATCCCAAAACCCATCAGGCCAACGCCGTGATTGGGTTCTGTGCAGAACACCAAGCAGGCAGCGCGGTTGCCGCGCTGAAGGCCAGGTTGGCAAGCAAGGCCCGGGTGAGCCGAGATAGGCAGTGGAGCATACCGGCAGGTGAGCTGGTGTCGGGCGACGTGATTCGCCTACGTGTGGGCGACATGCCGAGATCCGGTTGCGTGAAGATCGCGATGCGGCCTGCCAGCCCGGTTCGAAGGAGATGCGATGCTCGACGGCATGATGCTCGTGTGGTTCCCGCTCACCGCGGTGTCGGTCATGTTCGTCGCGGTCGACAGTCGCAGCACTCCGGCCTCGCCGGTGCTGAAGTGGGGATTCCGGCTCTTCACGGTGTACACGGGCCCGATCGGGGCGTTCCTGTACGTTCTCGGGTGCCGCGAGCCGCTGCCGAAAAGTCACGAGCGGTATGTCACTGCGAGGTGGCGGCAGACACTCGGATCCACCATCCACTGCGTGGCCGGTGACGGCATCGGTATCCTGGCCGGAGCCGTACTCGGCAGCCTGATTTTGATGAGCACCCCGCTGGAAGTGGTGCTGGAGTATGTGCTTGGGTTCGGCTTCGGATGGACCATCTTCCAGGCCCTGTTCATGAAGGACATGGCCGGCGGCAGCTACGGCAAGGCATTGCGCACGGCGTTCCTCCCGGAATTCCTGTCGATGAACTGGCTGATGGCGGCGATGGTGCCCGTGGCGACTCTATTCCGGACTCGCTTCCCGGAGGCGCATCATCCCAGCAACCCTGCGTTCTGGTTTGCGATGTCGATGGCGCTACTTGCCGGGTTTGTCGCCGCGTATCCGATCAACTGGTGGCTCGTATCCCGTCATCTCAAGCACGGGATGCTTACAGTGCGACCCAGCAAGACGGACCCGTCCGCGGCGCACGGCAAGGCCAGTCCTTCAATGTCGGTCGAGCGTCGTCCCGGACCGTCAGAAGGCGCGCCACGAGACGCGGTGGCCGGTACGCCGGTGAGCAACGGCTCGCTTGTCGCCATGACGACCTTGTCGCTGGTCGTGCTCGCGTTGGGCCTCGCGGTAGCGCGCTATATCGCAGGACGCGCCTGAAGACCTATTGGGTGAATCGTGGCGGAGATCGGACTCGAATCGGCTGGCGCGCAACACGCGTGCCTGAAGGGCAGACCTACTACGGCGTGCACGGCGAGGATCCGACGCTGTGATCCTCAGTTGGGGGCCGGCGATACCGAGATTTTTCTCCTGCCGAACGGGACGACCTGTACGCGGCGATGCTCGAGTCAACCTAGCGGGCTCGTCGCGACGTCTGGTTGGCGCGATCGTACGCTTTGCCGATGCCTGCAGCGGGCAATTCGTTCGCGTTGTCGCTTGAGATCGAGCGCGCGCTATCAGCGGCATAACTTAACCCCAACAGCCTCCACTGAAATCGGGGCGGTTCAGTTGCCGAGCTTGGCGCGTCCATCGCTTTGCGCAAGCTGCGTTCAGGTGAAGCGATGAAGCGACGGCGCGATAGTTCGGTGCGATCTGTTGGGCAGCGTACATACAAGTGCTGCAGCGACCTGTACAAACGTTGCTCTGTCGCTTTGCTTGCGCCCTAGTCGAAGGATGCGCGTTGAAACGTGGCGCCGACAAAGGAGAAGACGACGGCAGAGATTCCCGTTAAGAGAACGAGCGGAATACTGTGGTGGGTTTGGCTGACCGGATTGCTGGTGATCATTGCCGGGCTCTGGTTCTGGTTCGCGCGCGGCGAACGCGACCGCGTCGTTGGCACATCGAGCGTCCCTGCAGCCGCGGCGCCGGCGAGTTCGGTCGCGGTTGCCCCCGCCGAGACAGTGCGTTCGGCAGCCGCCCCGGCGGCGACGACGGCAGGAGCCGCCTCGCCCGCGGCGGTGGATTTGGCTGCGTCCGGCGCGGCCGTTAGCGATTTCGCCATCTACGGCGCCACTGCCGACAAGCTTTCGCTGGCCCGACGCGGAGGAGCACTCAGCGGCGTGAAGGTGGTGCGCATCGTGGGGCCGAAGACCTTGACCATCGCTTCCGGAAGCGACGAGTTGTTTCGTGATGATCGACCATGACCTCGCCAGCAGCGTCGGTAGCCACGGTCGGATCGACAAGGGCGATTCGCTCAGCGTAAAGGGCACGTTCCAGCGGCTGCAGCAAGAAGAGATCAACAACATGTCCAGTAACCGGTCCGTGAGCTGACGCAGCCGGAACGCGAAACGCTGAAGAAGGCGCAGGTCTATCTGCACGCCACCGAAGTCGGCAAGGCCGGCTGAGAACAACATCCAAGGAGCTACCGAATGACACTGGAACCTCTCGCAGAACGCGAAGGCTTCGAACTGGTCGACAGTGACCAGGATTGCCGCGGCTGGACCGTGCTGGACGCCGCAGGCCAGCAGGTCGGGACCGTGCGTGAAATGCTCGTCGACACCGGCGGCGTGCGTGTCACCACGCGTAGAGGCAAAGCCGGTCCAGCAAACAGTCACGCCGCCCGAGGAACAGGTGCATGTCGAGCGGCGCCCCGCCGACCGCCCGGTCGGAAAGGCCGACAAGTCAGCGTTCGAGGAGCGCACGCTCGACATCAGAGCGCGCTCCGAAGAGGCCGTGGTGGAGAAGCAGGCCCGGGTGGTCGAGGAGGTCGTTCTCACCAAAAAGGCGACGGAGCACGAGGAAGCGATTCGCGATAGCGTGCGTCGCACCGATGTCGATGTCGAGAAGCTCGACGCCGCCGGACCCGACGCCCGGCACGGACGCTGAGCGCCCGGATCGTCAGACTCCGTGCAGGGCGGGACCGGTGTCGTCGTCGGCCCCAGTTCTTCACCGGGCGATCTTCTCGGTGTGTTGTCCCTTCGCCTGGCATCAGCGAGTCTTGCCGGCAGACAGAGCGGTGGCCGCACCATCGTGTCGGGGCCCGTCGGCGGCGCCCCGCCGCCAAGGGCATAGGCACCGAGCAGCGTGCGCCGCTCATGGGCGGCACGCAGGGCGTCGGCGGTCCGCCGAGTTCGGGCGCAGCGCCGGGCCGGAGCACGGCCTCTCCGGCAGCGGGACCAGCATCGAATGGGTCAAGCTCCGCGACGCAGCGCTGACCCGAAGCGCGACATGCCCTAGCGAAGATCGTCGTCTCGGAGGCCACTGCGTGAGCGGCGTACTCGTCGAGGCTGCGATCGGCGCGGCATGCCCCTCGTCCAGGTTCCTGGTTGGGCCATGAAACGCCTGCCGGCCCGCGTTTCGGCCATCCTGACGATCGTCGGCGTCGTGGTCGTTGTGGCGGCGACGATATTGCTCGCGCTTAACCTGCTCATCGGCAACAAGCAGATCGACAGCCGGTTGGCGCCTGAATTCGCCGTCGACACGCCGGAGTTCCAGCGGACCATGGGAACGGTCCTCGAGCCCGCACTCGTGGAAGGCAATCGCGTGCGTGCGCTCGTCAACGGCGACCAGATCTTCCCCGCCATGCTGGACGCGATCCGATCGGCGCAGAAGAGTGTCACGCTCGAAACCTACATCTACTGGTCCGGCCCGGTCGGCAAAGAGTTCGCCGAGGCGCTGCGCGAGCGGGCGCGGCAGGGCGTCCGGATCGACGTGATCATCGACTGGTTCGGCAGCGAGCTCGACGACGTTCTGCGCGAACAGATGCAGCGCAGCGGGATTGCGATCCACCGCTACAACCCTCTCGCGTGGACGACGCTCGACCGGATCAACCACCGCACGCACCGGCGCCTGCTGGTGGTCGACGGACAGGTTGGCTTCATTGGCGGTGCCGGCATCAGCGACAAATGGAGCGGCGACGCCGAGGGGCCGGCGCATTGGCGGGACACGCACTTTCAGGTCGAAGGGCCGGTCGTGGCGCAGCTGCAGTCCGCCTTCCTCGACCACTGGATCAAAACCGCGGGCGAGGTTCCGCGCAGCGAGGCGTTCCTGCCGCCGCTCAAGCCGCGCGGCGAGGCGCGCGCGCACGTCTTCAAGGCGTCGCCCGGGGGTGGCGCGAAGAGCATGCAACTCATGTACCTGCTGTCGATTTCTTCGGCAAGGAAGTCGATCGACCTTTCTGCGGCCTATTTCCTGCCCGACGAGGTCGCGCTGCGCTCACTCGTCGCCGCCATGAATCGGGGCGTGCGCCTGCGCGTGATCATGCCGGGGCCCTACATGGACGTGTCGCTGGTGGCGCGCTCCTCGCGCGCCAAGTGGGGCGCCTTGCTGGCGGCAGGGGCGGAGCTCTACCAGTACCAGCCGACGATGTTCCATTGCAAGGTGATGGTGGTCGACGGCTTGTGGGTCTCCGTCGGTTCCACCAACTTCGATTCGCGCTCGTTCACGATCAACGATGAAGCCAACCTGAACGTCTACGACGGTGCGTTCGCCCGCGCGCAGACCGAGATCTTCGAGAGGGACCTCGAACGCTCGAAGCGCTTCACCAGCGCTGATTGGGAAGCACTCCCCTGGTGGACCAAGGCAGTCGACGTAACGGCGACGGCGCTCGACTCGCAACTGTAGAGGCGGCGATCGGGGCCGCCCAGCATCCGGGTACGTGCCTCACAGGGCGTGACGATGCTCGTCAACGGCAAACGGACGTGAATCTCGGCCGATTCACTCAGCCTGCTCGGGGCGATGTTGTTCCGTCTGCCCGGCGGACTTCTCGATCTCCGAATTCACTTCTCCCCCCAGGAGAATGGCGATTCCCGACAAGTAGAACCAGAGCATGAGAATGATCACCGCGCCCAGCGATCCATAAGTGACGGTGTAGCTGTTGAAGAAGTTCAGGTAGACCTTGAAGCCGTAAGAGCCCAGCAGCCATGTCGAAACGCCGACCAGGGTGCCGGGCATCAGCCAATGCCACTGCTGATGCTTTACGTTAGGGGCATACACGTAGAGGATGTTGAAGGCGATGAGGACGAACGCGAGCAGGAGCAGCCACGTCAGCGTCTGCCAGATGCCGGCGATGACGGCGCCGTGCCCGAAGTGCTTCGCCACGGCGGCACTGAGGACCCCTCCATAAATGAGAAGCAGCAGCGCACCCGCAAAGAGCACCAGGGAAGCGATCGTCAGCGCGGAGGCCACCAGATATTTTTTCCACCACGGTCTCGCTTCCCGCACCCCATAGGCGATGTTCAGGCCCTCCACGATGGCGAACATGCCTTGCGACGCCGACCACCAAGTGAAAAGCAGTGCGACCGACAGCTTGACCGGACCAGAACCTTGGCTGATCTCTCCGAGCGTGGTGTCGATGAGCGAGGATGCCGAGCTGGGTGCGACCGTCGCCAGATACTGGTGGAGCTTGTTCTGAAGCGCCGGCCCTGACTGGAGAAAGACGCCGAGCAGCGCGATCAGAAAGAGCAGCAGCGGAAAAATCGACAGGAGAAAGTAGAACGAGAGCATGGCGGACTGATTGGGCACCCGGTCCTTCCAGAACTGGCTCCACGTCCGCCCGAGCAGTTCTTTCCCGGTGAGGCCGCCAAGCTTCCACATCGATGGTCTGCTCACGAGGTGCCGCTCCGCATTTCTGCCATGGGTTTCTTGGGAACTTGCGAATTCGACCGCGAGCTGCTAAGCGCTGAGCGCCGCAATTGCCCTCGCGTGCGATGATTCGCGGAGCGGCCAGCGATGACCAGGCAACCCCTACGTTTGCTTGGAACAGCAAACGTTGCTGACGTTCCGCGGGCGGTGAATGGCCGATCCGCACACACGGTCGCAACTTTGAAAGCCGGTATGTAGCAGTGTCGCCGGGTCATCTGTCGCCGCTCGGCGCGGGGTGACGGGGCTTCTAGAGCTCGACTGTCGGGCTCATTTCGGGAAGGCAAGCGCGTGGAAATATTCGGAGTGAATTGGGTCGGCGTCAATGCCGAGAGCGGACGTAAGCTTGTCCTGTCGTTGTTGTTCATCGGAGGAGTACTCCTCGTCAGCGGTGTGCTGCGAGCGCTGGCGGGTCTGACGCTGAAACGCGCGGATTATGCAACCGTGCAGACCAAGTTCTGGACGAGGCAAGCCATCAGTCTTCTGGGCTCGATCGTTCTCATCGTGGGGCTGATGTCGATCTGGTTCAACGATTCAACTCGGCTCGCCACCGTGTTCGGTCTCATGTCTGCGGGCCTGGCTTTCGCCCTGCAGCAGGTGATCACGGCGATCGCCGGCTACTTCGTCATCCTGCGGGGGTCTACGTTCACGGTCGGCGACAGAATCTCGATGGGTGGCGTGCGTGGCGACGTGCTGCGGCTCGGGTTCATTCAGACCACGATCATGGAAATGGGCCAACCTCCCAGCGTGCAGGCGGCTGATCCTGCGATGTGGGTCAAGAGCAGGCAATTCACCGGGCGGATCGTCACCGTGTCGAACGCCCGGATCTTCAGCGATCCCGTGTTCAACTATACGCGCGACTTTCCATTCATCTGGGAGGAGATGGCAATCCC
>JALYXY010000266.1 GCA_030946875.1 Pseudomonadota bacterium | reverse complement strand
GCAAGGGCCGCCAGCGTGAACGAAATGGCGGCCACCGCAAAGAGCGCGCGACGGTCGAAACGCCGCCGCATCCACTGGGTGGCGGCGAAGACAAGGCCGGCGACCAGGAACACGCCGGCGAGTGCGGCGAGGGCAAGCTTGATGAAGGTGAACTGGCTCTGCCGCTCGCGCTGGGTGCGCATCCAGGACTCGGGGATGAACACATAGCGGCCGGCGTTTGCGACCTGATCGCCTGCGATGACCACCTGAAGGCGGGCCTCGCCGCCCTCCCCGATCTTGACGGCTGGATCCGCGAATTCGAACGACCAGTCACGCCGCGCAGGCTGCTGCATCTGCTCGGCCCCGACGAGACGCAGCTTGCCCGGGTCAGCCTCGAGCTCCGTGCGCACCGCGCGCTCGGCAAGCGCGAGCGCGGCATCGCGATCGAGGTTGGGTCCCGGCTTTCCTTCGGGCAGCACGTGGCGCACCTGCCGCACCTTTCCGGACCCGGCGACCGTGATGCGCCATTCCTCCGCCCGCTCGACGACGTCTCCGGTGAATCGTGCAAAGCGCACCTCCCAGAGCGGCGGGGCCAGCGTGCCTCCCATGAGCTTCGTGTAAAGCTCCCGGCCGCCCTCGCGCCACACGAACTCGTGCCAATCGGACTGCGGCGATTCGTTGGGCGCGAGCCGTACCCGTGCAAAACGACGCCATTGCTCGTCGAGTGTCACGCCGCGCGCGGCGAGGGCTCGTTCGGCGACGGAGATGGCCTGCGACTTGCCGATGGGCAGCGTGGGAACGTCGGCGCGGAAGGGCGTGCTGATACCCCACAGCACGAGCCCCGCGAGCCCGAGCGCGGGCAGCGCCGCATGCAGGCGCGCCATCCAGCGCGTGAGCGGCTTTGCCGGAAGCGGCGTGGGCGATGGCGTGTCCTCGACGGCAGCACCGACTTTCCATCCGCCATTGCGCAGCTCGTGCGCGAGCTCGTGCCATGCGCCGCTGCGATAGCGCTGCACGAGCACCACGGCAAGCGGCACGAGACCGGCCGCGATGACAAGGCCGCGCTGCAGCGTGGAACCCGGCGCATCAACGAGGAACAGCGGTATGGCAAAGAGGCACAGGTCGAAAGAGGCATGCATCAGGATCGTGACGAGCAAGCCGAATCGCAGGAACAGCATCGCCCACAGCAGCGAAGGGATGAAGAGCTCGACCAGACGTGAATACGCGGGAAAGCCCGGATAATTTGCGTGCGCGCCCCCGAAGATCAACGCCTGCACGATGGCGGCGATGCCTATGAAGAGCCCCCGCCGGCCGTACCGCGCGCCGATCAGGGCCGCCAAGGAAAGCGGTACGGCGCGAAAGAGCGACTCCTCCATGAACCCCGCCTGCAGCGAGATGCCGATCGGCGCGAGCGCAGGTACTGCGCTGCCGAGGATGTTGGGATCGGTGAGTGCTTCGGAGGGTTGCCACCAGCCGAGCCAGCGATTGGTGGCGTAATAGAAGATCGCAATGAAGGCGAGCTCGAGCGCCACGAAAAGGTAGCCGCCGACAGTTCGTCCCAGCACGGCGGGAGACGCCGCGGCTTCGCGTGTCCACAGCTTCCACAGTTGAGGATGATGCGGAAAGGCGCGCCGCGAGAGGCTTTCAGCCGCCATGAAGACGAGCGCATACGCAAACCCGCCGCCAATCAGGACAAAGAAAGCGCCACCGATCTGCTTCAGCCAGAAGGAGGCGAGAGGCTCGGCGGTGTCGTAGCCGAACCAGGCCACCGGCGTATTGGCAAGCGCCGCCGCACCCATCAAACCACCGACGACGAGTCCGGCACGCAGCGCCGGGCGCCACAGCAGCCAGCGTTCGCGCAGGAGCCAGAGCACTGCGAGGATGCACCCGCCCAGGCCGTACAGAACGCCCGCGCTCAGCGTAGCAACGGACGCGATCGTGTTATTGGCCGAGCGCAACTCCTGATAGCGCCGCTCAAAGGCTTGCGGAACGAAGGCGAAATGCGAAAGCTCGTTCAGGCGATTGCCGGCAACTCCCAGGCGCACACGAAACCGCGCCTCGCCGACACGCGTGTCGATGCGCTCGTAAACGAAGGCGTGATCGAGGCGACCGTTCGGCCGGCGCTGCTGCGTGTCCTCGAGCGGGCTGTAGCGCGAAAGGTCAATCCCCCAGTGCGCGCTCGCTTCGTTTTCGGCGATCCGCCGCGCCTCTTCGACGGACAGCGCGAGTCCCTTCGGGTCGGCCGGTGCAAAGCCCTCGGGGACCTTGAGCGTGAAGCCGTACGGTTTGCCGTCAGGACGAAACCGGACCACCGATTCGGTGATCTCGCCCGGAGCAAAGAGGCGAACTTCCCACCAGTACGGCGCGTACACGGAGCTCTCGATCAGCTGGGCGAAGGCACGCTTGCCGCCGCCTTCGAGCTCGATATAGTTCTGCGTCGCGTCGTCATGCGCGAAACGGACCGCTGTGCGCGCATTGGGCGGCGCGAGGTCGCGCTCGGCCGCGAGGGTCCTCGCCGCTGCCAGTGCCTCATGGCGGGCAAGCTTGATATCGAGATTGACGAGCGGAATTGCCTGCGGAAAAAGTCGCAGCGCCGTGACGAGTGCAAGGCCCGCCAGCAGCAGATAGCCGATCCAGAACACCGGCCGGCGGGTCCATGCAGTCGTCACAGGGATCTCTCGAGAAGGGTCACACGTCGCATGGCTCGTTGACTTGTCGCACGAAGGCCTTCCCGCACCGCGTGCTCAAGTCCGTGCTCGTCCGCACCATTACCAGGGTGCCTCGATGCAACGAGGTCAGTCCAGCATCAGTGGCATGCGCAGTCAGTGCCGTCTGTCCGACTGCGTCATTGCTTGATGAACGTCAGGTCGCACTTCCGGAGCTCGATGCGGCGTCCGGTGCCCCGCGTCTCGTCGAATTGCGCTTTGGCGTGATACGAATACGCAGACCCGTAGCGCACACGGTCGACGCTGTACTTCTGTTCGCCTGTCAGTCCACGGGCGGAGAGCAGCGCAGCCCCACTCGGGTCGATTTGACCCTCGAGCTTCAGGTAGCTCGGCTGTCCTTCGCGCCCGTTCTGGCCGGCGAGAAAGCCGTTCTCCACGCGGGCGGGAAACTGGAACGTGTAGCCGAGCGCGCCATCGCTGTGACCGGCGCAATCGATGTTGACGCTCCACGCGCCGTCGAAGCGCCGCGCATCGAACGATGGCGCCGCCACGGCTGAGCGCTCCGCGGTTTCGGCGGCGGCAGCAACCGTACAGCCCTGACCGATGCACAGCAGCAACACCAAAGTCGAACGTCGGACCATGATGGGGAGTGTGGCGCTGCGCATCTACTCGATGGCCTTGCCGAGCTCGTCGACGATCTTCTTCGCGTCACCGAACACCATCATGGTCTTGTCCATGTAGAAGAGCGGATTATCGAGGCCCGCGTACCCTGACGCCATCGAACGCTTGTTGACGATCACGGTTTTGGCCTTGTAGGCCTCCAGGATCGGCATGCCGTAGATGGGGCTGCCCTTCTGCTCCGCCAGCGGGTTCACCACGTCGTTTGCGCCAAGGATGAGCGCGACGTCCGCGGTGCCGAACTCGCCGTTGATGTCCTCCATCTCGAACACCTGATCGTACGGTACCTCGGCCTCCGCCAGGAGCACGTTCATGTGACCCGGCATGCGGCCGGCCACGGGATGGATCGCGTACTTGACGCTGACGCCCTTCGCGGTGAGCTTGGCGGCGAGCTCCTTCACCGCATGCTGCGCGCGTGCCACCGCAAGCCCGTAGCCCGGCACGATGATGACGGTCTCTGCGTTGCCCATGATGAACGCCGCGTCGTCGGCACTCCCCGACTTGACGGGCTTTTGCGAGGCACCCGCCGCCGCGACGCCCTCCTCCGCGCCGAACCCGCCGAGGATCACGCTGATGAACGAGCGATTCATCGCCTTGCACATGATGTACGACAGGATGGCGCCCGAGCTCCCGACAAGCGATCCCGCGTCGGCGCCGTCACTCGATGGCCTTCACCATGTCT
>JALYXY010000265.1 GCA_030946875.1 Pseudomonadota bacterium | reverse complement strand
CCGTCGCAACGGCGCTCGCGACGGTGCCCGAAAGCAACGCGCGGCGCGCGGCCCGCCGCCACGACTTCATGCTGATTCCTCGATGAACATCCTGTGCTCTCCGCAGTCAGAGTGCATTCGAAACCGGCCGCGGAAGCGGGTTCCCTGACCGGGCTTCGAGTGTTCCAGCCGCTGTCCGGGGTCTATCTCGCGCATCTTGCAGGCTTTCCGCTCACCGCCCACTGGATCGTGTGGTCCATCGCGCTCTACGTGGTGGCGGCGCCTGCTGGCTGCCGGTGGTGTGGATGCAGATCCGCATGCGCGATTGGGCCAAGGCCGCGCTGGAGGCCGGTGACCCAGCGTTGCCCGATGACTACCGGCGCTTTCCGCGGCTGTGGACGACGCTCGGTGTTCCGGCGTTCATTGCGCTCGTCATCGTGCTTTATCTGATGGTCGCGAAGCCGCCCTGAGCTCAACGGTCACGAGGGCGTCGGCGAGCACACGGGCGACGTGGCGGGCCTGCCGCACCGTGCCATCGGCGATCTGGTGTCGGCAGCTCGTTCCATCGGCGACGATGAGCGTGTCGGCATCCGCGGCGCGTACGGCGGGCAGGAGGGACATCTCTGCCATCTTCATCGAGACGTCGTAATGGCGCGCTTCATAGCCAAAGCTCCCGGCCATTCCGCAGCAGCTCGATTCCACCACCTCCACGGCCAGATTCGGTACGAGCGACAACACTTCGCGGGTCGCTGTCATCGCATCGAAAGCCTTCTGGTGGCAGTGGCCGTGCAGCAATGCACGTGTCTGCGCAAGCGCTTTGAGCGGGAGATGAAGCCGCCCCGCGCGTCGTTCCTCGGCGAGAAACTCTTCGAGGAGGAATGCGCGTGACGCAAGCACCTGGGCCTGGGGGCCGAGCTTCATCGACAGGAACTCGTCACGTAGCGACAGGAGACACGAGGGCTCGAGTCCGACGATTGCGATGCCGCGCGCAGCGTGCGGGGCAAGCGCCTCGACCATTCGCTGTGCCTCGCGCTTCGCCTCTTGCACAAGGCCCGAGGCGAGGAACGTGCGTCCACAGCAGAGCGGCCGCTGCTCGTCGTCGTCTCGGCCCGCACGCGCCACCAGAACCCGATAACCGGCCGCCTCCAGAACCGCGAGCGCCGCATGCCCATTCTCGGGCTCGTAATAATTGGTGAACGTGTCGACGAAGAGCACCACGTCGGGTGAGCCGGTGGATTCTGGCGCTGACGGCCGCGTGCGCAGAAAGGTGTCCCGGCGAAAGGCCGGCAGGCTGCGCTTGGCGGCGATGCCCAGCCAGCGTTCGGACAGCTGTGCAGCGCCCGGCAACGTGTCGCGTGCGTTCACGAGCCATGGAAGGCGCGCGGCCCATGGCGCCCAGCGGGGCAGGTACGCGATGAGCCTGTCCTTGAGCGACAGGCCATGCTCTTTCCTCCAGGCGTGAAGAAATTCGATCTTCATCCGGGCCATGTCCACGCCCGTCGGACATTCGCGCTTGCAGCCCTTGCAGCTCACGCAGAGGTCGAGTGCGTCGCGTACGGCCTCCGAGGCGAAGTGCGGTCCGAGCTGGCCTGAAAGCGCGAGGCGCAAGGTGTTGGCGCGTCCGCGGGTGAGATGCTGCTCATCACCGGTGGCGCGATAGCTCGGACACATCGTGCCCGCATCGAACTTGCGGCAATGTCCGTTGTTGTTGCACATCTCCACGGCCTTGCCGAACCCCTGCGCGGGGTCACCGCCGGTGCCGGCCGAGGTCAGCGTATCGGCGACCGGATCCGCGTGCACGTTCCATTCCGACCAGTCGAGCGCCGTATCGATCGACAGCGCACGATAGCCCGGCTTGTAACGAAACAACGCGGCATTGTCCATGCGGCTCGAGCGCACGATCTTGCCGGGATTCATGATGCCGTCCGGGTCGAAGAGGTCCTTGATGTCCTCGAATGCGCGCGTCAGCCGCGGACCGAACTGCCACGACACCCACTCGCTGCGCGCGAGGCCGTCGCCATGCTCGCCCGAAAAGGCGCCCTTGTACTCGCGCACCATCGCGCCGGCTTCCTCTGCGATCGCCCGCATCTTCGCCGCGCCATCGCGCCGCATGTCCAAAATCGGCCGCACGTGCAGCGTTCCCACCGAAGCGTGCGCGTACCACGTGCCCCGCGTACCGTGCTTCGCGAAAACTTGCGTCAGGCGATCGACATAATCAGCCAGGTGCTCGAGTGGCACCGCGCAATCCTCGATGAAAGACACCGGCTTGCCGTCGCCCTTCATGCTCATCATGATGTTGAGACCGGCCTTGCGCACCTCCCACAAGGCCTTCTGCGGCGCAGAGTCAGGCATTGCAACGACGCTGCCGGGCAGGCCGAGATCGCCCATGAGCTCGACCAGGCGATCGAGCCGGACGAGCGCCTCGCTCCTGTCCTCCGACGTGAACTCGACGAGGAGGATCGCCTCGGGCTCGCCGATCAAAGCCCTGTCGATCACCGGCTGGAACGAGGGGTTGCTGCGTGCGAGATCGATCATCGTGCGATCGACGAGCTCGACGGCCGAGGGCGAGAGCGCTACGAGATGCTGCGCGCACTGCATCGCGCGATAGAGCGTCGGAAAATTCACCACGCCGAGCGTGCGATGCGCTGGGAGTGGGGCAAGCTTGAGCGTGAGCGCGCGACTCCATGCCAGCGTGCCTTCGCTTCCAACCAGGAGGTGCGCGAAGTTGACGCTGCCATCCGGCGTGTAGGGCCGCTCGCTCTGTGGTGCGAACACATCGATGTTGTAGCCGCCGACGCGGCGCATCACGTGCGGCACCATGCGCGCGATCTCGTCGTGCTCGCGAAGCGCGAGACTGCGGATGCTCGCGAGCATTTCGCGGACGCGTGCTGCCGTATCCTGCATCTCTGTTTCCGGGCCAAATCGCGCCTCGGTGCCGTCTGCCAGAATTGCGTCGATCGCCTGCACGTTGTGCACCATGTTGCCGTAGGCGATCGAACGCGAGCCGCAGGAATTGTTGCCTGCCATGCCTCCGATGGTTGCCTGCGCCGACGTGCTGACATCGACGGGGAACCACAGCCCCTTGGGTCGCAGCCAGGCATTGAGGTGATCGAGCACCATGCCTGGCTCGACAGTGACCGTCATAGCCTCCTCGTCGAAGCCGAGCACGCTCTTGAGATGCTTGCTGTGATCGATCACCAGAGCGGCGCCGACGGTCTGGCCGCACTGGGAGCTGCCGGCGCCGCGTGCCAGCACCGGCACCTTGAGCGAGCGACAGACCTCGATCGCGGTCCGCACGTCATCCATGGAATGCGGAACCAGAACGCCGATTGGCTCGACCTGGTAGATGGAGGCATCGGTAGCGTACCGGCCGCGTGAAGCCGCATCGAACAGCAACTCGCCTGCAACAGCCGTCCGCAAGCGCCGCTGCAGCTCCGAGTGCGGCGCCGGCGGACTGAACACGAGCGGTTGTGAGAGGGGGGCGTTCATTCAAAAAGCTTGCGGCACTTGCCGATCGATCGGCGGAAGCCGAGCGGACCGCCTGGCCATGACTGAGCGCGGGCGCTGCGCGCCACCTCGACGAGAGCCCGCGCTCGATTAAACGCGGCCGTGGTATACCTCCGTGGGTCTGAAACAATTATACGAAAGCGCCGTTCCGCGCTTCGCCAGCGCACGGCCATCGCGCGCTGAGGCGAAATCGTCCACGCCTTTAAGAGGCATTCCATGATCCCGCACGATCGCCGCCCCTCGGGCCGTCACTTCCTGCAAATTCCCGGGCCGAGCAACGTCCCTGATCGTGTCTTGCGGGCCATCGATCACGCCACGATCGATCATCGCGGGCCCGAGTTCCAGGTGCTCGGCAAATCGGTGCTCGACGGAATGAAGCGCATCTTCAAGACCCAGGGCGACGTCGTGATCTATCCCGCCTCGGGTACCGGCGCGTGGGAGGCGGCCCTGGTCAATACGTTGTCGCCGGGCGATCGGGTCATCATGGCCGAAACGGGGCAATTCGCGGTGCAGTGGCGTAAGCTTGCCGAGCGCCTCGGGCTGGCGGTCGAGATGATCCCCGGTGACTGGCGGCACGGCGCGGATCCGGGCGAGATCGAGAAGCGCTTGCGCGCGGACGCGGCGCACACCGTCAAGGCCGTGTGCGTCGTGCACAACGAGACCTCGACCGGCGCCACCACCCGCATCGCTGCCGTGCGCGAGGCCATCGACCGCACGGGCCATCCGGCGCTCTACCTGGTCGACACCATCTCGGGGCTCGGCTCGATCGATTACCGCCACGACGAATGGCGGGTCGATGTCTCGATCTCGGGCTCGCAAAAGGGCCTCATGATGCCGCCGGGACTTTCGTTCAATGCGATCAGCCGCAAGGCGCTCGCCGCGTCCAGCCAGGCGAAGATGCCGCGTTCGTACTGGGAGTGGAGCGAGATGCTCGCCATCAACGCATCGGGCTATTTCCCGTATACGCCGGCGACGAACCTGCTGTATGGACTGAACGAAGCCATCGCCATGCTCATGGCAGAAGGGCTCGACAACGTATTCGCGCGCCACGACCGGTTGGCCGAAGCCACGCGACGGGCCGTGCGCGGGTGGGGCCTCGAGATTCTCGTGGCCGAGCCGGCGGAATACAGCTCCGTCCTGACGGCCGTGGTGATGCCGGAGGGGCATAATGCGGACGCGTTTCGCAAGACCGTGCTCGAGCGCTTCGACATGTCGCTGGGGCAGGGGTTGGGCAAGCTGTCGGGCAAGGTCTTTCGGATCGGCCACCTCGGCTGGTTCAACGATCTCATGCTGTGCGGCACGCTGTCGGGGGTGGAGATGGGGCTCGCTGCGGCCGGCGTGCCGTATCGGAAGGGCGGTGTGCAGGAAGCCCTCGAGTACCTCGCGCAAACGCCGGCACAGGCGCTCGCACATGCGGCGTAGCGGCCCGCCGCTCTGCCCCCAGGTCCACGGCACTCAAGACAACAATGATCGTTCGCATTACCTTTTCGAGGAGTCGTTCATGAACACGTTCCATCGCCTCATGCTGCAGGGTCGTCGCGTCGTCGTCGGCCTGGCGTTGCTGGGGGCTACCCTCGGCGTTGCACCTGCGCACGCTCAAGTCGAGATCAAGCTCGGCCACGTCGGTGAACCCGGTTCCATCTTCCAGAAGGCCGCCGACGAGTACGCACGGCGCGCCAACGCCAAGCTCGGCAGCAAAGGCAAGGTGACGGTGTTCGGGTCCAGCCAGCTGGGCGGCGACAAGGAGATGGTGCAGAAGCTCAAGCTCGGCACGCTCGACATCGCCGTACCTTCGACGGTGATGAGCTCCGAAGTGGATCTCTTCGGCATCTTCGACATGCCCTACATCGTCAAGGATCGTGCACACATGGCAAAAATCGAGAAGGAGATCTTCTGGCCCAGGCTCGAGCCCGAGGCCGAGAAAAAGGGTCTCAAGGTGATCGCGCTATGGGAAAACGGCGTGCGTCACATCACCAACAGCAAGCGGCCGATCAAGGTGCCTGCCGACCTTCAGGGCATCAAGCTGCGGGTACCCGAGGGTAAATGGCGAGTGAAGATGTTCCAGGCGTACGGCGCCAATCCGAGCCCGATGAAATTCTCCGAGCTTTTCACGGCGCTGCAGACCGGCGTCATGGATGGCGAGGAGAATCCTTTCACCCAGATCTATTCGGCCAAGCTCCAGGAAGTACAGAAATACCTGTCGCTTTCGGGTCACGTGTACACACCCGCGTACGTGGTCGTCGGTACCCGCCACTGGAACGGACTGCCTGCCGACGTGCGCAAGATCCTCGAGGACACCGCCAGGGAAACGCAGGCGTTCGTGTACGAAACGGCTGCCAAGGATGACAACGACCTTCTCGGCAAGCTCAAGGCCGCCGGCATGCAGGTCAACGACGTCGACAAGGATGCATTCGTCAAGGCGAGCGCGCCGATCTACGATGAGTTCGGCAAGGAGGTTCCAGGAGCGAAGGAGCTCATCGACCGCGCTGTTGCGCTGGGCAAGTAAGTGCCGATCGAGACGGCGGGCGGCGGGGGCGCTGGCGACCTCGCTGAAAGGTTGCGTCGCTTCCGGGCGAGCTACGGCCGCTTTCTGGAGTGGGTGGTCGGTGCGCTGATGGTGATCCTGTTCGTCGAGGTCACGGCGGGGGTGATCTTTCGGGCCATCGGAGCCTCGCTCATCTGGTATGACGAGATCGCCTCCGTACTGCTCGCCTGGCTCACCTTCTACGGCTCGGCGCTCGCGTCGGTGAAGCGCGCGCACATCGGATGTCCGGAGCTCGTGGACAAGATGCCGTGGCCGATGCTTCGGCGCACCAAGATCCTGGCGCAGATCCTCGTCATCGTGTTCTTTCTGCTGCTGGGTGGCGTCGGCGCCTGGATCACGCCGATCCTCGCCACGGACGCGCTGGTGAGCGTGCCGATCCCGATGAGCATCGTGCAGTCGGTGATCCCGATCTCTTCGGCGCTGATCGTCGTCGCCGAAGTGACGCACCTCATGGATCTCTTCATCGCACGGCACGAGCCGACGCCCGCGGCCGGCCACACGGTCGCGCTCGCAGACGGTCTTCACTAGGTCCGGCCATGGGCATCATGCTCGGCCTCTTCGCGGCCGTCCTTGCGCTGATCCTGATCAATGTGCCGATCGCGGTGGCGCTCGGCATCGTGGCGTTGATCGCCATGGTATCGAGTCACGGCATCAATATCCTGCCGAACCTCGCGGTGGTCACCTACAACGGCGCGACGAGTTTCCCTCTGCTGGCGATCCCGCTGTTCATCCTCGCCGGCGCGATCATGAACGCCTCCGGCATATCGCGCAGGCTGATTGCCTTCGCGTCTTCGTTGTTCGGGTGGATTCGCGGCGGCCTCGCGCACGTGTCGATCGGCGCATCGTTGTTCTTCGCCGAGATCTCCGGATCGGCGGTTGCCGACGTCGCCGCACTTGGATCGATCCTGATTCCCGGTATGAAGAGCAGGGGCTATCCGGCGGCGTTCGCCGCGGCGGTCATGTCCTCTGCGGCGACGCTCGCGGTGATCATCCCGCCATCGATTCCGATGATCCTCTACGCAGTGATGGCGGAGACCTCCGTGGTGCAGCTCTTTGTAGCGGGCATCGTGCCGGGGATTCTTGGGGGCCTCGGGCTCATGGGCGTGGCCTATGGATTGGCGCGACACTACGACCTCCCCCGCGAGGAAGCCTTCGCCTGGTCTCGCGTGCGCTCGACCGCGCGCGAAGCGATGTGGGCTTTCCTGCTGCCCATCATCATTCTCGGCGGCATCTTCGGCGGCGTGGTGACGGCGACCGAAGGCGCAGCGCTCGCGGTGCTAGCGGCGCTCTTCATCGGGCTTGTGATCTATCGCGAGCTCAACCTCACGCATCTGCGGCAGGCGATTCTCGAGGGCGGCATTCAGACCGCCGTCGTAATGCTGCTGGTCGCCACCAGTGCGCTCCTCGGCACCTACCTGAGCGAAGTGCAGGCGCCGCAGGCGCTCGCACGCACCGTGTCGGAGATGACGCAGAACAAATGGCTCGTGCTGGCGCTCCTCAACGTGCTCTTCCTGCTCCTCGGCATGTTCCTGCATTCCGCCGCCGCGATCATTCTCGTCGTTCCCGTAGTGATGCCGCTGGTAAAGGCGGTTGGCATCGATCCGGTGCACTTCGGACTCATCGTGACGGTGAACCTCGGCATCGGTCAGCAGACGCCGCCAGTCGCGAGCGTACTGATGGTGGCAAGCTCGATCGCCAAGGAATCGATCTGGGCGGTGACGCGCGTGAACGTCTGGTTCGTCGCCGTGCTGGTGGCCGTGCTACTGCTCGTAACGTACGTTCCTGTCACGGGCCTCGGCCTGGTGCAGCTCTTCTATCGTTGACGCGTAAAGGTGTTATGTCCGATCTGATTCAGGTCACTCGCGATGGCCCGATTGCAACCGTGGTCCTCAACCGCCCGGCCAAGCTCAACGCGTTGACGCGTGGCATGTGGGGCGAACTGGGGAAGACCGTCGCGGGACTGTCCGCCGATGATGAATTGCGCTGCGTCATCCTTCGCGGCGCGGGTGACAAGGCCTTCTCGCCCGGCAACGACATCAGCGAGTTCGAAAGCCAGCGCTCGAACAAGGCGCAGGCCATCGAGTACGGCAAGACGATGCACGAGACCGCACATGCGCTCGTGCAGTGCCGGCATCCATTGGTGGCCGAGATCCATGGCATCTGTGTCGGTGGCGGGCTCGAGATCGCCGCGCTGTGCGATCTTCGGATCTGCGGTGAATCGAGCCGCTTCGGCGCGCCGATCAAGAACCTCGGCCTCGTGATGGCGTATCCCGAGATGGCGCCGCTCGTGCGCCTGTGCGGGGCTGACGTCGCGCTCGAGATCCTGCTCGAAGGGCGCATCTTCGGTGCCGCCGAAGCCAGGGAGAAGCGACTCGTCACACGCGTGGTGCCCGATGCCGACGTTACGACGGAGGTTCGTGCCACCGCGCAGCGCATTGCCGAGGGCGCGCCGCTCGTTGCGCGCTGGCACAAGAAGTTCGCGCGCCGGATTGCCGACCAACAGCCGATCGACCCATCCGAATACGACGAGTGCTTCGACTGCTTCGACACGGAGGATTTCCGCATCGGCTATGCGGCGTTCCTCGCCAAGCGCAAGCCGGAGTTCGTCGGTCGATGAGCGCCCGTTGCGTGCCTTTGCAGCCGCTGCGAAAATGAGTGCCGACACAGCCCCTCGCGAAGGACCGCTTGCGGGCATGCGCGTGCTGGAGCTCGCGCAAATCATGGCGGGCCCGACATGCGGCATGTTGCTGGCCGACATGGGTGCGGATGTCGTCAAGGTGGAGAAGCTCCCGGGAGGCGATGACGCACGCGGCTATCGCGAGCCGCGCGTCAATGGCGTCTCGGCACCGTTCCTGATCCTCAATCGCAACAAGCGGGGTATTGCACTCAATCTGAAGCACCCTCGAGGACGCGACCTGCTGCTGCGCATGGTCGAGGACGCCGATGTCCTCACCGAAAACTACCGCCGGGGCACGCTCGAGAAGCTGGGTCTCGGCTACGACGTGCTCGCCAGGCGCAATCCGGGTCTCATCTATGCAGCCGTGTCCGGCTACGGACGTGACGGTCCGTACGCCGACAGGGGTGGCTTCGATCTCATCGCGCAGGGCTTCGCGGGCCTCATGTCTGTGACCGGCGAGCCCGGAGGTCCGCCGGCCAAGACCGGCAACTCGGTTGCGGACATCAACGCAGGCATTCTTGCTGCCGTGGGCATTCTTGCCGCGTACGCCCACAAGCTCAAGACGGGAGAAGGCCAGGTCGTCGACACCTCGCTCATGGAAGCGGCACTGCAGCAGACGTACTGGCACGCAGCGATCTATTTCGCGACGGGGCAATCGCCCGGCCCAACGGGCTCGGCTCATCTTTTGACCGCGCCGTACCAGGCGTTCCGGGCGAGTGACGGCTGGATCAACGTGGGCGGAGCCAATCAGGCTAACTGGGAACGCATCACTGAGGTGCTGGGCCACCCCGAGTGGTCCGGGGACGCGCGTTTCGCCACCAATTCCGCGCGCATGCAGCATCTGGACGCGCTCACCGAGGCGATGAACGCGGCGCTCGGAACGCGCACCAAGGCGGAGTGGATGGCCGCCTTCGACAGCGCTGGCGTGCCTGCGGGACCGGTGCACTCGATCGGCGAGGCGTTGACCCATCCGCAGGTGCTCGCACGCGGCATGGTGGTCGAGCTCGAGCATCCGACCGCAGGCCCGATGAAGGCACTCGGCTGCCCGATCCATTTTTCCGCAACGCCGACCGCGATCACGCGTCCCGCCCCCCTCCTGGGAGAGCACACGCGAGAATTGCTGCGCGAGTACGGTTGTACGGACACCGAGGTCGACGAGCTCGTGCGCGAAGGTGTCGTCGAGGACGCGGGCTTGCCAGGTCCGCACGAGAACGCCGGTTAGTCGCTGCCGAATGCCGGCGTTTGCGTCTTGCATGCGTGATCGCGTGTGATGCGCGAAGGCTCATCGATGGCTTGATGCCACGCCATCCGATGCGGTGAATGCGCAACAACTATTTGCGCGGTTTACGTCCGCGGGCGCGCTGCCGCACCGGTTTTTCGGGCGCGGTCGAGAGCTGCGCAACCGGAATCGCTTTCTGCATCGGCTCCCGATGCACGCGCTCGTACTCGGCAATGACCTGGGCACCCAGCAGCAGGATCGTTGCGGCGATCTCGAGACTGAGCAGCAGGAATATGGATGTCGCGAGCGACCCGTAAACGGTGCGCACCTGCGAGAGGCTCGCGAAATACCACAGGAGCACGTGGCGCGTGATCTCCCAAAGCACGGCCGCCGCGGCCCCGCCGAGCAGCGCATGTCGCCAGAGCAATCGACCTACGGGCATCACCATGTAGATCGACGACAGTACGAGAATTTCCCCGAACACACCGACCACGTAGAGCACGCCGCCGGACAGCGCACCCAGCGACTCGATGTGTCCCAGCAGCGTGATTTCCCGTGCACCGTGAGCTTGCAGGGCCCCCGATACCAGCGTCACGACCAGCAGCCCCAACCCGAGGAACAGGATGTAGATGTAGGGGATCAGGGCCGATACGATGAACCGTCGCTTTCGTACTTTCACGCGGTGCAGGAAAATGACGGACATCGAGTTCTCGAGCACCGTGAACGCAAGCGAGCTGAAGAAGATCAGGGTGATCAGGAGCACGGGGCCGACAACTTCCCGATGATCGAGAAAGGATTTGAGCTCCTCGAGAATCGCCTTCGACTGTCCGGGGGCTACGAGCTCGAGGTACTGTCCCAGCGTCAGCAGGAGATTGCTCTGCTCGACGATGTGCGCGAGCACGAGCACGAGCAGAATCAGCAGCGGGACGATCGACAACAGGGTGTAGTAGGCCACCGCACCGGCCAGGAGCAATCCCTGGTTCGACTTGAAGGCCTTGAGCACGCACCATGCGAACTGCGCGGGATGCTGCAGCACTGTGACCGGGGATGTTTCGGGTGTCGCCATGAGTGCGCAATGACCTTTAGTCGCGGGAGAGAAGTGCCAGGCGCATGCCGAGCGCGATCATGAGGCCGCCCGTCAGCCGTCCGACCCACGCGAGCGCCGTCCGGTGCCGAGTGAGTGCCGCACCCGCGCGGGACGCAAGCCACGCGGTGGTCAAATTCCATAGCGTGCCGTTGAGGTTGAACACCACACCCAGAATGAGCAAGGCCGCAAAAGGGCTCGGCGCATCGGTGGTCACGAACTGGGGCAGAAGGGCGATGAAGAACAGCGCCACCTTGGGATTGAGCACGTTGGTGAGAAGTCCCTGCATGAACACGCGTCGGAGCGCGTCCGGCGGCCGCTGCACGGCGGGAACCTCGGCCACGGCCCCGGATCGAAGCATGGCCATGCCGACGTACACCAGATACGCCGCGCCTGCGAGCTTCATCACGGTGAATGCCGCCGCGCTCGTCATGACCACGGCCGACACGCCGATCGCGGCGGCGAGGGTGTGCACGCAGCAACCCGCGCTGACGCCGAGTGCCGCCATGACAGCGGCGCGCCTGCCCTGAGTCATGCCGCGGCCCACGATGTACAGCGTGTCGGGGCCGGGCGTAAGGTTGAGAAGGAGGCCTGACAATATGAACAACGGCAGGTCGTGGATGCCTTGCATCGCAGCAGTGTATCCCTTCACATGAAGCGGCGATCGCGCGAGGCGTCCGCAGCGTGAGTGCGCTCAATCTGAAGCACCTCAAGCAGTACCGCGATCTCGCGTGGCTGCTGCTCAAGCACGGGCGCGGTGATCTCGTGAAGCGCGCCGGCTTGAGCGAGCTCGCGGCCAACGACGCCGCGGCTGCGAGTGACTGCGCGGCCGGTGCCACCACGCTCGCCGCCGACCTCGAGAAGCTTGGGCCGACGTACGTCAAGCTCGGTCAGCTGCTGTCGACGCGCGCGGACATGCTGCCGCAGGCCTACCTGGATGCGTTGTCAAGGCTCCAGGACAATGTCGAGCCGTTCGAGTTCGACGAGGTGGAGTCGATCGTCGCACGCGAGCTCGGGGTTCGCATCTCCAAGGCCTTTCTCGAGTTCGACCGCAAGCCGATCGCGGCGGCGTCCCTTGGCCAGGTCCATGGCGCACGACTGCGCGACGGCCGCGCTGTGGTGGTCAAGGTGCAGCGACCCGACATCCAGGACCGCATCGGCGAGGACCTCGATGCGCTGTGCGAGCTCGGGCAGTTTCTCGACAGCAACACCGAAGCCGGCCGTCAGTACGAGATCGCTCCGATGATGCTCACCTTGCGCAAGAGCCTCCTGAACGAGCTCGACTACCGGCGCGAGGCGCGCAACCTCGTGACGCTGAACGACAACCTGAGGGAGTTCAGCCGGATCGTGGTGCCCGCTCCGGTCGAGGACTACACGACGGCGCGCGTGCTGACCATGGACTACATCCGGGGTCGCAAGATCACCTCGATCAGCCCGCTGCGTCGCATGGAGCTCGACAGCGGCGAGCTCATCGATCAGCTGTTCCGCGCCTATCTCAAGCAGATCCTCATCGATGGGTTCTTTCATGCGGACCCGCATCCGGGCAACGTGTTTCTCACCGATGACGCCAACGTCGCGCTGATCGACCTCGGCATGGTTGCGCTCGTCGCGCCCGTCCTCCGGGATGGCTTGCTGAAGCTGATCCTGGCAGTGAGCGAAGGCCGCGGCGACAAGACCGCGCAGGTCGCAATCGCGATGGGCAACAGGCGCGACGACTACGACGAAGCGCAGTTTTTTCGCAGGATCTCGGATCTCGTTGCCGAGAACTTCGATCTTTCGCTGGGTCAGGCCAACGTCGGGCGAAGCACGCTCGAGATCAAGCGCATCGCCGCGGAGTGCGGTGTAAGCCTCCCACCGGAGATCACCATGGTCGGCAAGGCCTTGCTCAACCTGGACGAGATCGCGCGGACGCTCGCACCGTCGTTCGATCCAACGCGCGCCATTCGCGACAACACGGTCGCGATCATGCAGCACAAGTTTCGGGCGAGCCTCTCGCCGGGGCGGCTCTTCACGAGCGTGCTGGAAGCCAAGGAGACGCTCGAGGAGCTGCCGCGGCGCCTCAACATGATTCTCGATCGTGTGGCGAACAACGACATCCGGATCAAGGTCGACGCGCTCGAAGAGGAGACGCTGATCCAGGGCATGCAGAAGATCGCCAACCGCATCACCACCGGACTCATCCTCGCGGCGCTGATCATCGGCGCCTCGATGCTCATGCAGGTGGAGACATCGTTTCGCCTGATGGGTTATCCCGGCTTTGCAATCATCTGTTTTTCGCTGGCCGCCGGTGGAGGGCTCGTCCTGATCGCCAGCATCGTCGCGAATGACATGCGCTCACGGCGCAGGAAGTGACGGCCCTGGACTGCGCCCGCGTCAATGGGTTCGCTGCGAGTGCTTCACACTGCGCCCGCGTGAGAATGGGCAGAGGGTTAACGATCAGTCGTGTTCGGGCGCCATTCATCTGAACCAGGGTGAGTCGCGAGCGCCTCGCGCGCTATGGATGGTCATAGCGGCTGATGTCGGGGGGGCGGCGCGGTTCCCAGCGGTATTTCAGAACTTGCCGTAGCGGTGATACGCCTCCACGGGATCGAGTCCTGCCACGAGCGCGCGTCGCATGTCGGATTCGGTGCTCACCACCGTCTCGGTCTGCGCGACAACTGCATCCGCGATGGATCCGGGAATGATCACGACGCCGTCGCGATCGCCCAACACGTAGTCGCCCGTGTTGATCGTGCATTCGCCGATCGTGACGGGCTCGCCGTAACGGTCGGGCATCCAGCGCGCCACGATGTCCGCCGGGGTGAGAAACGCACAGAACACGGGGAAGCCCTGAGCGATCACGAGATCCGTGTCACGTGAGCCACCGTCGACGACGTAACCGATGACGCCGCGTGCCTGCAGCGTCTGAGCCGAAAGCTCGCCCATCAGTGCGACGTCGTAATTGTTGGGCTGACACACCACGACATGGCCGCTGGGCGCCCGCGACAAAAGCGTGCACCACGCAAGGAGCGTCTCGTCGCGGGTGCGCGTGCGATCGATGTGGCCCGCGACCGTCCAGGCCGGCCCCGCGACCCGCCGGGTTGGATCGACCGCCTTGATGCGGGGCGGAAGCACGACGTGCTCGTGCCCCATTTGCCGGAGTACGTCGTGCACGGCTCCGGTGTAGCATTGCCCCAGCCGCTCAGTCAGTGTCATGAAGGCTCCGCGCGAGGTGATGTGATTTCGACATTGAGGCACGCGTGAGCCGGCGAGGCAAACGAAAAGGGCCCGATCGGGCCCTTTTCTGTCGGCTGCACCGACCGAAGAACGGCGGTGCAGGCCGTGCTGATGTATTACTTCGACGACGTGGTGGAACCTGCGCCGGTGCGCGCATCGGGATTGGCGCCGGGAATGCGGCCGACGTCATCCACAAACGGCTCTTTCGTCCTGTGCTGCTGCGCCGAGGTCTGGGTGGTGTCACCCGTGCGAGTGCGCGTCGTGGTGCTCTTGTTCGAGGCGTGCTGCTTGCGCTGTGCCTTCGTCTTGGCTTTTTCGGACGTGCTGGTCTCGCTGCCCATCGCGCCGCTGTGCATCGACGAGCCGGACGTGCCCATCGCACCCGTCGTCGACCCAGTGGACATCGACGACGTGCCGCCACCGCTCGGGTACCCACCCGTTCCCGCACCCGTATCACCCCGCGCGGCGGTGCCGGTACCAGAGGTGCCCATCGAGCCGGTGCCAGCCGTACCGCTCATTCCCGAAGTCGAGCCCGTTGAGCCTGTCGTTCCGCTGCGAACGGAGGGGTTCGGGTCCGTGGTCGTCACGCCGCTGTTGGGCATCGTCGAGCCGGGGCGACGCATCTGGCTGTTGGTGTTACCACCTGTGTCGCCATTGGCGCCGCTCGCCGCGCCGCCGCTTGCGCCGGTGCCTGAGGAACTGCCCGAGCCTGCGGCACCACTGCCCGCTGCGCCGGAACCGGAGCCCGACTGACCGAAAGCCGTTGACGATACGCCGAGCGCGAGCGCCATGGCGATCATGAGAGGTTTCATATTGGTGTTCATAGTTCAACTCCCTTTCGTTTGGTGATCCTCGTGCGCGGTATCCGTTTGCATGCGCACTCCGGAAATTGCGTCAACGTGATCGCGAACGCGCGTCGCCTGTGTTGGGAACGGCTGTGCTCTTGTTATGGTTTTGATCGATTCATCCGTTCGTCTGCGCTGCCGACGCTGTCCGCCTTGGACTGGACAGTCCTCTCGCGGGCATCATCGCTGCGCATCGCCGCATTCGTGGGCCCCGGCGGAATCACCAGCGCACCCGAGTGAACACCACCGCCCCCGGCCACCGCGCCGGCACTGCCCATGGGTCCCGTGGTCAGACCGCCGGTGTTTCCCATCGCATTGGCTCCCGCCTGCCCGTAGCTCATGTTCGTGCCATTGACCAGGGCGCGAGCGGCGGGGCCGCTGCTTCTGGACGGTAGCGCGTGGACACCGGCGGCGGCAGCGGGCGAGCGGGTCGGTGAAGCCTTGATCGGCCCCGGCCCGGACACGCTCGCGTTCGACGGCAGATCGCTCGGATCGAGCGAGCTCGTCTGAGCGATTGCAATCGAGCTTGACGCGGCGCCCAGCGCGACGGCGAGCAGAAACGGCCTTGCGCAAGTGTTCATTGATGTCTCCTTCTGTGTTGCGATCGCTTGGGACTGTCGGCACCTGGAGCACGATCACATCCATGAACTTCATTGTGACGAACAGCTGTGCCGGCGACTGTCCGTCTATGCCGTCATCGCGCGTCCCCGATCCGCCGTGCGTGTGTAGGTCACAGGGCGACAGAAGGGCGGCGTAGACCTACGGGTCTTCCGGCCGGCGGTTTTCCGCCCGTGCAATACCCGGCTCAGCGAGGAAAGAGCTCGGCCTGCGAAGGCGCACCAACCCCGGCGCCCGCGGCCGAGGGGGCATGGAAAAGGCTCGTGTCCAGCGTGCGACCGCGCGCGCTGAATCCGTATCGGCGGCAAGCGTTGGAGAATCGCGCCGCAATGAGGTCGGCAAACTGGCCGGTACCACGCATCCGGGAGCCCCATGTCGCATCGTAGTCCTTGCCGCCGCGCATCTGCCTTACGAGGCTCATCACGTGAGCCGCCCGCAATGGGTAGTGCGCCTCGAGCCAGTCGCGAAAGAGCGGCGCCACCTCGCGCGGGAGGCGCAGCAACACGTAGCCGGCCTGGCGGGCGCCGTGCATCGACGAGGCTTCGAGGATCGCCTCGAGATCCTTGTCGGTGAGCTGGGGAATGACGGGTGCGATCATCACCCCCACCGGAACGCCGGCGCTGGAGAGGGCCTGCATCGTTTCGAGGCGCCTCTGCGGAGCGGCCGCTCGAGGCTCCAGCCGACGCGCAATGTCACGATCGAGGGTGGTGACGGTCAGGAAGACCTCGGCAAGGTGCTTCGCAGCCATGGGAGCCAGCAGATCGAGATCGCGCTCGATCAGCGCCGATTTGGTGACGATCGACACCGGGTGATCACATGCATGCAGGATCTCGAGACAGCGCCGGGTGAGCTTCCACTCGCGCTCGATCGGCTGATAGCCGTCCGTATTGATGCCGAGCGTGATGCTTTCGCAGCGATAGCGCGGGTTCGACAGCTCACGCCTCAGGAGATCGGGCGCATCACCCTTGGCAAACAGCCGAGTCTCGAAGTCGATGCCCGGAGACAGATCGTGGTAGGCATGCGAGGGCCGCGCGAAGCAATAAATGCATCCGTGCTCGCAACCCTGGTACGGATTGACCGATTGCGTGAACCCCACGTCGGGCGAATCGTTGCGCGTGATGATGGTGCGCGACGGGTGGAAAGTCACCGTAGTCTTGCGACGCGACGGCAACTGAGGGCCATCACCGGTAGCCACCGTGCCGACGTCGGGTTCCGCCGTCGAGCCCTGCCAGCCGTCGTCGACAGCTTCCCTCGCCTCGCTGCGGAAGCGGTTGGCGGGATTGAATGTGGCGCCGCGGCCCTTCTCGGGCTGCATGCCGGGCGCTCGGATGGGCGGGCCAGAAGTCGGGCCTGGCGGGCGTCGGTTCACTGGATTCCGCATAGAACGATCGTTCGACGCATTCTACCGCCGTTTGCTGGCACGCCTCGTCCGTATCGGTGAAAATCGGCGCCGCGTGAGATGCTGCGCCAAGCGACGCGAGGACAGGAATGCCGAAACCCAAAAAGCTCCACGCCGATACGCTCGCGCTGCACGCGGGCGCCCGTGCCGATCCCACCACCGGTGCCCGGGCGACGCCGATTTACCAGACCTCGTCCTTCGTGTTTCCGGATTCGGACCACGCCGCCGCACTGTTCAACATGGAGCGTGCGGGGCACGTGTATTCGCGCCTCTCGAACCCGACCTGCGCCGTGCTCGAGGAACGGGTCGCCGCCCTTGAAGGGGGCGCCGGCGCGATCGCCGTGGCGAGCGGACAGGCGGCGCTGCACCTTGCGATCATCACCATTGTTTCAGCGGGCGGGCACATCGTCGCCTCGCGCGCTCTGTACGGCGGATCGCACAACCTGCTCGATTACACGCTGCCGCGATTCGGCATCCACACGACGTTCGTCGATCCGCGTGACCTCGATGCGTGGCGCGCGGCGATCCGGCCGGAAACCCGGCTTCTGTTCGGCGAGACGCTCGGCAACCCGGGGCTCGACGTGCTCGACATACCGCGCGTGTCGGAGCTTGCGCACGAGCACGGACTGCCGCTACTGGTCGATTCCACGTTCACGACGCCGCACCTCCTGCGTCCGTTCGAGCACGGCGCGGACCTCGTGTTCCACTCGGCGACCAAGTTCCTGTCCGGGCACGGCGTGGTCATCGGTGGCGTGCTCGTGGACGGCGGCATGTTCGACTGGCAGAACGCGCGCTCGCGCGACAAATTTCCGACCTTGACGCAGCCCTATGCCGGATTCCACGACATGGTTTTCGCGGAGGAGTCCACCACGGCGGGATTCCTGTTGCGGGCGCGTCGCGAAGGCGTGCGCGATTTCGGCGCCTGCATGGCGCCTTTCACGGCGTTCCAGATTTTGCAAGGCATCGAGACCCTGCCGCTCCGCATGGCGCGCCACGTCGCCAATGCGCGCCGGATCGTCGAGTTCCTGGTTGCGCATCCCATGGTGCGAAGCGTCGGATACCCGGAGCTCGAAAGTCACCCTGACCATGCCCTTGCGAAGCGTCTCTTGCCGGATGGATGCGGTGCGGTGTTCAGCTTCGACCTGCGTGGCACCCGGGCACAGGGACGACGCTTCATCGAGGCGCTGCAGATCTTCTCGCATCTGGCGAATGTGGGCGACGCGAAGTCTCTCGTCATCCACCCCGCGTCCACAACGCACTTTCGCATGAGCACCGAGGACCTCGAGCGGTCCGGCATCACGGAAGGCACCATCCGCCTTTCGGTGGGCCTGGAACACGTGGATGATCTCGTGGAAGACCTCTCTCGCGCCCTGCACCAGGCCGCAAAACCGTGAGCGTCGTCGCCAGCGCGACCGCAACACCACGCACGTCGATCTCAGGGCGGTGCAGCCGATGAACCTCGTCGTCGCAGACCGGAAGTTGTACGCCTACACAGGATCGCGGCCATGGGTCGCCGGTCATCCGCTCGTCGTATTCCTGCACGGCGCGGCACAGGATCACAGCGTGTGGGCGCTCCAGTCGCGCTACATCGCCCATCACGGCTGCAATGTGCTCGCCATCGACCTTCCCGGCCACGGCCGAAGTGGGGGTGCGGGTCTCGAGAGTGTGGAGGAAATGGCCAACCTGCTTTCCAGGTTGATCGAGGACATGCAAGCCCCCGCTGCGACACTGATCGGTCATTCGATGGGGGCGCTGGCGGTTCTCGAGTGCGCGGCGAGGGCGCCGGAGCGCGTGTCGAGGATCGCCCTCGTCGGACCCGCAGTGCCGATGGAAGTCAGCGCCGAGCTCCTGCAGGCGGCACACGAGGACGAGGCGCTCGCGTATTCACTGATCAACGGATGGTCGTTCGGTCCGCTTGCGCACATTGGCGGCAATGAATGGCCGGGCGTGTGGATGAGCGGCAATGGCTTGCGCCTCCTCGAGCGCAATGCAAAGGGGGTGCTCGAGCGTGACCTCCTTGCCTGCCGCAATTACCTGGGAGGCCTCGCTGCGGCGGCGAAAGTGCACTGCCCCGCGCTCCTGGTGATGGGAAGCCGCGACGTCATGGCGCCACCGCGCAACGCGCGAAGCCTCATCGATGCTCTGGCGGCACCCGAGACGCTCGTGCTCGAGGCAACGGGCCACGCCATCATGGCCGAACGTCCCGGCGCGCTGCTCGATGCGCTGCGGCGTTTTCTGGCGCTGGGTTGATGACGGCGCGCTTCTTCGTGCGTTCCGGCCTTGCGCACGACCTCGTCGGCACCGCGATCGAGCTGCCGGACGATGTCGCGCATCACGCCGTGCGCGTGGTGCGACTCGAAGCCGGTGAGCCCCTCACGCTTTTCGACGGTACGGGCGGCGAGTACGCGGCCACCTTGATCGAGGTGACGAAGCGCTGCGCGCGTGCACGCATCGAGAGCTTCCAACCGGCAGCGCGTGAATCGCCACTGGCCGTCACGCTGGTGCAGTCCGTGATCGCCACCGACGCCATGGATCACGCGATACGAAAGTGCGTCGAGCTGGGCGTCGCCGCGATCGCCCCGGTGATCACGGCCCGCAGCGCGCCGCTGCCTCCGGGCGATCGCTCCGAGAAGCGTCGCGCTCACTGGGAACAGATCGCGATCGCCGCGTGCGAGCAATGCGGTCGGAACGTGGTCCCGCCGATCGCCGCGCCACTGCCGCTGCGAGCCTTCGCTCCGGCCGCAGGCGAGACATGGTTCGTGTGCGCACCGGGGCAGCCGGGGCCTGCGACGACGCATGCCTACTCTGCGTGCGCCGTCACCGTGGGGCCCGAAGGCGGATTCGCACCGGGTGAGCTCGAAGAGATGTTTGGGCGCGGCGCCATCCCGATGGGGCTGGGGCCTCGCATCCTGCGCGCGGATACCGCGGCGATGGTGGCCGTTACGTTGCTGCAGGCACGCTGCGGCGACCTGCGGTGAAGGCCTCTGCATCGGGGAACCGCGTGCCTGCCATCGCGAGCGCCAGCGTGCGAAGCTCGTCCCACGCATTGCCGCGGCCGATGCCTTTCGCGAGCGCATCGAGCCTGGCAAGCCCTGACAGAAGCGTCATCAGGAGCTCGCGGTCGACGCGCCGCGCCGCGCGTTCCATCGCGTTCTGACGCTTGCCCCACACCCGTGCGTTGCGAACCGCCGCGGCGACGGGTGTGCCAGTCGCGGTCGCCTCGAGCACCGAGGCGAGCGCATGCACGTCTTCGACAAATTGCCAGAGCACGAGCGGCACGCCTTCGCCCTCGGCCTGAAGGCCTGCCAGCACGCGCAGCGTTCTCGGTGAATCTCCGTTGAGCCAGGCTTCAGAGAGGGTCAGCACGTCGTAGCGCGCGACGTTCGCGACGGCTGCCTCGACCTCTGCATGCGCGATCTCGCCCTGTGGTAGCAGCAACGCGAGCTTCTCGATTTCCTGACGCGCGGCGAAGAGATTGCCTTCGCAGCGATCGGCGATCCACTCGAGCGTGTCTCGACCGACCCGCTGCCCCTGTGCCTTGAAGCGGCCTGCGATCCACGCCGGAAGCTCCGACCGCTCGAGCGGGTAAACGGCGACCACAATGCCGATCCCGGCAAGTGCCGTGAACCAGCCGGCACTCTGCGCGGCGCGATCCAGGCGAGGCAGCGTGAGCACGAAGACCGTATCGGGATTAGGGTCCCGCGCATAGTTTTCGAGCGCACGCGCGCCTTCCGTGCCGGGCTTACCGGAAGCGATGCGCATGTCGACGAGCTTGCGGGTCGCGAAGAGGCCCAGGTTCGCATTGCCCGCGACAAATGCGTCCCATTTGAAACCGGGCTCGACTATAAGCAGTTCGCGCTCCTCACAGCCGGATCGCCGCGCGGCGGTTCGGATTGCATCACCCGCTTCGAGCGCAAGCAGCGGCTCGTCACCGTGCACGACATACACGGACGAGAGGCCACGCTCGAGATGCGCAACCAGGTCCTTTGCCCGAACATCCATCGTGCGGGTCAGCTCAACGGTCGCTTCGCCGCCTGCAGTCGCCGGACGATCTGCTGAACGGCATCGGTCTGCATCTCTTTCAAGAGGCGCAGCTCCTGCGCTTCACGGGCCAGAACTTCTGCTTCGTTGAAGGTGTAGCTGCGCCGCACCTGCACTTCGGCAGCCGGGAGCCAGTCGCGGCCGTTGGTGTCGTGTGCCGAGATCATCGCGCGCTTGATGAGGAGATACTCGCGAACGCGTCCGCCGCCGGAGAGCGACAGGACCTGCTTTTCGTCGGTGATCGCGGTGACATCGAGCACGACTTCCGCGCTGCCGGGTGCCGTGGCGAGGCGCATGTGCGTCGCGCCTTCCATGGCCCGGCGTAGCTCCGCAGTGAGCGGATTGTCGGCGGGCGCGTTGAGATACAGCGACGTGAACGCATATGACACGTCGCCGCGCAGGTGAAAGCCGCACGCGCCAAGGGTGCCAAGCAGGGCGAGCGCGAGAATCGAGCGCAGCGCGCGATGCAGACGACGAGGAAAGGCGAGATGTGAAAGCGGCATTTCCACCCGATCAAACGACGACGTTCACGAGCCGACCTGGAACAACGACAATCTTTTTGACCGTTGCGCCGGGCGCGTGGCGTTCGAGCTCGGGGGCCGCCCGCGCGACCGTTTCGATCTCGGCCTTTTGGGCAGAGGAAGGCACCCGCAGCTTGCCGCGCACCTTGCCGTTGATCTGCAGCACGAGCTCGACCTCGTCCTGCTCGAGTGCCTGTGGATCGACCTCGGGCCATGACGCGTCGAGCAGATCCCCCAAAGACGCAGCGAAGCCGAGCTCGCGCCAGAGCGTCCACGTGACATGCGGCACGACGGGATAGATCACCCGCAACAGGATCGACCAGCCTTCGCGCATGAGCGCGTTCGCGCCGCGTGCATCGACCGGCAGCGTCTCGAGCGTATTCAGCATCTTCATGCCCGCCGAGACGACCGTGTTGTATTGCACCCGCTCATAATCGTAGTTGGCCTGCTTGAGCGTGAGGTGCAGTTCGCGCCGGGCCGAACGGATGGCCGGATCGGCGTCGCGCCAGTCGAAGCCATCCGGTGTCCGGGTAATGATTTCGACGCGCTGCTGTGCCTGCGTCCACAACCGGCGCAGGAACCGGTGCGCCCCTTCCACACCGGTGTCCGACCACTCGATCGTTTGCTCCGGCGGGCTCGCGAACATGACGAAAAGCCGCGAGGCGTCTGCCCCGTAGCGCTCGATCATGTCCTGAGGGTCGACACCGTTGAGCTTCGACTTCGACATCGTGCCCAGACCGTCGTACTCGACCGGCAGGTTGTCGAGCTTCGACGTGCCTCCGGTGATCGCTCCCGACGCATCGCGCTGCACATTGACGCTCTCCGGTGCGATGTAATCGGTTCCACCCTTGGCGTTGCGCCGGAAAAATGCGTGGTTGAGCACCATGCCCTGCGTGAGGAGACGCAGGAAAGGCTCGGCGTAGTGCACGAGACCGAAGTCGCGCATCACCTTAGTCCAGAAGCGCGCGTATAGAAGGTGCAGGATGGCGTGGGTAATGCCGCCGATGTACTGATCCATCGGCATCCAGTAGCGCTCCCGATCATCGAGCATCGTCGGCGCGCCCGGCGAGGCATAGCGCATGAAGTACCACGACGAGTCGACGAACGTGTCCATGGTGTCCGTCTCGCGACGCGCGGGCGCGCCGCAGCGGGGACACGCGGTATTCACGAAGTCGGCGCGTCGCGCGAGCGGGTTGCCGCTGCCATCCGGAACGAGGTCTTCGGGCAGCAGCACCGGAAGCTGCTCGTCGGGCACGGGCACCTCGCCGCATGTCGCGCAATGCACGATCGGGATGGGCGTGCCCCAGTAGCGCTGTCGTGAGATGCCCCAGTCGCGAAGGCGATAGGTGGTTTTCATTTCACCCAACCCGCCGGCCGCGAGGTCGATTGCCACAGCCTGCACGGCCGCTTCAGATCCCTGTCCGTCGTACTTCCCGGACTGGATGCAGCGACCGCGCGTCTTGTCCTCGTACCAGGGCTGCCAGGCATCGGTCGAGAATGTCTCGCCGTCAATGGTGATCACCTGCCGGATCGGGAGGCCATATTTCTTGGCAAACTCAAAGTCACGCTCGTCATGCGCGGGAACGCCCATCACCGCGCCGTCACCGTAGCTCATGAGCACGTAATTGCCGACCCACACCTCCAGGGGGGCACCCGTCAGCGGATGGGTGACGTGAAGGCCCGTGCGCATGCCCTTCTTCTCCATCACCGCGAGGTCCGCTTCCATGACGCTGCCCCGCTTGCACTCAGCGATGAATTCAGCGAGCGCAGGATCGGATTGCGCGGCATGCGTGGCAAGCGGATGCTCTGCGGCGACCGCGCAGAACGTGACGCCCATGATGGTGTCCGCACGCGTCGTGAAGACGTAAAGCTTTCCGCCACCCAGCGGCTCGCCGCCCGAATCGCGAATGTCGTGAGGAAACGCGAAGCGCACGCCGACGCTCTTGCCGATCCAGTTGGCCTGCATGATCTTCACGCGCTCGGGCCATCCCGGCATCGTGTCGAGGCAGGCGAGAAGCTCCTCGGCGTACTGCGTGATGCGCAGGTAATACATCGGGATCTCGCGCTTCTCCACCGGCGCGCCCGAGCGCCAGCCGCGGCCATCGATCACCTGCTCGTTCGCGAGCACGGTCTGGTCGGCGGGATCCCAATTGACCACGCCGGTGGTGCGGTACGCGATGCCTTTTTCGAGCATGCGCAGGAAGAACCACTGGTTCCATCGGTAGTAATCAGGGTCGCATGTCGCGAACTCGCGCGACCAGTCGATGGCGAGGCCCATCGCCTTGAGCTGCTGCCTCATGTAGGCGATATTCTCGTGGGTCCATCGCGCCGGAGCTTCGCCGCTTTTCATCGCGGCGTTCTCCGCCGGCAGGCCGAACGCGTCCCAACCCATCGGCATCAGCACGTTCCAGCCCTTCATGCGCAAGTGCCGGTACATCACGTCGTTGATCGTGTAGTTGCGCACGTGACCCATGTGCAGCTTGCCGGATGGATAGGGCAGCATGGACACGCAATAGAACTTGGGACGATCAGGGCGCTCGACCGCGCGATAGACATCGCCGTCGCGCCAGTGGGCTTGCGCCGTCGCTTCAATGCCGGTGGGTTCGAAGGGCTTCATGCGTCGCAGTGGATGACGCGGCAGGTCAGCTTCCGAGTATACGTGAGCGCACGTGAATCGCCTGGACGCCGGCGCTGCGCGATGCATGTCTCCACGCGGGAATAAACGGGACTTGCTCGTGGTAGCAAAGGCGTCAGGGGTCTCCACGTGTTCTTAGCGCCTGGCAGCACCGCTCGTCGGCGTGAAGCTCCGGTTGGCTGGACGCGCCCGGGTGGGCGGGTCCGCGAGCCGGAGCCGACGCGTAAAATCGAATTCCCATGTCACACCCCCCGCTCTCTTCCTGCATGAAGGTGCTGTCCACGTCACCCTCACGCTCGCTCGCGTTGGCGCGTCTTGTCTGCGCACTGTTCGTCATGCTCGCGTGCCCGCACGGGGTGCTTGCGCAGGCGGTGCGCTCGGAGCATGTCGAGGCCGAGCTCGTGGCCGAGCGGAGCGCGCTGACTCCGGGCGTACCCGTGACCATTGCCCTGCGGCTCAAGCTCGCACCGGGATGGCACACCTACTGGCAAAACCCCGGCGATTCGGGCCTGCCGACGACACTCGCATGGAAGCTTCCGGACGGCATCACCGCCGGGCCGATCCAGTGGCCGGCACCGCGCGTGCTGCATGCAGGGCCGCTCGTCAATTACGGCTACGAAGGCGAGGTCCTGCATCTCGTCGAGATCAACCCCTCCGCGACGCTCGCCACGGGTCAGCCGACACAACTCGCGGCCCGTGCAGATTGGCTCGTGTGTCGCGAAACCTGCATTCCCGAAGGCGCTGACCTCACGCTGACGTTGCCGGTTTCAGGCGATCCGGGGCCCGCTTCGAAGTGGGCTTCCTCCGTCGCTTCGGCGCGCGGTGCCTTGCCGGTGGCTCTGACGGGCTGGCAGGTGAGCGCGATCGGTCGTGGCCCTACCATCGATCTCGAACTCAAGCCGCCGACACCCGCCGTGGATCCCGGCGAGCTCCATTTCTTTGCATTCGACCCTGACCGAATCGAGCCATCGCGGCCACAGTTGCTCACGCGTAACGGCGATGCTTTCGTGATGACGCTGCCGGTGTCGAGCGCGCTCGCGGGCAATCTGCGAACGCTTTCCGGCGTGATCACCGGCAGCCGCGCATTGCCCGCCGGGAGCGCGGGCGGCGGCGTGCGCGCCGCCATCATCGACGTGCCCGTCGTCGGGGCGGTCACCGCGGGTCCGCGGCCCGAGCTCGCCGCCGTGACGCTCGACACGAGCGGCGGTTCCGCGGCCCCGTCGTCGCTTGCAGTGGCGCTCGGCCTCGCACTGGTGGGCGGACTGTTCCTGAACCTCATGCCCTGCGTGTTCCCGGTGCTTTCGCTCAAGGTGCTCGGGTTCGCTCGCGAGGGCGACGGCAACCGGTCGATGCGCACCGAGGCGGTGGCCTTCGCCTGCGGTGTGCTTCTTACCTTCGTCGCGCTGGGGCTCGTGCTTTCCGGTTTGAGAGCGGCGGGCGAGCAGATCGGGTGGGGATTCCAGCTGCAATCACCTGCCGTGGTGAGCGGCCTCGCGATGCTGTTTTTCGTGCTCGCACTCAATCTTTCAGGACTCTTCGAATTCGGCCAGCTCGTACCGTCCGGCATCGCGAACTGGACGTCCCGGAATCGCGCACTGGACGCCTTCGGCTCCGGCGTGCTCGCCGTGATCATCGCTTCGCCGTGCACGGCACCGTTCATGGGCGCGGCGCTCGGGTATGCGCTTACCGGCTCGGCGCTCACCACATTGCTCGTGTTCGTTGCACTCGGGATCGGCATGGCGCTGCCCTACGTGCTGCTCGCCTGGTTCCCTGCGTGGCGCAAGCGATTGCCACGACCGGGGCCGTGGCTCCTGCGGATGAAGCAGCTGCTCGCCTTCCCGCTCTACGGCACCGTGATCTGGCTTGCCTGGGTGCTCGGCATCCAGCGTGACAACGATGCGGTGCTGCGGCTTCTGCTCGCGCTACTGGTCCTCGCCTTCATGCTGTGGGCGTGGCACCTCGTGCGGATGGGAGCGGCACGGGCGTGGAGCATCGCGGGTGTGCTCGCGTTGGGTGCTGGCGCATTGATCGCCGCGCCCCTCTTCATGCCCGACGCGCAGAACCGCGAATCACGCGACCACGAGAGCGCTGACCCGCGCTGGGGAGCGTACAGTCCGGCGAAGCTCGCGGAGCTCACGGCCGCCGGGCGTACGGTGTTCGTGGATTTCACCGCAGCGTGGTGCGTGACCTGCCAGGTCAACAAGCGGCTGGTTCTGGACTCGCGCGAGATCAGGAGTGCCTTCGATCGCGGCGAAGTCGCGCTGCTGCGGGCGGACTGGACGCGCCGTGATCCGGAGATCACTGCGGCGCTCGCAGCGCTCGGCCGTAACGGCGTGCCCGTGTATGTCCTTCATCGGCCGCAAAAGGCTCCACAGCTGTTGCCCGAGATCCTGACGCGGCAGATCATTCGGGACGCTCTCGCCGGGTGAACGGGCGGGGTGATCCACGTCGGGCCGGCTCCCGACGCAGCTCTCCGGCCCGCTGTCCGGCCGCCCGAGTGGCTACCCGAGTGGCCCTTCGATGCCGCGCGACGCCGGGCGGGGCGCGGAGATGCCGAAGTAACAGTGGACGCGGTGTCTGATGTCGCTCGACACGTGGCTCGCATTTTTCGTAGCATCGTGGCTCATCAGCCTCTCACCGGGATCGGGCGCGATCTCGTGCATGGCCGCCGGTATGCGGTACGGATATCGACGCGCGTTGTGGAACATCGCGGGACTGCAGCTCGGGATCCTGCTCATCCTCACGATCGTGGCAGCGGGTCTGGGGGCGCTGCTGTCGACGTCCGTTCTCGCGTTCGTCGTCGTGAAGTGGCTCGGCGTGGCCTACCTGGTGTGGCTCGGCGTCGAACAGTGGCGCGCCTCCGGAGCGCCGATCGTCCCGAGCGCGGCCGACGTCGTTCTGCAGGCGACACCACGGCAGCTGCTGCTGCGCGGCTTCCTCGTGAACGCTACCAACCCGAAAGGCATCGTGTTCATGCTCGCCGTGCTGCCGCAGTTCATCGACGCCGATCGACCGCAGCTTCCGCAGTACGCGATCTGCGGTGCGACGCTCTTCTTCACCGACCTTGTCGTCATGAACGGGTACACCGGGCTCGCCGCCCGGCTGCTTCGCACGTTGAACGATCCGGCGCATGTGAAGTGGCTGAATCGCGGGTTCGGTGGCCTGTTCATCGCCGCCGGTGCGTTTCTCGCGACGTTCCGCCGGGCAGCGTGAGGAGCGTCAGCCGCTGCGATGGAGCGCCAGCGCAAGGCCGATCGGCACGAATGCCAGCGCCAGCATGTTGCCGATGAGCACGATCGATGCGACCTTCGCCGGCTCCTGACGAAACTGTTCCGCGACCATGAAGTTGACCACGGCGGGCGGAAGGCATCCGAACAGGATCAAGAGCCCCTGCTGGTCGGGCGACAGGCCGATCGAGGGTGCCAGGACGAGCGCCATGATGAGGCCCGTGACGGGACACGCGACGCCTCCGATGAATCCGAGACGCCAGTCGCCGAGGTGCACGTCGGCGAGTCGTGCGCCAAGCGAAATCAGCATCAAAGGCACGAGCCCGTCACCTGCGATCTTCACCGCCTGCATCAGCCACTGCGGTAGCGGAGGATGGGCGAGCGCGAATGAAAAGCCGAGGAACGTCGCCCACACCATCGGGTTGCGCAGCAGACTGCGAAACCGTGCGCGGTGGTCCATGAGCCACGTACCGAGGGTGAACTGTGTGAGGTTGGAGATGGCGAAGAGCGCCACCATGGCCGGGAACCCCGCCTCGCCGAACGCAAGCACCGACAGCGGTAATCCCATGTTGCCGCAATTGTTGAACATGACAGGCGGCACGAATGTTCGCGGGTCGACACGCAGCAGGCGCGCCAGCGGCCATGCGAGCACCCCCGAGCCGAGGACTACACCGAGCGCGCCAAGCATCAGCCGGGCGTGCTGGTGCACGTCGAAGTCCCTGCTTGCGAGCGCCGAAAAGATGAGGGCCGGAGCGAGCACCGTCATGCTGAGGCGATTCACCGGACCCATGTCGGGCTTCACGCGCCGGGCGTAAAGGAATCCGATCGCGACGATCGCCAGGACCGGAAGGAAAATGCCAAGGACGCGTCCGATCATCCGTCAGCCGCGCTGGTGGTGCGCTTGCCACACGAATGGTCGATCTGATTTGCCGTCCTGCAGCGTCGATACCTCGATCGTGTGTCGCGTGACCTACAGGATATAGCGCGCAAGGTTGTCGTCGCCGGCGATGCCTGCGAGACGATGGTCGACATAGGCAGCGTCGATGGCGATCGTCGTGCCGTCGTGCTTCGATGCGCCGTAGGAGATCTCGTCCAGCAGGCGCTCCATGACGGTGTAAAGCCTGCGCGCTCCGATGTTCTCCTGTCGTTCGTTGACCGAGAACGCGATCTGAGCAAGACGCGTGATGCCATCGGCCCTGAATTCAAGATGCACGCCTTCGGTGGCGAGCAGCGCCTCGTACTGACGCACGAGGCATGCATCGGTCGCGGTCAGGATCTGCTCGAAGTCGGCGACCGAAAGCGACGACAGCTCGACCCGGATGGGGAAGCGGCCCTGCAGCTCCGGAATCAGGTCCGATGGCTTCGACAGATGAAAGGCACCGGACGCAATGAAGAGAATGTGATCGGTGCGGACCATTCCGTACTTGGTTGACACGCTCGTGCCTTCCACGAGCGGCAGGAGATCGCGTTGCACCCCCTGTCGCGAAACATCGGCACCGTGCGTCTCCTGCCGCGCAGCGATCTTGTCGATCTCGTCAAGAAATACGATGCCGTTCTGCTCGACGTTGGCGAGCGCGCGGGCCTTGATTTCGTCATCGTTGACCAGTCGCCCGGCTTCTTCTTCGGTGATCGCCTTCAGGGCCTCGGGGACCTTCATCTTGCGCACCTTGCGGCGGCTGCCCGACAGCTGCTGGAACATGCCCTGCAGCTGCCCGGTCAGGTCCTCCATGCCGGGCGGCGCCATGATTTCCATCTGCGCCGGCATGGCTGCCATTTCGATCTCGATCTCCTTGTCGTCGAGCTTGCCCTCCCGCAACATCTTGCGGAATTTCTGCCGCGTGCTGGAGTCGGTGGGCTGCGGGTCCTGGAAGCTCATCTCGCGCGCCGGTGGCAGGAGCACGTCGAGCACCCGTTCCTCCGCCGCATCGGCCGCACGGTCGCGCACTTTGGCCGCTTCGCCACTGCGCGTCTCCTTGATCGCCACCTCCACGAGATCGCGCACGATGGTGTCGACATCGCGACCCACGTAACCGACCTCCGTGAATTTCGTCGCCTCGACCTTGATGAAGGGAGCGTCGGCGAGCCGCGCGAGTCGTCGCGCGATCTCGGTCTTGCCCACGCCGGTGGGGCCGATCAGCAGAATGTTCTTGGGCGTGATCTCGTGGCGCAGCGGCTCAGGCACCTGCTGGCGGCGCCAGCGATTGCGCATTGCGATCGCCACCGCGCGTTTGGCGGCGCTCTGCCCGACGATGTGCTTGTCGAGTTCGCTGACGATTTCGGAGGGAGTCATTGTGGACATGCGAGGCGAATCGAGAGCGAAAAAAAGGCGGC
>JALYXY010000242.1 GCA_030946875.1 Pseudomonadota bacterium | reverse complement strand
GCGCCTGAACGATGCCGCGCAGCGGGATCGACACCCAGGCAGGGCGATTCTCGACCTCGTAGGCAAGCTCGTACATGGACTTCTCGAGCATGAAGAACTCGAGCAGCGACTGCGCGCTCGCCCAGTTGGGGAAGAGACCCGCGGATGCCACCGCAGACCGGTATTCGTTGAGAAAGGCCTCGGCAGCGGCGCGCTGCCATTGCTGCGCAAGGGGTGCCAGCTCCTGCGCGTGCTCGATATGCGGGGTCGCAGCGCGGTCCAGCGCCATGTGCATCGCGTAGTCGAAGGAGCGCAGCATGCCGGCGACATCCTTGAGCGGTGAGTGCTTGCGGCGACGCTCGACGAGAGTGCGCGCGGGCTCGCCTTCGAAATCAGCGATGATGAAATCGTTTTCGACGAGCAGCACCTGACCCAGGTGATAGTCGCCGTGGATACGCATGCGGACGGTGCCATCGGCCTCCTCGCAGGCAGCGGCGAGGCGCATTGCGATATCTGCCCGCCGGGCGAGCACCTCCTCGGCCTGCGCGCGAACGGAGCCGGCAAGTGTCGGCAGACGCGCCGCAAGGCGGTCGAGCACGCGATCTGCCTCTTCGACCGCCTGAGTGCACCAGCCGCTCACATCGGCCGCCGTCGACGTCTCCGGATCGAACGCCGGATCCCCTGTGCGCATCGCAAGCGCCGCATGAAGCTCGCCCGTGCGCAGGCCGAGCGTGCGCACGAGCGCCAGGTAGCCGCCATGCCGATCCTCGACCGTTGCATCGCCGGGCCTCCCGACTGGCTGCTCGAGGAACTGCGCGAGATAGTTGACGCTGTATTCGAACCCGTCTCCCTGGTGCTCGACATACCCCTGCAGGAGCGCGACGCTGGTCGGCACCCCGTCGGCACCCGTGAACTCCAACGTTCCTGCCACCGGCACGCAGTGCTTGAAGTGCGCAACCTCGGTGAGGAAGCGCCCGATCTCCGCCTCGGGATTCTCCCCGGCTTCGATGCGACGGTAGATCTTGAGAAAGAGACGGTCGCCCAGCGCCACGGTGCTGTTGCTGCTGTGCTTGCTCGCCACGCGCACGGGGAGCTCGGCGGTTTCGGGTGCAGCAAGCTTCGCAAATGCGGCGGTGGGTCGGCCGCGCAGCGCGCAGTGTTCGCCCTGCACGACGCGGCCGCTGCCGATACATTCGACGACCGCACGCACGAAGCGCTCGTCGGCGACGGCATCGGCAATGACGCCGATCTGTGCCTGCTGTCTCACTCGGGCGAGCCCCGCCGGCAGCAGCCCGCGATAGCGTTCCTCCTCGGCCTCTTCCCAGACCAGTGCAAGCGGCATGAAGTAGGCCTGCGCCGGTCCGCCCTCGCGCTCGGCTGCGAACGTGCCAACGAGCCACGACGCGTCATCGCTCTCTGGCCACTCGAGCGACTCCTGCAGCGCCACACGGTTCAGCACGGCGCCCTTCCCGGCATACCAGCGCTGCGCTGCCACATAGGCTGGAAGAAGCGTTCGCTCGACTTGCGCGCGCACCTTCTCGGCCATGCCGATGCGCCATGGCACCACGCGATCGCGGAACAGGCTGTTCCAGCCGTCGAAGAGCACCAGGACTGGCAACTCCTCCCGGCCAGAGGAGTCGTCGGTGCCAGACGGCATGTCTTCGTTCCGGGTGAGCTGAAACCACATGAAGCCGTGGCTCGGCAGCGACAGCATGTAGGGGCCATCGCCAACGGGGGGAAAGGCCGCGCGACCGAGGAGCTCCACCGGCACGCGACCCTTGTACGCTGAAAGGTCGAGCTCGACCGGCTGCGCGGTGCGCGCGAGATTGAACACGCACAGGATCTGCTCGTCGTGGAATTCGCGCACATACGCAAGGATCTTGCGGTTGGCGGGCTTGAGGAAGAGCAGCTTGCCGCGGCCGAATGCCTTCACCGATTTGCGCACGCGGAGCATGCGGCGCATCCAGTTGAGCAGTGAAGACGGCTCGCGCTCCTGCGCCTCGACATTCACCGCGTGATAGCCGTAGATCGCATCCATGATCGGCGGCAGATACGCCCGTTGCGGATCGGTGCTCGAGAACCCCGCATTGCGCTCGGGCTTCCATTGCATCGGCGTGCGTACGCCATTGCGATCCCCGAGATAGACGTTGTCGCCCATGCCGATCTCGTCGCCGTAGTAGATGACCGGCGTGCCGGGCATCGACAGCAGGAGACCGTTCATGAGGCGGATCTTCTCCTCGTCGTTGTCGAGCAGCGGCGCGAGCCGGCGGCGGATGCCGACGTTGATGCGTGCACGCGGATCGGCGGCATACATCTGGTACATGTAGTCGCGCTCTTTGGAGGTGACCATCTCGAGCGTGAGCTCGTCGTGGTTGCGCAGGAAGATCGCCCATTGACAATTGGCCGGCACGTCGGGCGTCTGCGCCATGATCTCGACGATCGGATGGCGGTCTTCCTGCGCAATGGCCATGTACATGCGCGGCATGAGCGGAAAGTGATACGCCATGTGGCACTCGTCGCCGTTTCCGAAGTACTCCCGAACATCCTCGGGCCACTGGTTGGCTTCGGCGAGGAGCAGCTTGCCGCGATGCCGGGCATCGATCGCAGCGCGAATCTGCCTGATGATGGCGTGTGTTTCCGGCAGGTTCTCGTTGTTGGTGCCTTCGCGCTCGGCAAGGTACGGGATCGCGTCGAGCCTGAAGCCATCGACGCCGTAGTCGAGCCAGAACTCCATCGTCTTGATGATGGCCTTCAGCACCTTGGGGTTGTCGAAATTCAGGTCGGGCTGGTGGCTGAAAAAGCGATGCCAGTAGTAAGCCTTGGCGACTTCGTCCCACGTCCAGTTGGACTTCTCGGTGTCGGTGAAGATGATGCGCGTCCCCGCGTACCGGTTTGGATCCTCGCTCCAGACGTAATAGTTGCGCTTGTCCGAACCGGAAGGCGCGCGCCGCGCAGCCTGAAACCATGGGTGCTGATCCGAGGTGTGATTCACGATCAGCTCGGTGATCACGCGCAGGCCACGTCGGTGCGCCTCGCGGACGAAGTGCCTGAAGTCCGCGCGCGTGCCGTACTCGGCTGCCACGTTGTGATAGTCGGCGACGTCGTAGCCGTCGTCTTTCATCGGCGACGGATAGAACGGAAGGAGCCAGATCGCCGTGACGCCGAGCTCCTTGATGTAATCGAGCTTCTGGGTGAGGCCCCGGAAATCGCCGATGCCGTCGTCGTTGGAATCGAAGAAAGCCTTGACGTGGAGCTCGTAGACGATCGCGTCGAGATACCAGAACTCGTCCTCGGGCGCAGCCGCGGGGGCCGCGTCGTTTGCGAGATCGGAGTTTGTCCGCGTGTCCACGTTTGAGGCCTGGGTCACTCGAAGTTGTCGAAATCGACCTCGCTCTTCACGCGACGGCGTACCCGGAAAACGTGCGCGGGTACGCGGTTCGGATCGAGCTCGACGTAATTGCGTGGTCCGCGCCACAGGTAGCGGGCGTCGGTGAGGAGATCGTGCACCTGGAACGGCACCGAGGGATCGAGCCCGAGCGTTTCCAGATCGAGGTCGACCCAACCCGCCTGGCGATACTGCAGGTCGAGATTGACCACGACGATGACCACGTTGCGCGTCGGGTCGTCGGCAGGAAGCTCCGCATCGAACCTCGCGTAACAGATCAATTGCGCGTTGTCGGTGGGCTGAAAGGCGAGACCCTCGTTCGACTGCAGCGCCGGATTGTCGTGGCGCGCGCGATTGACCCGCGCAATGAACGGCGCGAGGCTGTCGGGGCCTGCGAGATCCCAGTGCTTGATCTCGTACTTTTCCGAGTTGAGGTATTCCTCGCTGCCAGGTTGCCTTGGCTCGTGCTCCATGAGCTCGAAGGCAGGTCCGTAGATGCCGTAGTTGGATGACAGCGTCGCAGCGAGCAGCAGTCGCTGCATGAACGCCGGACGTCCGCCGACCTGCAGCGATTCGGGAAGAATGTCGGGCGTGTTGGGCCATGCGTTCGGCCGGAAGTACTCGCGCCCGGGGCCCGCGCTCAGCTCGGTGAAGTATTCGGTGAGCTCCTGCTTCGTGTTGCGCCAGGTGAAGTACGTGTACGACTGCGTGAATCCGAGCTTGGCGAGGCGGTGCATGACCTTGGGCCGCGTGAACGCCTCGGCCAGGAAGAGCACCTGCGGGTGCTGCTCCTTGATGCGCGCGATCGCCCATTCCCAGAAGGCGAATGGCTTGGTATGCGGATTGTCGACGCGGAACACGTGCACGCCCTGCTCGATCCAGAACGTGAACACGCCGGCGAGCTCGCGCCACAACGCCTGCCAGTCCTCGTTCTCGAAGTCGAACGGGTAGATGTCCTGGTATTTCTTTGGCGGATTCTCGGCGTACTGAACGCTGCCGTCCGGGCGCCGCCTGAACCACGCCGGATGCTGCTTCACGTAAGGGTGGTCAGGCGCAGTCTGGAAAGCGATGTCGAGCGCAATCTCCATGCCGTAGGATTTCGCGGCGGCCAGGAGCTCGCGAAACTCCTCCGCCGTTCCGAGCGCGGGATGGATGGCGGTGTGCCCGCCCTCTGCAGCGCCGATGGCCCACGGGCTGCCCACGTCTTCTTCCGTTGCGAGGAGCGTGTTGTTGGGGCCCTTGCGTCGCTCGCGCCCGATGGGATGGATCGGCGGCAGGTACAGCACGTCGAAGCCCATGCCGGCGATGTAGGGGAGGCGAGCCTCGCAGTCGCGAAACGTGCCATGTCGCCCGGGGTCATCGGAGGCAGAGCGCGGAAACAGCTCGTACCACGAGGAGAAGCGGGCGCGCAGGCGGTCGACGGTCAGCGGGAATTCGACCGGATAAACGGTTTCGAAGTCGCGATCGGGGTAGCGCTGCGCAATCGCTGCCAGTGATGCATCGAGACCGAGCTCGCGAATCTGCTCGGGCGTCTGCGCATGCGCGAGATCGTTCGCCCAGCGTGACAGTCGCTCACGATCGTCACTTGCCGACTTGCCGGCTGACTGTGCGCGCTCCAGCGCCTTGCGTACGAGCTCGGCACCGATGCGTGCCGCCATCAGGAGATCATCGGGATCGATGCGCCGCGCAAAATCATGTCGCCACGACAGGAAGGGGTCCACCCAGGCGGCAACGGTGTAGCGGTAGCTTCCCGGCCCGCCCACAGTGAAGACGCCACACCATCGATCGTTGCCGAGAGGCTGCATCGGCACGCTTTCCCACTGTCTCGCGTCGGCGCGCCGCCACAGGAGGAGACACGCGATCTGGTCGTGACCATCGGCGAAGCAATCGGCTTCGATGCCCACTTCATCGCCCGCAACGCGCTTGATCGCGAAGCGGCCGTTATCCACTGCCGGAGCGATGCTCTCGATCACCGCGCGTGCCCGACCGTCGCCCGGCAACCGCGCCCCTGCGGAGTTCGCAGCACCGCGTGCGCGGCGCTCCGCCGCGGCGGGCGGGCTCTTGCGGCTTGCGCGTTCAGTGGCCGCCATTTCGCTCTCCTTGCGGCTTGAGAATGACGATACCGAGCGGCGGCAGGGTGATCGTCAGGGATTGCATGAAGCCATGCGCTGGCACCGGTACGGCATTCACGCCTCCGAGGTTGCCGCTGCCGCTTCCGCCGTACTCGGTGGCATCGCTGTTCAGCAGCTCTTTCCAGAAGCCTCCGCAGGGCGCGCCCACGCCGTAGTTGTGCCGCGGCACAGGGGTGAAGTTGCACACGACGAGCACCGGCGAACCGCTCTCGCCGTAGCGCAGGAACGCAATGACGCTCGCCTGATAGTCGCTTGCATCGACCCAGCGAAAGCCTGCCGGCTCGAAGTCGCGCGTGTAGAGCGCGGGCTCGCTCCGGTACAGCGCGTTGAGATCGGCGACCCACCGCTTGAGCCCGCTGTGCTCGGAATACTGCAGCACGGGCCATTCGAGCGCGCTGTCATGGGCCCACTCGCGGCGCTGCCCGAACTCGCAGCCCATGAACAGGAGCTTCTTGCCCGGATGTGTCCACATGTAGCCGAAGAGCAACCGCAGGTTCGCGAACTGCTGCCAGGTGTCGCCCGGCATCTTGCCGATCAGCGATCCCTTGCCATGGACGACCTCGTCATGCGACAGCGGCAGCACGAAATTCTCGGAGAACGCGTACCAGATCGAGAACGTGATCCGCTCGTGATGGTGCTTGCGATGTACGGGATCCTGGTGCATGTAATCGAGCGTGTCGTGCATCCATCCCATGTTCCACTTCATGCCGAAGCCGAGTCCTCCGGCGGAGACCGGACGCGACACCATGGGCCACGACGTTGACTCCTCGGCGATCACCTGGGTGTCAGGGTGGTCGCGATAGGCGGCTTCGTTGAGCATGCGCAGGAACGAGATCGCCTCGAGATTTTCCCTGCCGCCGTGGACGTTGGGCACCCACTCGCCGGCCTTCCGCGCGTAGTCGAGGTACAGCATGGACGCGACCGCGTCCACGCGCAGCCCGTCGATGTGATACTTGTCGAGCCAGAACAGCGCCGAGGAGAGCAGGAACGCCCGCACCTCGTTGCGACCGTAGTTGAAGATGCAGCTGTTCCACTCCGGATGGAATCCTTGCCGCGCATCCGCATGCTCGTACAGCTGCGTGCCGTCGAACCATGCGAGGCCGTGCGCATCGTTTGGAAAGTGCGAGGGAACCCAATCCAGGATGACGCCGACGTTGTGCTGATGCAGCACGTCGACCAGGTACATGAAATCCTGGGGCGTGCCGAAGCGTGAGGTCGGTGCGAAGTAGCCGGTGGTCTGATAGCCCCAGGACCCATAGAAGGGATGCTCGGTGACCGGCAGAAGCTCGACGTGCGTGAAGCCCATCGCGACGGCATATTCGGCGAGCGCGATCGCCGTCTCGCGGTAGCCCAGAAAGCTGTTGTTCGCATCGCGGCGCCACGAGCCGAGGTGCACTTCGTAGATCGAGATCGGTGCGTCCAGTGCGTTGCGGCGTCGGCGCTGCGCCATCCATGCGCCGTCGCGCCAATCGTAGTCCAGCGTCCAGGCGCGCGAGGCGGTGCGGGGCGAGACTTCGGCATAAAAGGCGAACGGGTCCGCCTTTTCGAGGATCGCCCCGTTGTGCGCGCTGACGATCCGGTACTTGTAAGCCTGACCGCGCGCGACCCCGGGAATTTCACCATCCCACAGGCCCGACCCGTCCGCGCGCGCAACGAGCGGGTGAGCGCCGGCATTCCAGCCGTTGAACTCGCCGATCACCGACACCGATGATGCATTCGGTGCCCAGACGCTGAATCGCGCGCCGTCTACCCTGAGATGGCAGCCCAGTGCATCGTACAGGCGACCGTTGGTCCCCTCACGAAAGAAGTAAATACCCTGGTCCGACAGCACGTGATTCCCCTAACGAAGCGGATCGCGATGCACGTTTCATGCCCGCGCAAATGTGTGCGCGTGTGGTCGATCACGTCTCCGGCGCGCAACGTGCGGCGACGAGTGAAAGCGCTATCCGCGCGCGCTTTACAGCCAGAGCAAGAGGCCCGTCTCGAGCGCATGCACGAGCTCGGGGCGTGAAGGAAACACACGGATGCGGTAATCGATACCGCCGCACCGGTCAGGCCTGAACTGCAGCGACCACTTGGCGGTATCCGGGTCGGTGGGGCCGTCGCGCAGCGCGAAAGGCAGATGCGCGGTCTCGCGCTGCCCCTTCACCGCTGACGGAAATACCATGAGCTCGACCCGCAGGTCGGCTGGGGTGAGTCCGTTCAGGAAGATCGTGACCTCGAGGGTGAGTGCCTGCCCATATGGAATGGTGCCGATCGGCAGGTCGGTGCGCTGCGCCCGCACACCGGGCCATGCCGCGCGCACGCGCTCTTTCCAGTGCGCGACGTCGCGGGCCACTGCGTAGTCGTTGTCAGAGAAGGTGCGGTGCGCGCGCGCAGCCGGCGCATAGAACTTCTGGATGTAATCCTCCACCATGCGCCCTGCGCGGAACCGCGGCAGGATGGTGGCGATCGAGCGTTTGGCCATGCGGATCCACGCCGGCGAATAGCCCCCTGCGGCACGGTCGTAGTACATGGGCAGCACGTGATCCTGCAGCAACTCGTACAGGGTGCGCGACTCTTCGGCGTCGCGCTTCGCCGGATCGGCCGCGGCGTTGGCGGGTTTGATGGCCCACCCGTTGTCGCCCGCGTACGCTTCGCCCCACCAGCCGTCGAGCACGGACAGGTTGATGACGCCATTCATCCCGGCTTTCATGCCGGAGGTGCCGGAGGCTTCGAGCGGATACACGGGATTGTTGAGCCATACGTCGACCCCGGCCACGAGTCGCCGCGCGAGCCGCAGGTCGTAGCCCTCGACCAGCAGGATGCGACCTTCGAATTCGCGCATGCGCGCGATTGAGGCGATGCGTCGGATGATGTCCTGGCCCGGGACGTCAGCGGGATGCGCCCGCCCGGCAAATACCAGAAGCACCGGCCGCTGCGCGTCGGTGACGATCTGGCGCAACCAATCCAGATCGTCGAACAGCAATCCTGCGCGCTTGTACGTCGCGAACCGGCGCGCGAACCCGATCGTGAGCACGTGCGGGTCCGCAGGATCGGCGAAGCGCAGGATGCGATCGAGGTGCGCCTCGCTCCCCTGGTTGCGAAAGTGCTGCGCCCTTACGCGCTGCTGCACCACCTGCAGCATCCGGCTCTTCAGGTACTGATGGACCGACCAGAAGAGGTGGTCGGGAATGCAATCGATCTCGGCGCGGGCATCACCCTGACTAAGCCGTTGCATCCAGCCATGGCCGATGAAGCGGTCGAACATGTCGGCCCACTCCGTCGCCATGAACGTTCGCGAGTGCACCGCGTTCGTCACGTAATCAATCGGGTTCTCGTTGGCCGGCACCTGCGGCCAGAGATGCTGGAGCATGCCCGCGGACACTTCTCCATGGATGCGTGACACGCCGTTGTGGAAGCGCGAGCCGCGCAGCGCCAGAGCCGTCATGTTGAACGCGTGCCCACCGGGCATCTGGCCGATGGCGGCGAGAGTCTCGGGCGCCAGCGACAGGGTGCGGCAATAGTCCTCGAAATACGCGACGATCGTCTCGGCCGCGAAGTGGTCGTGCCCCGCAGGCACTGCGGTGTGGGTGGTGAAGAGCGTGTTCGCAGCGACGGCTTCGAGTGCCTCGGCGAAAGTGAGCCCACTGCGCACGACGGCCCGCATGCGCTCGAGGATCATGAATGCGGCGTGCCCCTCGTTGATGTGCCACACGGTGGGTGTCACGCCGAGGGCCTGCAGAGCGCGCACACCGCCCACGCCGAGCACGATCTCCTGCTCGAGGCGAACCTGCTGGTCACCGCCGTAGAGTCGATGGGTGATGCGCCTGTCAGGCTCGCCGTTCTCCGGGAGATCGGTATCCAGCAGATAGAGGATGACGTGCGCAACTTTCGCGCGCCAGACGCGCACTTTGACCTCGCGCCCGGCGAGAGGCACCTGAACGTGCAGGGCCGCGCCCGCAGCATCGCAGGCTGCTTCGATCGGAAGCTCGGAGAAGTTGGAATCCGAATAAGCCGCTTCCTGATTGCCGTCACCATCGAGCGTCTGCTGGAAGTAGCCCTGCCGATACAGGAGGCCTATGCCGACCAGTGGAAGGTGCAGGTCGCTTGCGGCCTTGCAGTGATCGCCCGCGAGGATTCCGAGACCTCCCGAGTAGATGGGCAAGCTCTCGTGAAATCCAAACTCGGCGCAGAAGTAGGCGACGAGATCGTGCGGGCCCGGCAGGCTCGTGGCTTCGCGCTGCGCCGAGGATTGGTGATACGAATCGAAGGACGAGAGCACCCGACGGTAGCCACGCATGAAATCGTCATCGTCCGCTGCCACGCGCAGGCGATCCTCGTCGATGCGCCGCAGGAATGCCTTGGGGCTCTGGCCCACGCTTTCCCAGAGCTCAGGATGCAGGCGTGCAAACAGCTCGCGCGTAGGACGATCCCAGCTGTACCAGAGGTTGTTGGCGAGCTCGGGAAGGCGCGCAAGCTCCGGAGGAATCGAGGGATGGACTTCGATGTAGTACGCGGTACCTGGCAACGGCATGTGATGAAGGGAGAGTCCGTGAAATGTGAGCTGGAGGATTGCGGGCGCTCGTTCAGCGCATGCGCGGCCTGAGCGAGGTGGCCGGATCGGCCCAGTCGTGATTCGGGATCAGCGGATACCAGCCCGGGCGCCCCGGATCGCGATCGTAGGCATAGCCGCCCTGCTGCCGGTAGAGCTCATGGTATTGCGCGAGCTTGTCGGCATCGAGCGCTACCCCGAGCCCCGGCGCATCGGGCACGGCGATGCAGCCGTCGCGATACTTCATCTTGCCGCCGACGATCACGTCGTCGAGGAGGTGATGATAGTGAGCGTCCGCGGCGTAACCGAGGTTCGGCAGGACGGCGCCCAGATGAAGCATGGTCGCGAGCTGGATCCCGAGTTCGCCTGAGCTGTGCACGGCGACGCCGAGGCCCATTGTTTCGCACACGCCGGCGGCCTTGATGCAGGGCCGAATACCGCCCCAGAACGTCGTGTCGAGAAGGATCACGTCGACGGCCGGACTGCGCACGTTGGACGCAAGCTGCTCGAAGTTGACGACCACGGTGTTCGTCGCGACCGGGATGCGTACGAACTCCTTGAGGCGCGCGAGCTGCGGCATGCCCCACACCGGGTCCTCGTAGTAATCGTTTGCAAGATCCTCGATGCCGCGACCGAACGCGATCGCATCGGCCAGCGAAAGCGCGCTGTTCGGGTCGTAACGGAAGTGATCGCCGGGCAGTGCCTGGGCAATGGCGCGATAACACGCGAGCTCGTGCTCCGGCGGATACACGCCGCCCTTGAGCTTGTGCACCCGAAAGCCGTGTTCGGCCTTGAGCTCGCGTGCGTGCTCGACCAGTTGGGCGCTGGTGCGTACCTCGCCGTCGCCGGTATCCGGGGCGCCGTAGCGGAAGAACAGATAGCTCGCGAACTCGACCGAATCGCGCAGCTTGCCCCCGAGCAGGGCATGCACCGGCACGCCCAGCTTTTTGCCCATGATGTCGAGACAGGCGAACTCGATGGCCGCGTGAAGCTGCGTGCGATTGTTGTACAGGCTGGCAGTGGGGTTGCAGATCGCGTAGCGCATCGCCTCGAGCCTGAAGACGTCGTGCCCCCTCAGGTACTCGCCGAGCGCGGCGAACTGCCGCGCTGCATCCTCGCCGCCGCCCCCCATCTCACCCAGCCCGACGTACCCATCGTCGGTTTCCACCTCCACGATGGTGCGCACGAAACGCCCCCAGTGAGCGCCATTGCTGTGCAGGATCGTGGCCTCGAGCGGAACGGTGACTGGCGTTGCGCGGATCGCGCGGATGGTGGAGGCGGACATCGGCTTTTGTTTTGCTGGGCGTGGCCCCGCGTGCATTCTATCCTCGCAGTGGTCGCACTCCGTGGCCGTGTCCGAATCGCGCGTGCAGAGGCGTCTCGAATCAGCGGACTTGCCGGCTCGTCACGACGCGAGGACCGCTGCGCTGCTTATTGTTTCTACTTTGCGCATTGGTCCGACCACTTGACCACTGGTGCGGAGCGGATTAGCCTTCGCTTCCGCTGTCCCGGACAGTTTCCCCTTCGATGCGGCTGCAGCGCATCGTCATCCATGTCACTCGGCGTCCCGGGGCAACCCGGGCGCGGCAAGGGCGCGACGCCCCGGCATCGCGACGCCGGCGTGCAAGCGCTTCAGCAACGGCTGGGATACTCTCCGGCTATCTCGCCACGCTCGCCCAAAAAGGATTTCGATGATTGCCTGCCGCATTCACGCCAAAGAAGACCTGCGCATCGAGCCCGCGACGACGCCGGATGTCGCGCCCGGCGAGGTTCTGGTGCAGCTGGGGGCCGCGGGCATCTGCGGTTCCGATCTGCATTACTACTTCGAGGGCCGCAACGGCAGCTTCGTCATTCGCGAGCCGCTCATACCTGGCCATGAGGCCTCGGGCGTGGTGACGGCGATCGGCGCAGGCGTCACGCGGGTCAAGGCCGGCGACAAGGTCGCGATCAGCCCGTCCCATACATGCGGGCGCTGCAGCTACTGCCGGGAGGGTCGCGAGCAGTTGTGCACGTCGATGAAGTTCCTGGGCAGCGCCAGCGTGTATCCGCATGTTCAAGGCATGTTCCAGGAATTTTTCGTCATGGGCGAGCGCCAGTGCTTCCCCGTGTCGACCGACGTCTCGCTGGGCGAACTCGCGTTTGCCGAGCCGCTGGCCGTCGCGTTGCACGCGGTGCGCCGGGGCGGCGATCTCCTTGGCAAGTCCGTGCTGATCACCGGGGCAGGCACGATCGGCTGTCTGACGGTCATCGCTGCACGCCTCGCGGGTGCCGCGCAGGTCACGGTGTCGGACATTCTCGATCGACCGCTCGCAAAGGCGCGCGAGGTGGGTGCCGATCGCACGATCCGCGCAGATCGTGAGGCCGACGCATTGTCGAAGCCACAGTTCGACGCTGCATTCGAGGTGTCAGGCAGCTTTGCGGCGCTCAAGAGCTGCGTCGCGGCGGTGAGGCGCGGTGCGCGCATCGTGCAGGTGGGAACGCTGCCGCACGAGCCCTTGCCGTTCGTCGTCAACGACATCATGGCGAAAGAGCTCGATCTTTGCGGAGCCTTTCGCTGGGGCATCGAGTTCGACTGGGCGGTGCAGTATCTCGAGTCGCGCCGTGTCGACGTGCGTCCGCTCCTGTCGGGTCAGTACCCGTTGTCGGATGCGGTGGCGGCATTCCAGGCTGCGGCGGACAAGAATCAGAGCACCAAGGTGCAGGTCGTCTGCGCCTGAAAAATAGGCTACACGGCCCGATGGAATACGCAAAAGCACAGTCCGCCTTCGGCCGGCCGTACGGCAGACTGTAGTTGTCGTGTCCTCGCTCGCCCCTCGCTGTACTCGCTATGTACTATCTCGGGGCTCGCTGCGGGCCCGCAGTTGACAGATAAGGTTCTCGGGCCGTTCGCCCCATTTTTAACCAAGGAGGAGTCATGCGTATTGGCAAAATGATCCTGGGCGTGGCGGCGATCGCCGCCGCAATGGGCATCACCGCGGGTCCCGCTGCCGCACAGACCAAGATCAAGTGGGCGCACGTATACGAGACGTCGGAGCCCTTCCACAAGTGGTCGGTATGGGCGGGGCAGGAAATCGAGAAGCGCACGAACGGCCGCTATCACATCGACGTGTTCCCGGCGTCGAGCCTTGGCAAGGAATCGGACATCAACCAGGGGCTCACGCTCGGCACGGTTGACGTCATCATCTCGGGTCTGTCGTTTGCGGCGCGTACCTTCCCGCGCATCGGCGTCGGTTACTACCCGTACACCTTCCGCAGTGGCGACCACCTCATCAAGTGGGCGCAAAGCGATGCCTTCAAGCAGCTCACCGACGAGTACCGCCAGAAGAGCGGAATCCAGATCACCGCGATGACGTATTACGGCACGCGGCAATCGACCACGAACAAGAACTTCACTGATTGCGCCGGCATGAAGGGTCTCAAGATGCGCGTGCCGGACGTTCCCGCGTACCTGGCGCTGCCGAAAGCTTGCGGCGCCAATCCGACGCCGATTGCCTTCGCAGAGGTGTATCTCGCACTGCAGAACGGCACGGTCGACGCACAGGAAAATCCGCTCACCACGATCGAGGCGAAGAAGTTCTTCGAGGTGCAGAAGTTCATCGTGCTGACAGGACACATCGTGGACTCGCTCGCGACGCAGGTCGCGCCACACGTGTGGAACAAGCTCTCGGACGCGGACAAGAAGATCTTCACCGAGGTGACGCAGGAAGCGGCGGCAAAGGCGACGGCGGAGATCACCAAGCACGAAGCCGAGCTCGTGGACGAGTTCAAGAAGAAGGGGCTCACGGTGGTCAGTCCGAACCTCGGCTCGTTCCAGGACGCGATCCGCAAGCAGATCACGTTCGAGTCGATGGGCTACACCAAGGCGGATTGGGACAAGATCCAGGCAATCAAGTAAAGAGCAAGCGAGGGGTATATACATGGCTGAGACGCAAGGCACCGTCGATGTGAATTCTCCCGAGCCCGTGCTCGACGAGGACGGTCACTTTCATGCGACGGACGAGCCGATCGATCTCAGCCATTACCCCCTCGAGGCGTGGATCGCGTTCGTGATCTTCTGGGTGCTCGCCGCCGACATCTTCTACCAGTTCTTCACCCGCTACGCGCTCAACAACTCGGCATCGTGGACCGAGGAGATCGCGCGCTATCTCCTCATCGCGACGGTGTGGATCGCACTCGCCGCAGCGGTGAAGCTCGAGCGCCACATTCACGTCGACTTCTTCTATCACTTCATGCCCAAGCCGCTCGCGCGCTTTTTCGCGACCGTGGTGGACATCATCCAGATTGCGTTCTTCGCGTGCGCGGCGGTGCTCACGTGGCAGATGATGCAAAAGATGACGAGCTACCGCATGACCATCGTCGATCTGCCGATGAACACTGTTTACGCGGTGTGCATGGTGGGCTTTGCGCTCGCCGCGTTTCGCTCGGTCGGCACGGCGATCAAGCACTGGCGCCAGGGCTGGAGCCTGCTCGAGCGGCCTGAGGCAGGTATCGAAAGTACTGTTTCATGACACCTGCACTGCTCGGCTCCTTCCTGGCCATGATGGCGGGCGGCGTGCCCGTCGCCATCGCCATGGCAGGCTCGGCGCTCGTGTACATCTTCGTCACGGGCGACCTGCCGCCTTCGGTCGTCGTGCACCGCATGATCAGCGGCATCGACAGCTTCCCGCTGCTGGCGGTGCCGTTCTTCATTTTCGCCGGCAACCTGATGAACAACGCCGGCATCACCAATCGCATTTACAACTTCGCGTTGTCACTGGTGGGTTGGCTGCGCGGTGGCCTGGGTCACGTCAACATCATCGGCTCCGTGATCTTCGCGGGGATGTCCGGCACCGCCATCGCCGACGCCGCGGGATTGGGAACGATCGAGATCAAGGCCATGCGCGATCATGGCTACGACCTGGGATTTTCCGTCGGCGTCACGGCGGCGTCTGCGACGCTCGGACCGATCATTCCGCCTTCGCTGCCGTTCGTGATCTACGGAATGATGGCAAACGTTTCGGTGGGCCAGCTCTTTCTCGCCGGCATCGTGCCCGGTGTCGTGATGGCGGTCCTGATGATGGTCACAGTGGCGTACTACGCACACAAGCACCAGTGGGGTGGCGACATCGCATTCGAGTGGCGCCGCATGGGCAAGGCGTTCACGGAGCTCGGTGTCGTGATCGGCTTCCCGCTGCTTCTCTGGGTGGCTATGCGCATGGGCGCCGAATTCAACATCGCGATCGGTATCGGCCTCCTGCTGCTCCTCGCGATCGACTGGAAGGTTCGCTTCGAGGCCGTGCTGCCGATCATGACGCCGGTCCTCCTGATCGGCGGCATGACCACGGGTGTGTTCACGCCTACGGAAGGCGCGATCGCAGCGTGCGTCTGGGCGCTGTTCCTCGGCCTCGTCTGGTATCGCACGCTCAAGTGGCGGATGCTCGTCAAAGTGTCGATGGACACGATCGAGACGACCGCCACGGTCATGTTCATCGTCGCCGCAGCGTCCATCTTCGGTTGGCTTCTGACCGCAACGCGTGTCACGGACATGGTCGCGGCATGGGTGCTCGCCTTCACCCACACGCCGTGGGTATTCCTGCTTCTGGCGAACCTCCTGATGCTCTTCGTCGGTTGCTTTCTGGAACCCACCGCCGCCATCCTGATCCTGGTGCCGGTGCTGATGCCGGTCGTGCAGCAGTTAGGCATCGACCCGGTGCATTTCGGTCTGGTGATGGTGCTGAATCTCATGATTGGTTTGCTCCATCCGCCGATGGGCATGGTGCTGTTCGTGCTCGCACGCGTGGCGAACATGTCCATCGAGAAGACGACGATGGCGATCGTGCCGTGGCTGGTGCCGTTGCTGTTGTCGCTCATTCTCATCACCTACGTGCCGCAGATTTCGCTGTGGCTGCCGAAGATGTTCTTCTGATGCCCAGGATCGCGCACGTCGAGATCCTGCAGGTCGACCTGCCGCCGAAGGTGCCGCGCAGCGATGCCATCCAGTCCTTCGTCACCCAGGAGACGCCGATCGTGCGCGTCATCTGCGACGATGGTGCGGAAGGCATCGGTTACACCTACACGATCGGCACCGGCGGCTCGTCCGTCGTTGCGCTGCTGCGTGACCATCTCGCGCCGCGCCTGATCGGCCGCGATCCCGATCTCGTCGAGGCGATCTGGAAATCGCTCTTCTTCCACACCCATGCCACGGCCGTCGGCGCCATCACCAGCCTTGCCCTCGCCGCGGTCGACACGGCGCTTTGGGACCTCAAAGCGCGGCGCGCCGGCTTGCCGCTGTGGAAGCTCGCCGGGGGTGCGCAGGCGCGGGTGCCGGTCTACACGACCGAAGGCGGCTGGTTGCAACTGCCGCTCGAGACGCTGGTCCAAGAGACGGTAAACGCCAAGGCGGCGGGGTTCAAGGGCGCCAAGCTCAAGGTGGGCAAGCCGCACATGGCGGAAGATGTGAGGCGGCTGGCTGCGGTGCGGGAAGCCGTGGGCGACGAGTTCGAGCTGATGGTGGATGCGAATCAGGCGTTCACCGTGTCGGAGGCGATCCGCCGCGCCCGCGCGTTCGAGCCGTTTCGTCTTGCCTGGCTCGAAGAGCCGTTGCCGGCCGAAGACCTGGGCGGCCATGTGGAGCTTGCGTCGCACACGGACATTCCCATCGCCGTGGGCGAGTCCTTGTATGCACCCGCGCACTTTCGCGAGTATCTGGAGCGTGACGCCTGCTCGATCGTGCAGGTGGATTGCGCGCGAATTGGTGGCATCACGCCGTGGCTCAAGGTGGCGCACCTCGCCGAGACCTTCAACGTTGCGGTATGTCCGCATTTCCTCATGGAGCTGCACGTGTCGCTGACCGCCGCCGTCCCCAACGCTGCGTGGGTGGAATACATCCCGCAGCTCGACGACGTGACCACATCCTTGCTGGCGATCGAGGACGGACATGCCATCGCACCGGATGCTCCGGGTCTTGGCATCGCCTGGAACCACGAGGTACTGAATCGGCGCGCGACCAGCCGGTTCACGATCTGATGCAACAGTGGAGCATGGGTCACCGGCTCACCCTCTCGGTAGCCCTCGGTACATTGACTCAGTAATCAGGGCACGTTGTCTCTCTGGCCCACAGAACACTTGGAGGCGTCATGCTGACGCGCGCATCTCTCACCATCCGGCTGCATCCGAACGACGACGTCGTCATCGCCCGCTCCCAGCTGGTGGGTGGCACCCGATTGATCGACGAGAACGTCACGATCGTGGGACTCATACCGCCGGGCCACAAGGTCGCGACGAAATCGATCAAGACCGGCGACCCTGTACGGCGGTACAACCAGATCATCGGTTTCGCGAGTCGTGACATCACGCCCGGCGAGCACGTACACCTGAACAATCTCAAGATGGGTGACTTCGATCGGGACTATGCCTTCGGTGTGGACGCGAAGCCCACCGAGTACGCCGATCCGCCTGCGCAGTTCATGGGCATCGTGCGGCGGGAGGGCCCCAACAAGGGGCGCGTCGCCACGCGCAATTACATCGGCATCCTCTCGTCCGTGAATTGCTCCGCGACCGTGGCTCGCGGCATCGCCGACGCCTTCGCGCACGGATCCGCTGCCGAAGTCCTGAAGCGCCATGCCAACGTCGATGGCGTGATCGCACTCACGCACGGTTCCGGTTGCGGCATGGACACCCACGGCGAAGGCATGCAGGTTCTGCGCCGCACGCTCGCGGGCTACGCGCGCCACCCGAATTTTGCAGGCGTGCTGGTCATCGGCCTGGGTTGCGAGGCCAACCAGATCAGCTCGCTCTTCGGCGCCGAGAACCTGCAGGAAACCGAGCTCCTGCAGAGCTTCACGATCCAGGACACCGGCGGCACGAGCAAGAGCATCGTCAAAGGCGTGGAGATCATCACGCAAATGCTGGCACACGCCAACGACGTGCAGCGGGAAAGCGTGCCCGCATCGCACATCAGCGTGGGATTGCAATGTGGCGGCTCGGATGGGTATTCAGGCATCACCGCCAATCCGGCGCTCGGTGCAGCGGTGGATCTGCTGGTACGTCACGGCGGAACGGCCATCCTGTCCGAAACCCCCGAGATCTACGGCGCGGAGCATTTGCTCACGCGGCGTGCCGTCTCGAGGGAGATCGGCGAAAAGCTCGTGCAGCGCATCCGCTGGTGGGAGGAATACACCACGCGCAATCGCGGCGAGATGAACAACAATCCCTCGCCAGGCAACAAGGCCGGTGGCCTGACCACGATCCTCGAGAAGTCATTGGGCGCCGTGGCCAAGGGCGGCACCACCAACCTGGTTGACGTCTACGAATACGCGCAGCCGGTCACCGCAAAGGGCTTCGTGTACATGGATACACCTGGATACGATCCGGTGTCGGCAACCGGGCAGGTGGCGGGCGGGGCGAACCTCATCGTGTTCACGACCGGACGCGGATCGGCGTACGGGTGCGCGCCGTCGCCATCGCTCAAGCTGTCCACCAACAGCCAGCTCTGGGTGCGTCAGGAGGAGGACATCGACCTCAACTGCGGCGAGATCGTGGACGGTACGGCTACCGTCGAAGACATTGGCGCAAAGCTCTTTCAGCTGATGCTCGACACGGCGTCAGGTCGCAAGACCAAGAGCGAGCAGCATGGATATGGACAAAGCGAGTTCGTGCCCTGGGCATTGGGCGCAGTGATGTAAGCGTCAATTGAAGATGAGCGCGCCGATGGCCACATTGACAGTCCATCAGGTGGATCGTAGGCTGCGTCAACAACTAGCGAGGAGGAAGGTCATGCGATCGTTGTCGAAGTTGCTGCTCGCCGCCATCACGGCGGGTGCGTTTCTGGTTACGGGCCAGGCCATGGCCCAGGAAAAGCTCACCGTATGGTGGGTGAAGGGCTTCTACAAGTCCGAGGACGATGCCTTGTTCGAGGCCATCAAGAAGTTCGAGCAAAAGACGAACGTGAAGGTCGAGCTCTCGCAATACCCGGTGCAGGACATGATTCCGAAGACGGTATCGGCACTCGATGCCGGAACGCCCCCGGACGTGGCGTATGCCGACGTGTACGACTTCCAGGTCACGGGCAAGTGGGCCTTCGAAGGCAAGCTCGAGGACATCACCGATGTCATCACGCCGCTCAAGAACAATTTCGCGCCCAACACCGTCGAGACCACGTTCCTGTACAACGACAAGGCCAAGAAGAAGGCGTACTACGCGTTTCCCTTGAAGCAGCAGACGATGCACATCGAGTACTGGACCGATATGCTGCAGGACGCTGGGTTCAAGGAAAGCGACATCCCCACGGGATGGAAGGCGTACTGGGCATTCTGGTGCGACAAGGTGCAACCGGCGTACCGCAAGAAGACCAACTCGCGCATCTACGCCACTGGGTTTCCCATGGGCGTCGATTCGAGCGACTCGTTCTATTCCTTTCTCACGTTCATGGACGCCTACAACGTGAAGCTTGTCGATGACAACGGCAAGCTGCTGGTGGATGATCCCAAGGTGAAGCAGGGCCTGATCGGCGCGCTCACCGATTACACCATACCCTACACCAAGGGCTGCACGCCGCCGTCGTCGACGTCATGGAAGGATCCCGACAACAACGTCGCCTTCCACAACAAGACGACGATCCTCACCCACAACGCGACCATCTCGATTGCAGCCAAATGGCTCGACGATGCCAACAACGAGACGCTCACCGCGGATCAACGGGCGCAGGCGAAGAAGAACTACGATCAGCTGATCCGCACCGCAGGCTTTCCGAACAAGCCCGACGGCTCGAAGATGACGTACCGGACGGCGGTCAAGACGGGTGTGATCTTCGGCGATGCAAAGAACAAGAGCCGCGCCAAGGAGTTCGTCACGTTCCTGCTGCAGGAAGAAAACCTGACACCGTACGTCGAGGGCTCGCTCGGACGCTGGTTCCCTGTCACCAAGGCTGCGCAACAACGGCCGTTCTGGCAGGCCGATCCGCATCGCAAGTCGGTGTTCAACCAGTACGCCGCCGGAACGGTGACATTCGAATTCACCAAGAACTACAAGTTCACGATCCTCAACAACGAGAACGTGTGGGCCAAGGCGATGAATCGCGTCGTCAACGAGAAGGTGCCCGTGGACAAGGCCGTGGACGAGATGATCGCCCGCATCAAGACGGTCGCGGGATCGTGATGCAGTAGAGCCACACGCGCTCCCGGGGCATCCGGGAGCGCCGTGGCAAGCGGCCTGTTGCGTGCACAGGCTCCTTGCGACGGCGTAAGAAACAGGGGCTGCATGTCCACACTCGCACTGCCCGAAGTGAAGCCGATGCTGCCGGCCGGGCCGGCGAAGCCTCGCCTGTCGCCGTGGCAGGTGTGGGGCATGATCATGATCGCCCCGTACGTGCTGGTGTTCCTCGTCTTCGTCGTATATCCCGTCGGTTATGGCCTGTGGCTCGCGCGTCACCCGGCGAGCTACGAGCGGTTGTTCGAGGACCCGATCTTCGCTCGCTCGGTGGTGAACACGCTGGTGTTCCTCATCATCGGCATCAATCTCAAGATGATGGTGGCGCTGTTCCTGTCCGGATTCTTCGTGCAGGCCCGACCGTGGATCAAGTGGTTGTCGTTCGTGTTCATCCTGCCGTGGGCGGTGCCATCGATTCCCACGATCCTGTCGTTCCGCTTCATGCTCAATCCGGAGTGGGGCATCATCAACGCGCTCATCTTTCGCTTCACTGCGGAAGATGGCCCCAACTGGCTCAACGACCCGAAGCTCGCGCTGTCCATGGCGATCCTCGTGCACATCTGGAAGTCGCTGCCGTTCTGGACGCTCATCCTCATCGCGGGCCGCATGGCCATTCCGTCGGAGCTCTATGAAGCCGCGTCGGTAGACGGCGCATCGGTCTGGCAGAAATTCAAGTTCATCACCTGGCCGTCGATGCAGACGCTGTATCTCACGTCGACCATCCTTTCGATGATCTGGACGCTGGGCGACTTCAACAGCGTGTACCTGTTGACCGGTGGCGGGCCCGCGGATCTCACGCACGTACTCGCCACGCTCGGCATTCGCTACCTGCGCCTGGACCAGGTCGACCTGTCAATGGCGGCGATCGTCGTGGCCATGCCGCTCGTGCTGCCGCTGGTGTATTTCATGATGCGCAGGCTGTCGCGATGAAAGCGATGACCGCACCGGAGGCGGCGCTTCAACTGGAACCGGATGGGCGAGGCCGTCGCGTCAGCACATTCACCCGACGCAACGCCACACGCGAGGCGAAGCTGCTGCTGGTCGGCATTCCCGTGCTGTTATGGACCATGCTGCCCATCTATTACCTCTTTCTCTTCGCGATCTCGCCGAAGGAAACAATCTTCGCGGGCAAGCTGTGGCCTGACCATCCGACGCTGCACAACTTCGAGGTCGTGTTCGGGCAGAAGCACTATTACCTGAGCCACTTCTGGCTGCAGCTCGGCAACTCCCTGATCATCTCCATTACGGTGGGATTGTTGACGCTGATCATCGCCACCGGTGCGGCGTTCGCGATCAGTCGACTGAAGGTGAAGGGCGGGCGCACGATCATGAACCTCGCGCTCTTCACCTATTTCATTCCCGCGGCATTCCTCGCCGTGCCGATGTACAAGACCATGGGCAACTATGGACTGTTGAACAACCAGTGGGCGCTGATCCTCGCCATGGTCACGATCGCCTCACCTTATGCGATATGGGTGCTGAAGCAGGCCTCCGACAAGCTGCCGTACGAGCTCGACGAGGCGGCGCGCATCGACGGTGCATCGCCCTTGCAGCTCTTTCGCCTGGTGTATCTGCCGTTGATGATGCCTTCGGTCGTGGCCATCGGAACCTACGCCCTGCTGCTTGCCTGGAACGAGTATCTGTACGCATTTCTGCTGCTCTCGAACGATCGGCAGATCACGCTTTCCGTCGCGCTGGGCAACTTCCTCGCGGCCGACGATTCACCGTGGGAGCTCCTGATGACCACGGGCCTGATCTATGCGCTCCCACCCGCAGCGATCTACTACGCTTTCAAGCGCTACATGGTGTCGGGCTTGACGGCGGGCGCAGTGAAGACCTGAGAGAGCAGACAACCCATGGCCTCCGTTTCATTCCAGAACATCGAGAAGAGCTTCGGTACCACGAAGGTCATCCATGGTGTCAGCTTCGACATCAACGATGGCGAGTTCATGGTGCTGGTCGGCCCTTCGGGCTGCGGCAAGTCGACGTTGCTGCGCATGCTTGCGGGGCTCGAGGACATCAATCGCGGCACGATCTCGATCGATGGTCGCATCGTGAACGACGTCGAGTCCAAGGATCGCGACATCGCCATGGTGTTTCAATCGTACGCGCTGTATCCGCATATGACCGTTGCCGACAACATGGCCTTCAGCCTGAAGCTGCGCAAGGCCGATGCCAAGATCACCGCCGAGCGTGTCGACAAGGCGGCCAAGATACTGAACCTCGATCCTTATCTGCATCGCTATCCGCGGGAACTTTCCGGTGGACAGCGTCAGCGCGTGGCCATGGGACGCGCCATCGTGCGCGACCCGAAAGTGTTCCTGTTCGACGAGCCATTGTCCAATCTCGACGCCAAGTTGCGCGTGGCCATGCGCGGCGAGATCAAGGCCTTGCATCAGCGTTTGCGCACCACGACCGTTTACGTGACGCACGATCAGGTTGAAGCGATGACCATGGCCGATCGCATCGTGGTCATGCACGACGGGCGCATCGAGCAGATCGGGTCACCGCTGCATCTGTACGACCACCCGGACAATCTATTTGTCGCGCAATTCATCGGCTCACCGGCGATGAACGTGATCAACGGCACGCTGCGGCGCGTCAATGGCACGTCCTACGTGGAGGCAGAAGGCGGCGTGCGGTGGCCGGTAGGGCAGGGGGTCGGCACGGATGGTCAACCGGTGACGTATGGCGTTCGGCCCGGTGATCTCGCATTGAACGGAGCGGGCTCGAGCGATCCCGTTCCGGCCGAGGTGATCGTGGTGGAGCCTACCGGCAACGAAACCGAATTGCTGCTGAAGGCCGGTGATTCGCAAGTGGTCCTCGTTGCGCACGGCCGTCTTCATGTCGAGCCGGGGGCGCGCATCGGGCTCGGTATCGATCCTGCATCGGTGCATCTGTTCGATCAGACGACGGGCGATCGGCTCAACGCGTAGACCTCCACGCACCATATAACGCGCGTGGTAGCCCCACGCGCGCCCTGTCCTTGTTTTCACGATTGCATCGTTTGAGTGACTGCCAGTCAGCGCGCTAAGCCGTCGGTCCGCATGCATGGGCGTCGCTGGCACAATAGCGGCTCCCACCCTCACGCGCGCGCAATGCGTGCCTCGCAACCATGAGCGACGAAGATTCCAAAGCACCCAAGTCGAAGCGCACGCTGCGCTCCCAGGCGTGGTTCGGCCGCCAGGACCGCGACGGATTCGTCCATCGCTCCTGGATGAAGAACCAGGGGATTCCGCACGACCAGTTCGACGGTCGTCCGGTGATCGGCATCTGCAACACGTGGTCGCAGGCCACGCCTTGCAACGCGCACTTTCGCGAGCTCGCGCAACACGTGCGTGACGGTGTGCTCGATGCCGGCGGCTTTCCCATCGAGTTCCCCGTGATGAGCCTTGGTGAGACGCTGATGCGGCCCACCACGATGCTCTTCCGCAATCAGGCCGCGATGGACGTCGAGGAGTCGATTCGCGCCAATCCTTTTGACGGCGTGGTGCTGATGATGGGCTGCGACAAGACGACGCCGTCGCTGCTGATGGGTGCGGCCTCCTGCGATCTGCCGACGATCGGTCTGTCCGGAGGCCCGATGCTGAACGGCAGGTTCCGCGGCGAGGAGCTCGGGTCCGGCACGCACACCTGGATCTTCACCGAGAGGCTCAAGACCGGTGAGATGACCGTGCGCGACATGATCGAAGCGGAGGCGGGGAACTCGCGTTCGGCAGGGCACTGCAACACCATGGGAACCGCCTCGACGATGGCCTCCATGGTCGAGGCGCTCGGCATGGGACTCCCTACCAACGCTGCCATTCCTGCAGTGGACTCGCGCCGGCGCGTCCTTGCGCGTATGGTCGGGCGCCGTGCGGTGGCGATGGTGCACGAGGACATGCGCATGTCGCAGATTCTCACCAGGGAAGCATTCGAGAACGCCATCATGGTGAACGGTGCAGTCGGCGGATCCACCAATGCAGTCGTCCATCTTCTCGCCATCGCGGCGCGCATCGGTGTGCCCCTGACCCTCGACGATTGGGATCGCCTCGGCCGAGACATGCCCTGCCTCGTCAACCTGATGCCTTCAGGCAAGCACCTGATGGAGGACTTCTACTACGCAGGCGGCCTTCAGGTCGTGATCAAGGAGATCGGCAAGTTCCTGCACAAGGATGCGCTCACGGTGAATGGGGCGACGATCTGGGAGAACGTGCGCGATGCCGTGAATTACAACCCTGAAGTGATCACGCCGATCGATCGTCCGTTCAAGCCGGAAGGCGGCATCGCCGTGCTGCGCGGCAATCTCTCGCCCAACGGCGCAGTTCTCAAGCCGTCCGCGGCCACGCCGGAGCTCCTCACCCATACCGGACGCGCGGTCGTGTTCGAAGACATCGACGATCTCAACCGGCGCATCGACGATCCGGATCTCGACGTCGATCCGAGTTGCGTTCTGGTGTTGAAGAATTGCGGGCCCAAAGGCTATCCGGGTTTCCCCGAAGTCGGAAACTTCGCCTTGCCGACCAAGATCCTGAAGCAGGGCGTCACCGACATGATCCGCATCTCGGACGCACGCATGTCCGGAACCGCCTATGGCACCGTGGTCCTGCACACCTCGCCGGAAGCAGCGGCGGGTGGTCCGCTCGCGCTCGTGCAGAACGGCGATACCATCACCCTCGATGTACCGAACCGCAAGCTGCATCTGCATGTGTCGGACGAGGAGCTCGAGCTCCGTCGTTCCGGATGGAAGGCGCCGCCGCCTCATTCGGATCGCGGTTGGGTTAAGCTGTACTGCGAACACGTGCTGCAGGCGGACCGCGGCGTGGACCTCGACTTTCTGGTCGGAAGCTCCGGAGCACGCGTGGGCCGGGAGAGCCATTGACGGCTGATCCTCAACAGGCTCGCGCGCCGGGCGGCGCATGACGCTCTTTCAAGCGATCGGCGCGATCCTCACGCTGGTCGCTCTCTTTGGCTACCTCAACGCACGTTTCTTTCGTCTGCCAGAACCCGTCGGGATCACTGCAGTCGGTCTCGCGGTGTCACTGGTCGTGGCGATTGCCGGCCTGGCCATTCCCGCAGTCGCGCGAGGGGCGCAACTCGCCGTCGACCAGCTCAATTTCAGCGAAGTCGTGTTTCAGGGAATGCTCGGCCTGCTGCTTTTCGCTGCAAGCCTGCACATCGACTGGAGTGACATGGCCCAGGAGAAGTGGGCGATCGGGGCGCTCGCGAGCATCGGTGTTCTCGCATCCACGGCCCTCGTGGGCACCGCGTTCTACTATGTCCTGCAGTGGACCGGCTTCGCTTTGCCGTTCCTGCACTGTCTTCTGTTCGGTGCACTGATCTCACCGACCGATCCGATCGCGGTCATGAGCATGCTGCGCAGCGTCGGCCTGCCGAAACGGGTCGAGACCCGAATCGCGGGCGAAAGTCTCTTCAACGACGGGACGGGTGTCGTGGTGTTCCTGACGCTGCTCGGCCTCGCGACCGGCGGCAGTGAGACGACGATTACCAGCGCTTTCGCCTTGCTTGCCCTGCAGGTCGTCGGCGGGGCGGCTATCGGATTCGCGGGTGGCTTCGTCGGCTTCTACATGCTGCGCGGAATCGACAGTTACGCAGTCGAGATTCTGATCACCCTCGCCATGGCCACGGCCGGCTATGCGCTCGCCGAGGTGCTGCACGGTTCAGCCCCGATTGCAGTGGTGATCATGGGCCTCGTGATCGGCAATCACGGCCGGGTTCTTGCGATGTCGGAACGAACGCGCCAGCGCCTGTTCGAGTTCTGGGAAGTGGTCGACGAGATCCTCAACCTGGTGCTTTTCGGGCTCATCGGGCTCAACGTGATCGCGCTGGTGCCGGCGTTGTCGCGAATCGCCCCCGCGTTATACGCGATCCCCATCGTGCTGATCGCGCGCTGGATCAGTGTCGGCGTACCGCTCCTCTCGATGCATCGCCTGTTGCACGCCTCTCGCAACGAGATCAGCATCATGACGTGGGGCGGACTGCGCGGCGGGATCTCCGTGGCGCTGGCCCTGTCGCTCTCGCACATCGAGGGCCGAAACGTGATCATCGCCGCGACTTACGCCGTCGTCTTGTTCAGCATCCTGGTGCAGGCCCTGACGCTGGTGCCAATGGTGCGCTGGCTGGAGAGCAGGCAGGACAAGCGGAAGGCAGCGCCCCGGCGTGAGCCCGCGCGCGGATAACCAAGGACGAAGGAGCAGCGTTCATGCGTTTGGTGCAAGGCATTGCGATCGGAGCCATGGCGGTGATCACGAACTCGGCGCTCGGGGTCGAGCTTCGCGTGCTCAGCGCGGGCGCGATCGAGCCTGGACTCAAGGCGGCGGTCGCCGACTTCCAGCAGGCGACGCAGCATTCGGTCGTGGTGACCTTCAACACGGCGCCGCAATTGCGCAAGAGACTCGAGACATCGTGCGTTCCCGCTTCTCCGGCGCTCGGCTGTGGCGGCGAGACATGGGACGTGGTGGTCGCGCCTCCTGCGGTGCTGGAGGACTTCGTGAAGTCAGGCAAGCTCAAGGCGGACGCAAGCCCCGTCGGCAAGGTTGGGCTGGGTGTCGCCGTACGCGAGGGCGCGCGTGTCCCTGAAATCGCAAATGTGCAGGCGTTGCAAGGTGCGCTCGTCGCGGTTCGCGCGCTCGTCTTCAACCGGGCCTCGACGGGACTCTATTTCGAGTCATGGCTCAGAAAGGCGGGACTATACGACCAGCTCGAAGCTCGCACCGTACGGTTCGACGACGGTGCTTCCGTGATGGAGCGCCTGATCAAAGGATCCGGCGACGAGATCGGTGTGGGGGCGATCACCGAGATCCTCCTGTATCGAGACAAGGGATTGCGCTACGTGGGACCGCTACCACCTGGCGTGCAGAATTTCACGTCGTATTCCGCGGCATCCACCACTGGGAGCGCCCCTCCCGCACAGCTCCTCGTTCATTATCTCGGCAGCCCGCGTGGGCAGGAGTTCTTCAAGGCAGCGGGAATCGAGTGATGCGCGCGTAACGCGGCCGGGTCATGGCCATGGCCACCTATCTTTTCGCCTGGAATCCCAAGTTGTGGCCTTGGCCGGAACTGCCCCGGCTGCGCACGCGCGCGAAACGCCGCGGCTTTGTGGACGTCGAGTGGTCCAGCGGCCGAACGCGGCAGCTCGAAGCGGGAAGCCGCGCCTTTCTCATACGACTTGGCGTACCGCCGAAAGGCGTGATCGGATCCGGGGTGACGATCACGGCACCGCACCCGGCACTGCACTGGCGCGAAGAAAAGGCAGCCGTCGGCACGATGACGCAGTATCTCAAGCTCAGGCTCGAGCATCTGCTGGAGCAGCCGATCATCAGTTTCGACGATCTCGCCGAGCCACCATTCTCGCGTTACCGCTGGGGCATACGACAGTCCGGCGCGTATCTTCCGGAGTCGCTGGCCGATGCGCTCGAAGTGTTGTGGGAGGAGCGTTTGCGCGAGGCGCGGCTATTGGTGCGGGGTTGAAATTCTGCGTCTGCCGCGTATGCTTCAGCGCCGCAGCGGTGCGTCCATACGACGCTCCGACGCGCCCAAGCCAAGAACATCGCCCCGAGGGACCTCATGCCCAACCCGCCGCAGGACGCGACGCCGGAGAACTGGCATCGGTTTTTTGCAATGTCCGCCAACAACCTCGCGTGGCGACTTGCGGGCGAGCGCCGTGACGACACCACCGACGCCGACATGCTGAACGCGGCGCACGCATCAGCATGGCACTGGGGCGTGATCGGGACCGAGCTCAATCGCATGCGCGCCACGATGCTACTCGCGCACGTGCATGCCGTTGCCGGTCACGGCGAGCGCGCGTTTGCCTATGCATCGCAAATGCACGAGTACTTCCTTGCCCGGCCTGAGACGCCGGATTGGGAGGTGGCTTTCACCCATGCGATCCACGCGCAGGCTGCTCATGCCGCGGGGCACCCGCACGAGCACGCCCGGTCATACGCATCGGCAAAGCAAGCGATCGCAGCAATCGTGCAAGAGGAGGATCGCGCGATTGTCGAAGAGACCTTCGTGCGACTGGCTGCGCCTTGATCTCACAGGCGGTCATCATTTCTGCACACCCGAGGTGACGCTTGTGTGCTGCGTCAAGCATGCGCACCGAACGCGAGAAGATGCTCGCGGGGGAGCTCTACGACCCGCTCGACGTGGAACTCGTGAATGCGCGTAGCCGCGCTCGCGGCCTCTGCCATCGGCTCGCAACTGCGGGCGACGCCGAAGCACGCAGGAAGCTCCTCATCGAGCTTCTGGCACGAGGCGGCGAGACGGCCTCCATCGAGCCGCCGTTTCATTGCGATTACGGAAGCAACATCCATCTGGGCGAGCAGGTCTTTTTCAACTTCAACTGCGTGGTGCTCGATGCGCTGGAGGTCAGGGTCGGCGGGCACTGCCTGTTCGGTCCGGGTGTTCAACTGCTCACGTCATTGCACCCCACGGCAGCCGCGACGCGCCGGCGGTTGGAGTATGGAAAACCGATCGAGATCGGAGACGATGTCTGGATCGGGGCGGGTGCTCTCGTGCTAGCGGGCGTTCGCATCGGTTCCCGCTCGGTCATCGGAGCTGGCAGCGTCGTCAGCCGGGACATTCCCGATGATGTTCTGGCAGTCGGCAATCCGTGCCGCGTGTTGCGTGGACTCGATGAGCGAAATGGCTGACCGGAGTACATTGCGCGCATGTATCCACCCGAATGCACGACGTGCGCGGTTCGTGCCGACTGACTGAGGATTTTCGCATGGCCAAGGGCTACTGGATCGCACGCATCGATGTTTCCGACCCGGAGCGCTACAAGGCGTATGTGAGCGCGAATGCCGCACCCCTGCGTCGGTTCGGCGCGAAGTTCCTGGTGCGCGGCGGCCAGTTCGTCAATCCCGAGGGTGCGAGCCGCTCGCGCAACGTGGTCATCGAATTTCCCAGCTATAAGGCGGCACTCGAGTGCTGGCACTCGGCCGAGTACCAGGAGGCGGTCAAGCTCCGCCTGCCCGTGTCCACCGCCGACATGGTGATCGTCGAAGGGTATGACGCGCCCGAAACGAATACATGAAACACAGCACGCACCGTTTCCTCACCACGCACACCGGCAGCCTGCCCCGGCCTGCCGATTTGATTCGCATGATGTATGCAAAGGAAGAAGGCGTCCCCGTCGACGCGGTGGCGCTCTCCGATCGGGTGGCAGCCGCAGTCGCCGAAGTGGTGCAGAAGCAGGCGAGCGCCGGTATCGACATCGTGAACGATGGCGAGATGAGCAAGCCGAGCTATGCCACGTACATCAAGGATCGGCTTTCCGGCTTCGGCGGTACGGGTAATTCGTTCGTATATCAGGATCTCGCCGACTTTCCGAACCTCGAGCGGCGCGTGTTCGGTGACCCCGGCCGCTCGCGACGCAAGACCCCGGCGTGCGATGCGCCGATCCAGGTTCGCGATCCCGCCGCCGCACAGGTCGACGTCGCGCATCTCGAGGCGGCACTGCAATCCGTCGCGGTAGAGGAGGGCTTCCTCACCGCCGCATCACCGGGGGTCGTGTCCCTTTTCTTCCGCAATGATCACTACCCGACAGAGGAAGCCTACGTCTTCGCGATTGCCGAAGCGATGCGACCCGAGTACGAAGCGATCGCGGCGTCAGGCATGGTGCTCCAGATCGACTGCCCCGACCTCGGCATGGGTCGGCACATCCAGTACGCGCACCTCACGCTGGATGAATGGCGCAAGAAGGCACACATGCACGTCGAGGCGCTCAACCATGCGCTCTCGAGTATCGCGCCCGAGCAGTTGCGCATGCATCTTTGCTGGGGCAACTACGAAGGTCCGCATCACTGTGATGTTGCCCTGGCTGACGTCATCGACATTGTCTTCGAGGCGCGTCCCAGTGCCATCGCGCTCGAAGCCTCGAACCCCCGTCACGCGCACGAGTGGAAGGTCTTCGAGCAGTGCAAGCTGCCTGAAGGCAAGGTGCTGATCCCGGGTGTCGTCGAATCAAAGGCCAACTTCATCGAGCATCCCGAGCTCATTGCCCAGCGCATCGGTCGTTACGCGCAGTTGGTGGGCCGCGAAAATGTCATTGCCGGCAGCGACTGCGGGTTCGGCACATGGGTGGGTCAGGCCGCCGTGGACCCCGATGTGGTCTGGGCCAAGTTCGCCGCGATGGCCGAGGGCGCGCGCATTGCAACACGGGAGTTCTGGTGAGTGCCACGGCGCCACAGGCGCGGCAGTGCTGGGTCGGTGTGGTGTCGCGCGAGCACGTCCGTCGCGGGGTCGCCGACGGGTTCGTCCAGCTCAACCATGGGAAGAAGGCTCCGGTGCAGCGATTGCGCGGCGGCGATGTCATCGCCATCTATTCGCCGCGCACGGCTTATCCGGATGGCGAACCGCTGCAGGCGTTCACGGCAGTCGGTGTCGTGCGCACGGGTGAGGTGTACCAGGTCGCCATGAGCGAGGATTTCAAGCCGTATCGGGTGGGTGTCCGCTTCATCGAGGCCCGCGAGGCCCCGATCAAGCCGCTCATCGAGTCGCTCACGTTCATCAAGAGCAAGACCCGCTGGGGCGCCGCATTTCGCTTCGGATGCGTCAAGGTTCCCGGGGAGGATTTCCAGCGCATCGCGCACGCCATGGGCATCGATGAAGCGCAGCTCGAGGGTCGTGGCTGATGGACCAACGCGCACTGGCGGAGCTCTTTGCGAAAAATCGCGCGTGGGCGCTCGACATGACCCGGCAGGATCCGGAGTTCTTCAGCCGACTCGCCACCCAGCAGGCACCGCAGTATCTATGGATCGGCTGTTCCGACAGCCGGGTACCGGCGAACCAGATCGTGGGGCTTCTCCCCGGCGAAATGTTCGTGCATCGCAACGTGGCGAACGTGGTTGTCCATACGGACCTCAATTGTCTGTCGACCGTGCAGTTCGCAGTCGATGTGCTGCGCGTGAGCCACATCATCGTGTGCGGGCACTATGGTTGTGGGGGTGTGCTTGCCGCGTTGCGCGACGACAAGCTGGGGCTCGTCGACAACTGGCTGCGCCATGTGCAGGACGTGCGCTGGAAGCACCAGGCGGAGCTCGACGCGCTGCCTTCCGAGGTCACGCAGCACCAGCGTCTGTGCGAGCTCAATGTGATCGAGCAGGTGGTGAATGTCAGCCAGACGACTGTCGTTCACGACGCATGGCAGCGCGGTCAGGCGCTGACGGTGCATGGCTGGATCTATGACGTGCAGGATGGGCTGCTTCGCGATCTCGGCATGTGCATCGGTGCCCAGGAGGAGCTGCCGATGGCACTGCGCTCCGCCGTCAAGCTCGGCGTAAGGCGCTGAAGCTCGAGAGCTTGCGGTGGCGACGCTGCTCACCATCGTTCGCGCGGACATCACGACGCTTTGCTGCGATGCAATTGTGAACGCCGCAAACACGTCCCTCATGGGCGGCGGCGGAGTCGATGGGGCGATCCATCGTGCGGCGGGGCCGCAGCTCCTCGAAGCCTGTCGCCTCTGGGAGGCTGCGCACCCGGTCAGGCCCGCATCACACCGGCATTCAGGCTCCCCTGCAAATATGTGATCCACACCGTAGGCCCCGTCTGGCAGGGCGGGGACAAGGAGGAAGCTCGAACGCTCGCCTCGTGCTACGGCGAATGCCTGAGTCTCGCTGCCACGCATGACGTGAACTCGATGGCGTTTCCGGCGATCAGCACGGGCATCTACGGTTACCCCGCACCCGCCGCGACACGCGTCGCCGTCGCAACGGTGCGTCGGTGGACGACCCAAGCCGACAAGGCGCCGCAGAGCATTGTGTTCTGCTGTTTTTCGGAGGAGCTGGCCCGGCTGTACGAACAGGAACTCGGCGAACCGCGGAGCTTCAGCTAACGCGGCCCTGAACGTCCGGGCTGTGGTTGCGACGATCGAGCGAGCTCGACTCTGCGGGAGCGGTGCCCTACAGGCGGGCCTTGGCGCGGGCAATCGCCTCGTTGGCGATCTCGACCGCCTGGCGCACGCGGCGCGCGTCTCGACTGGCGGCCGAAAGAGACACGGCGAGTCTTGCGGCGAGTGCGGAGGCAAGGTGAACACGTGCCTTGAGCTGTTCAGCACCGGAGGGTTGGTCGACAAGGTGGCGAGCGTCTTCGGTGACGGCAGCGAGCAACTTGGCCAGTCGCTCGAGCGTCGCAATGTCCTTGGCGCCGGTTTCGGGGAGTGTAGGTGTGGTCATGGTAGGGTGACTCGAATCACATGCGGCATGCACTTCATTAAGCAAGGACCGGCCCATGTCGCTAACGCCCTGATCTGGCGCATCAGGCGCTGGTGTGTGCGCAGCATCGTGTAAATCGTATCGACAGGATTTGCACATCGCGGCGGGTGATTTCTGCCCATCCCGACTCCGATCAAGCTGCAACGAGCCCGTCCGCCGAGCCGAGGCCTGTCGATCGCGATGGAAAAGCGTTCAACGGTTGCACGCGGGGGCGTGCGTCCGAAAGCATCGGTGATAACCTAGTGTCTCCCACAGATGCATGCGCGCACGCCGCGATCCGCATGCGCCGAATCAGGAGGTACGGTGGCAAAGCTCAACATCAACGGCAAGGTGCGCGACATCCAGGTCGAGCCCGACACGCCCCTGCTCTGGGCCATTCGGGAGCAGGTCGGGCTGACGGGCACCAAATACGGTTGCGGGATCGCCATGTGCGGGGCCTGCTCTGTGCACATCAATGGCGAGGTACGCCGCTCCTGCTCGGTGCCGGTGAGCGCCGTCAAAGCTACGGACCGGATCGTCACGATCGAGGGGCTGTCACCCACGAGCGCTCACCCGGTGCAGAAGGCGTGGCTCGCGCTCGACGTTCCCCAGTGTGGCTACTGCCAGTCAGGTCAGATCATGGCGGCTGCGGCCCTGCTTGCCAAAACGTCCAATCCTAGCGACGCCCAGATAGATGAGGCGATGACCAACATCTGCCGCTGTGGAACGTATCAGCGTATTCGCGCCGCCGTGCACCTCGCTGCGGATCAAAGGCGTGCATCCTCTGTAGCCGGAGAGCAGCAACTTGCAGGCGCTGACGAGCCGGATGCACAGGCCGCCCAAGCGGCGAACGAGGTGAAGGCATGAAAAGGGACATTACGATGAGACGCAAGGCTCGCCCTTCGGCCACCGGCAAGGTGGATGCATCGCGGCGGCGCTTTCTCGTCGGCTCCGCCGCGATGGCAGGCGGAGGCCTGGCTGTCGGGCTCAATCTCCCGTTCGGCATCACCGCGGCCCATGCACAGGATGCGGTGTTCGGCACGCTGACCGACGGCGAGGTGAATGCGTGGGTTGTCGTGCGGCCGGACGACACCGTCGTCATCCGCATTGCACGCTCCGAAATGGGACAGGGCACGCTCACCGGCCTGGCACAGCTCGTCACCGAGGAGCTCGAGTGCGACTGGAACAAGATCACCACCGAGATGCCCACTCCCGGCCAGAACCTCGCGCGCAAACGTGCCTGGGGCGAGATGGGGACGGGTGGCAGCCGCGGCATTCGCACCTCCGAAGATTACGTGCGCCGCGGCGGTGCTGCCGCCCGGATGATGCTGCTGCAGGCTGCAGCGAATGAGTGGAACGTGCCCGTCGCCGAGCTCGCGGTATCCGATGGCGTGATCACGCACGCGGGATCGGGCCGGCGAACGACTTACGGCAAGGTGGCCGCTGCGGCTTCGAAGCTGCCAGGGCCCGACCTCAAGAGCATCAAGCTGAAGGATCCGCGCACCTGGAAGGTCGCGGGCAAGCCCGTCAAGCGCCTCGACACGGCGCCCAAGCTCAATGGCAGCCTCGTGTACGCCATCGACCTCAAGCTTCCCGGGATGCGTTCGGCCGCGATTGCGCAGAGCCCCGTGTTCGGGGGCAAGCTCGTGAGCTTCGATGCCGCCAAGATCGCCACCATGCCCGGCAAGCCGCGCGCGGTGAAGGTCCATGACGGCGCCGTGGCGGTGGTCGCGGACACCTGGTGGCGCGCCAAGAAGGCTCTTGCCGCGTTGCCGATCGTGTGGGACGAGGGCCCAGGTGCTTCGCAATCGAGTGCCACGATCGCGGCGCATCTCGACGAAGGACTGGTCGCCCAGAATGTGTACGCCTACCGCAACGAAGGCGATGCGCTCAAGGCCATCAGCGGTGCGGCGAAGAAACTCGAAGCCGTGTACAGCACGCCATTCCTTGCCCACGCGACGATGGAGCCGATGAATTGTACGGCGCGGATCACGGCCGATCGCGCCGAAGCCTGGGCACCGACCCAGAACGCGGAGGCAGCATTGGCCGCTCTCTCGGAAGCGTCCGGCTTGCCGCTCGAGAAGTGCGACGTGTACAAGCCCACCCTGGGCGGGGGCTTCGGCAGGCGCGGCGGCTCGGATTATGTGAAGCAGGCGGCGGCCATCGCGAAGCAGTTTCCCGGTGTCCCGATCAAGCTCGTGTGGAGCCGCGAAGAGGACATGGCGCACGACTTCTATCGTCCGATATCGAAATGCCGGCTGCAGGCGGGTCTTGACGATCAGGGCAACCTCGTCGGCTTCCACCTGCGCCTGTCGGGCCAGTCGATCAACGCGTTCAACAATTCGCCTCTCGCCAAGGACGGACGCGACGAACGCCAGATGCAGGGGTATTACGCGGCGGCGGGTGATGCGCAGTTCGGATATACGTTCCCGAACCTGCTCATGGAATACGCGATGCGCAACACGCACGTGCCGGTGGGACCATGGCGCGGTGTGAACACCAATCAAAATGCGGTGTACACCGAATGCTTCATGGACGAGGTCGCGAAAGCCGCCGGCAAGGATCCGCTCGAGTTCCGGCGCGCTTACATGAGCAAGTACCCGAAGCATCTCGGAGTGCTCAATGCCGTCGCCGATAAAGCCGAATGGGGCAAGCCGTTGCCGCAGGGCGTTTTCCGCGGTGTGGCGCAGTTCATGGGTTACGGGAGCTACATCGCCGCGGTCGCGGAGGTGTCCGTCAGCGACAAGGGGGATCTCACGATTCACCGCATCGTGATGGGCACCAACTGCGGTCATGCCGTCAATCCGGATCAGATCGCGGCGCAGATCGAAGGCTCGATCGCCTACGGCCTGTCCGCAACCCTGTACGGGGAATGCACCATCGACAAGGGCCGTGTCGTCGAGCAGAACTTCCACAACTACCCGATCCTGCGCATGGCCGAGATGCCCAAGGTCGAAAGCGTGGTCGTGCCCACGTATGACTTCTGGGGCGGCGTGGGCGAGCCCACGATCTGCGTCGCGGCTCCTGCGGTGATGAACGCCATCTTCGCGGCCACGGGCAAGCCGGTGCGCAGCCTGCCGCTCAAGAACGAGTCCTTGCGCAAGGCGTGACGACGAGCAGTCGGTGAACCGTGGTGCGGCAGGGCGCGTGGCCGGCGGGCGTTGGCTCGGCGTTGGGCGCGTTTTGGTGGTTGTGCTGTCGATCGGGTGTTTGCAGGACGCCGCGCGTGCCGCTGACACGTTCGGCTCTGCAAGCGAGCGCAGCCCCCCGGGCCCCGCTGCAACGGATCCTCGTGAGGAGTCGCCGCGAATCGAGGCCATCGTGGGTGACGCGATACCCGAGCCGCTGGTGGCAGCCGGCAGTGCGGAACGCGGGCGCGCGCTGCTGGTCGCACGAGCAAAGGCCAACTGCGCGCTGTGTCACGCGATTCCCGACCCTGCGATCCCGTTCGCAGGCAATGTCGGCCCGTCGCTCGCCGGTGTCGGAGCGCGGCTGTCCGCGGGCCAGATCCGGTTGCGCGTGGCCGACAACATGCGGGTGAATGCCGATACGATCATGCCGAGCTACTACCGCAGCAACGGGTTCGACCGCGTGGCACAGGCCTACCGCAACCGCACGATTCTCAGCGCGCAAGAGGTCGAGGACCTCGTGAGCTACCTGGTGACGCTGCAATGACCCGTCCGACGCCACGCACTGTTGCGAAACGCGACGCACGACGTACGTTGCTGCGATGCGTCGGTGCGCTCGCCCTCGTGCCCTGGCTGCCCGTGCGTGCGGCGGACAACGAGGTTCCGGACATTCCGGCACTGAAGACGTTTCTGGCAGGCCGAGCCGTGCGCTGGGAACGTCTGGTGCTCACGTTGCCCCGGCTCGCGGACAACGGGTTTGCCGTGCCGATGAAGCTCGCGATGGCGGGTCCGTTCGAGAAAGGGCGAGAGGTGCGCAGCGTTCACCTGTTTTCCGAGACCAACCCGGTGCCGGATATGGCGGTGTTCGAGTATCCGGTTGCCGTGTCACGCATCGAGATCGACTCGCGCATCCGGCTCGCGGGGACCCAGCACATCGCGGCGATTGCAACCTTGGCCGATGGCTCCCTGTATGGCGCGGCGACGGAGGTCGTGGTGACCCTCGCCGGCTGCATGGACGGCACCTGACGCCATGGCCGACTCGCGCGTCAATGTTCCCGGAAAGCTCGTGCGCGGGCAGCCGTTCGAGGTGCGTATCTCGATCCGCCATCCCATGGAGACTGGGTATCGCATGGACAATGCGGGCGCATCCATTCCACGCAACGTGATCCGCAGCTTCGATTGCCGGTACAACGGCACGCTCGTGTTCTCCGCGCGCCTGAGTTCCGGCATTGCCGCCAATCCCTACTTGCGCTTCTTCATCACCGCGGCGGACTCGGGGGAGATCATCTTCGAGTGGGTCGACGACGCCGGTGCACGTGGCACCGATCGCGTCGCGGTGAACGTTGCCTGAGCGCATGAAGGGTTGCAGTCCGCGCTTCGTGTGGCAGTTCGCGGTCAGCGTCGCCTGTGCAGTCCTGCTCCCGTCGCACGCAGTCGCGCAGGATCGCAGGATTGCACCATCGGAGCTCCGCTCAGGCGTCGAATTCGCCGGAGCGGACGTGCGTGCGATGCAGGCCGACGAGTTCGCCAACCCGGGAATGCTGTGGGTCGAGCGCGGGCAGAAGCTGTGGAACGAGACCACGGGTGCTGCCGGCAAGAGCTGCGCGTCCTGCCACGGCGATGCAGCGCAGGCGATGCGCGGTGTCGCGACGCATTATCCAGCGTACGACAGCGCCAGCCGACGCATGACGAATCTCGCGACCCGCATCTCCGATTGTCGCGTGCGCCACCAGAAGGCCCCTGCGCTGCAGCCCGAATCCGAGGATCTGCTCGCGCTTTCGGCCTATGTTGCGCATCAATCCCATGGCATGCCGATGGCCGTGCGCGTCGACGGCCCCGCAAAGTCCTCGTTCGAGCGCGGAGGCGCCTTCTACTATCAGCGACACGGGCAGATGAACATCTCCTGCGCCCAGTGTCACGAGCAGAACTGGGGCAAGCAGCTTCTGCGCGAGACCATCAGCCAGGGCCACGGCACGGCATTTCCAGCGTACCGCCTCGAGTGGCAGGCACTCGGCTCGTTGCAGCGACGGTTGCGCGCTTGTCTGTTCGGCGTGCGGGCGGAGATGCCGCCGATGGGTGCGCCGGAGCTCCTCGATCTCGAGCTCTTTCTCGCGTGGCGCGCAGAGGGTCTGCCGGTCGAGACGCCCGGCGTGCGTCGCTGAGGTCCAGGGTCTTGACGCGAGACATCGACGATGTGTTTGCGCGCCTTGCCGGATCGGTTTTCAGGCAGCGCTTCCGGCTTCGCGGGTCCGAGCTGCAATACCTGCGCGACAAGGGATTGCCGCTCGTTCTCGCACACGCCGCCGAGTTCGTGGATCGTCGGCTCGCGCCGGCGGCGCCGCGGAACGACGGAAAGCAGACACCCTTCCGCGGTCATCCGGTGTTCGTGGCGCAACACGCAACCGCGTGCTGCTGCCGCACCTGCCTCGAAAAGTGGCACGGCGTCGCTCATGGCAGGGCATTGAGCGGTGCGGAAGTCACGCATGTGCTCGCCGTGCTCGAAAAATGGCTGCGGCATGAGCTTGCGCTGAGCGAGCCCGCCGGGGTCCGTGCCGGTCCTATTGAGTCCCCGCCGCGCGGACGCTAAAGTAAGGCGACATTGCAGCGTCGGCGCGTGCCTCGTGGTACCGCGCACTACCAGGAGAAATTGCATGCGCATTGCCATCATCAGCGCCGCCGTGGCGCTCGCACTCGCACTTTCGGGTTGCGCGGCTCAGCGGGGTTCCTCGAGCGCGAGTTCGACCGACTCCAGGAGCGCGGGAACGAGCGCTGCTTCGGCGGGACGCGCCGAAGCGCGCAACATGGAGCTCGTCGGTCAGCACGATCTGCAGGCTCGCAGCGCCTACCAACCGCTGGTACGTGAGCAGAACGGTCGCTGGGTCGCGTACATCGGACATCACGGCGGAATCGAAAAGGCACCCAAGCCGGTGAACGGTCTTACCGGTCAGGCTGAATTCAACGGCACCTCGATCCTCGATGTGACCGATCCGCGTCAACCGAAGTATCTCGCGCACATTCCGGGTGAGGAGGGATTGGGCGAGAGCGGCGGCGGGCAGATGGTGCGCGTGTGCGCAGGAGCCGATCTTCCCAAAGGCGAGAAGGGTCACTTCTACCTGCTGCGCACCTTCGGCAACTCCGCGCACGAGATCTACGACGTCACCGATCCGGCGAAACCGGTGCTGCTCACGCGCATCGGGCCCGTCAAGGGCACGCACAAGAATTTCTGGGAGTGCGATACCGGGATCGCGTATCTCGTGTCGGGGATCGAGGGCTGGCGCACCCGGCGCATGACGCAGGTCTTCGATCTTTCCGATCCGGCACGGCCGCGGTTCATCCGCAACTTCGGTCTCGACGGGCAGCAGCCAGGCAGCACGGGGGCGGCGCCGATTGAGCTGCACGGCCCCATCTCCACCGGTAAGGCCGGCAATCGCGTGTACTTCGGCTATGGCACGAACAAGGATGGCATCGTGCAGATCGTGGACCGCGAGAAGCTGATCTCGGGGCCCGCGGAGCCGACCGCTGCGAACCTGCGTTTTCCGGAGATCGGCCGGCTCGTGATGCCTCCGAATGTCGGCGCACACACCGCGTTCCCGATGATCGGCGTCGACGTGCCGCAGTTCGCAAAGGACAAGGAGGGCAGCCGAAGGAACTTCGTGGCGATTGTCGACGAGTCGCTCGTCAACGAGTGCCAGGAAGCGCGACAGATGCTCTGGATCGCCGACATCACGAGCGAAACGCGGCCCATGGGTGTGGCGAGCTGGACGGTGCCGGAGTCGAGCGGCAACTTCTGTACGCGCGGCGGCCGGTTCGGTACGCACTCGTCGAACGAGAACATGACGCCCATCTATTACAACCGGGTGCTCTTCCTTGCGCATTTCAATGCCGGCGTACGCGCGATCGATGTGCGCGATCCGTACCATCCCGCGGAGATCGGCTACTTCATCCCTCCGGTCACGTCAAGCACGGACGAGCGCTGCATCAAGGTCGAAGGCCAGGATCGCTGCAAGATCGCGATCCAGACCAACAACGTGGAGGTCGACGACCGCGGCTACATTTATGCCGTCGACCGCGCAAACACCGGCCTGCATATTCTTTCGCTCACCGGTGACGCGCGGGCGGTCGCGAACTTCACGCGCTGAGGCAGCGCATTCAGGTACCGTTCGTCGGCACGCCCGGGATGAGATATCCACAAAATGTGTGGATATGTGCGTGCGTAGTGGTCGGAGGGCCGCGCGGGCGCTTGCGCGCATTGGCGGTGCTGCAAATTTCATCACCGCAGCGAACGCAGCCCGTCATGCGCTCATCACCCCTCGCGCGATGGGTTCAGACCTGCTTTCACCGTGTGCCGCGAGCGTCGGTGTGCGTACGCACCGCCTCGAGCAGATCCAGGAGCTTCGCATCGCGCACCGGATCGCTGACGCGCAGGGTCGTGCACCCCGAAGCGTCCTCGATCGCCAGGGAGTAGGTGCGGCAGTCGCGGCCCGGAGCTTCGCCGCTCGCCTCGCAGCGCAACGCCCGCGCGGAGGCGGCCAGCGCGAGCAGACGATCGCGCTCGGGCATCGGCAGGGTGTCGAGGTCGAGGATCCGTGGGGCGCGCAAGCCGGGAAAGCTTGCGAGTCCGCCATCGGTGATGAGCGTGATGCGCATTGCAGGCGGGCGTCAGCTCGGCGCGACGAGGGACAGCATCAGGTGGCGCGCACGCCGACGGCATGCCACGCCTCGACCACCGCATTGCGTTCGGTGGCGCCGAAGAGATGTCGCGCGTTCTGTACCGTAAGCCGCGCGAACTGCACGAACGTCGCCGTCGGTTTCAGGCGCTTGTCGCGAACGGTCTCGTACCAGATCCGACCCGTCTTCTCCCACGCAAAACCGCCGATCGCCACGGCCGCAAGGTAGAAGGCGTGATTGGGGATGCCTGAGTTGATGTGCACGCCGCCATTGTCAGCGCTCGTGTTCACGAAATTGCGCATGTGGGTCGGCTGCTCGTCCTTCCCGAGCACCGGGTCGTCGAAGGCCGTACCCGGCGCTTTCAAGGAGCGCAAGGCGACGCCGTGCACCTTGGCGGTGAAGAGGCCCTGACCGATCAGCCAGTCAGCATCCGCCGCGTTCTGCTTGTGTGCGTACTGCTTGACCAGCGAGCCGAAAACGTCGGACACGGATTCGTTGAGCGCACCGGCCTGACCGGTATAGACAAGATGCGCTTCGTCCCCGGTCACACCGTGCGTGAGCTCGTGGCCGAGGACATCGAGGGCGATGGTGAATCGGTTGAAGAGATCGCCGTCCCCGTCCCCGAACACCATCTGCTGGCCATTCCAGAACGCATTGTCATAGCGGTGACCGTAGTGCACCGTCGCATCGAGGTGGAGGCCTTCGTCGTCGATGGAGTTACGGTCATAAGCCTGCGCAAAGAAATCGAACGTGGCGCCGAGCCCGTCGTAGGCTTCATTGATCGACGTGTCCCTGCTCGCCGGGCTGCCTTCGCTGCGCATGACGCGGCCCGGAAGCGCCTCCTGGCCTTGCGCGTCGTAGATGGTCCGTTGCTCGGCTGGAGACGCGCTCGTCATCGTCACCCTGCGCGAACCCGTCTCGAGGAGCTGGTAGGTTGCCCTCGCGAGGCGCACGGTCTGGTCTATGGCGAGCGTATCGAGCGCCGCGAGCCGTTGCGCAGGATCGCCATTCTGCGCAATGCTACGCAGCACGTTGGGTGGGAGGATGCGGCAGCAAGGTCCCGGCTCAGGTCTCATGCGCACTCCGTTGCGACAGTTCGGTCCGTGTCGCGCGGCGCGCCGCGCGTTATCATCTTGCGCCGCCACGCGCTCGCGCACCGGAAGCGTGGACTTCGACAGGAGACACGAGCATGAGCGAGGCGAATGCAGTCAATCGCGCAGTGTGGTTCGACATTCCCGTGACCGATCTCGACCGGGCGAGCGCATTCTATGCCAGTGTGCTCGGCATCGACGTGCACCGCGAGAAGTTCGGGGAGTTCGAGTTCGCGGTGCTCCAGCATGACGACGGCAACGGCGGATGCCTCATTCCCGATCCCGGCGCTGTTTCACGGGGCGGCATCCTCGTGTACTTCAACACGGACGGGCGCATCCGTCAGGCCGTGACCGAAGTCGAGTCTCACGGAGGTCAGGTGCTCAAGGACACGCACCCGATCGGACCGCATGGCTACCGGGCGATCGTGCTCGATAGCGAAGGCAATCGCATCGCGCTGCATTCGACGACTGCCTAGGTCATGAGGCGTCGATCGGCGCCCCGAGAAAGAGGTGCCCGACGCGCGGATCAGCGAGGATCTGCGCAGCGTCCGCCATCATGCGCGTGCGACCCTGCTCGAGCACGATGGCGTGGTCGGACATCTCGAGCGCGCTTTTAGCATTTTGCTCGACCATCAGGATGGTCATCCCCTTGCTGCGCAGATCGCGCAGGATGGCGAAGACTTCCTGGACGAGCAGCGGCGACAGCCCGATCGAGGGCTCGTCGATCAGCATGAGCTTCGGGTCGAGCAGCAGGCTACGAGCGATTTCCAGGAGTTTTTGCTGGCCGCCCGATAGCGTGCACGCCTGGGCCTGGGCTTTGTGGCGCAGCATCGGGAACCGCTCGAGAAGTGCATCCACCCGCGCGTGCACGTCGGCCCGCGACTGCGAGGCAACCCCGCCGAGCTCGAGGTTGTGTCGCACCGAGAGCTCCGGAAAGATGTTGCGTCCCTGCGGCACGTACGAGACGCCCGCCTCGAGCAGCGCGCGCGGCTCGAGCCCCGTGATGTCGCGTCCTTCGAAGACAATGCGCCCGGCCGCGACGGTCACGAGCCCGAACACAGCCTTGAACACCGTGGACTTGCCGGCGCCGTTCGGTCCGATGATCGTGGTGATCGCCCCGGCAGCGATGTCGAACGTCGTGCCCTGCAGCACCATCAGCTTGCCGTAGCCCGCGACGACGTCATGGAGCGACAGGATCGCTGGGCTTGCAACGCTGGATACCGCGGTCATGCGTGCCGCGACGCGAGGTTGGCGGACTGTGCGTTGCACTAGTGACCCAGGTAGGCAGCAATCACTGCCGGATCGTTGCGGACAGCCTCGGGCGAGCCCTGCGCGATGATCCGTCCTTCGGCGAGCACGAGAATGCGCGTGCAGAGGGACATCACGAACTCCATGTTGTGCTCGATGACGACGAACGTCGCCTGCTCGCTTGCATTGATCGCGCGCAATCGCTCGCGCAGGTCGCCGAGCATCGTCGGGTTGACACCGCCGGCGGGCTCGTCCAGCAGCACGAGGCGCGGCCCGGCCATGAACGCCATCGCGGCATCGAGCAGCTTCTGCTGTCCATACGAGAGCTCGCCCGCGTTGAGATGCGCGACGGGCACGAGCCGGAAGAACTCGATCATCCGCAATGCGGCTGGCGTGAGCCCAGCATCGCGCGGTCCGAACAGCCGTCGCACCATCGATCCCCGATGCTCCTGCCCTGCAAGGATCAGGTTCTCGAGCACCGAGAGCTGCGGAAATACCTGCAACAGCTGAAAGGTGCGGCCGATGCCGAGCCGATTGAGCTCGGACGCGCGCATGCCCGTGATGGCCCTGCCGTCGACGCGCACCTCGCCCGACGTGGGCTCGAGCTGGCCGAGGATGCAGTTGAAGAGCGTGGATTTGCCGGAGCCATTGGGTCCGATAAGTCCGAGGATCTCGCCCTTGTGCACGTCGAAGGACACGTCGTCGACGGCGCTGATGCCGGCGAAGCGCTTGGTGATCGCGCGCACCTCGAGCACCGGCGTCACGGAGCAAGCCCGTCACGTGCAACGGCGGCGGCAGGCTTGCGCTTGATCGCAAGTGCGCCCTGCACCCGTTTGCCGAGGCCGACCAGTCCCGACGGACAGAAGGCGACGAGCACCATCACGAATACCGCGTAGCACATCAGATAAAAGCCTTCGGTGAACCGCAGCCACTCCGGCAACAGCACGGAGACGAATGCGCCTATGAACGGCCCCACGAAGTGACCGGCGCCGCCCGCAATCACCATCAGCAGCAGGTTGAGCGAGAGCCCCAGCGCAAACGGCGATGGGTCGATGAACTGCACGAGCGGCGCATACAGTACGCCGGCCACTCCCGCCAGAGCGGATCCGATCGCGAACGCCATGAGGGTGTAGCGACGGGTGTCGACACCGAGCGATGCGGCGCGCACGGGGTTTTCGCGCAGGGCCATGAACGCACGTCCCCACGGTGAATGCACGATCCACAGCATGAACGCGGAGCAGAGCGCGAGAATGGCAAGGCAGAAGTAATAGAAATCGCGCGGGCTCTTGGTCGACCATCCAAGAAAGTCCGGCCGCCGAATGTTGCTGATGCCGTAGATGCCTTTGGTGAGCCACTCCTCGTTGCGGAACACGAGGAAGACCAATGTCGAGAAAGCGAGCGTCACGAAGGCCAGGTAATGGTGCTGGACGCGCAGCGCCGGATAGCCGAGCAGCCAGCCCACGGCGAAGCACAGCAGCGGGCCCACGAGGAAGGCCACCGGCAGCGGATAGCCGTGGGTGGTCAGAATCGCCGAGGCGTAAGCTCCGATCCCCACGAAGGCACCCTGCGCGAGCGAGATCTGGCCTGCATAGCCGAGCGTGAGATTGAGCCCGAGCGCGGCGATGCTCATGACGGTCCACATGCTCAAGAGATAGATGCCGTATGGCTTGAGCCCGAGTGGCGCCGCGACGAGCGCAACCGCGACGACAAGCGCGATGACGTAGCGCATGCGGCTCGCGCGCGAGCTCATACCGTGCGTTCCTCCGCCCGTCCGAGGAGACCCTGCGGACGCACGAGAATCACGGCGATCAGCAGGAAAAGCGGAATCGCCGCGCGGTACGCGGCAGAAAGGTAGGCCGCGACCACGTTGTCGAGAATGCCCAGCAGGATGCCGCCGAGGATCGCACCACGCACCTGGTTGAATCCGCCGACGATGGCCGCGATGAACGCCGCGAGCCCGAGCGTCTCGCCATTGGTGAACTTGGCAAGGTAGATCGGGCTCACCAGGAGCGAGGCGAGCGTCACGAGTGCCGCGTTGATGAGGAACGTATAGAGGATCATGCGCTTCACGCGCACACCGAGGATGCGCGCCAGCGCGGGGTTCTGCGCGGTTGCCTGCATCGCGCGTCCTGCGCTCGTGCGGGCGAGGAAGAGTTGCAGTGCCAAGACTGCGACCACCGCAACGCCGATGATCACCAGGTTCTGCACCGAGATGACGGCGCTGCCAATCATCAGGTTCGAGGTCGACAGCGCGGGAAAAGGCTGGGCTTCGGCGGCATAGAACTCCTTCACCGCTTCCTTGAGGAACAGCGCGAGGGCGATGCTCGAGATCACCAGCGGCAGCACGCCGTGACGGATGACGGGGTCGACCACGAGCTTCTTGAACAACAGCCCCAGCACGACGAGGGACAACAGCAAGCCCACTGCGATGGCGACCGGAAAGCTCGCGCCGCCATACTTCATCGCCGCCAGCATGAAAAACGCGGGCAGCATCACGAACTCGCCCTGCGCGAAGTTGATGGTCTGGGAGGTCTGCCAGACCAGCACGAAGCCGACGGCGACAAGCGCGTAGATCGCGCCGGTCGCCACACCGGCCACGACGAGCTGGAGCAGGTCACTCAAGATCTGGCAAGCCGGGCACGATTACGCAGCCGCGCGGGTTCGATCCCCGCCGGGCGGCGACGAGGTGTGCCGTCTTACTTCCCGAGCTTCGGCAGCGTCTGCACGATCTGCTGCTTGCCGTTCTGCACCTCGGCGAGGAAGCTGATGCGATCGATGTCGCCGTTGGCATCCCAGGTCGTCTCGATGAGAATTCCGGGCTCCTGCTGCGGCGTGATCGTGAGCCCGTGCAAGGTCTGCGCGAGCTGCTTGCGGTCGAACTTGCCCATTTTCTCGGTTGCGTACTTGATCGCGTACACCGCCGTGTAGCCCTTGATCCCGTTGTGGTCCGGCAGGTAGTTGAAGCGCTTCTGGAACTTGTCCCGGAACTGCTGCACGGCGGGAATCGGCGCATCGACCGTGAGTCCCACATGGCCCTTGACGCCGTTCGCGGCATCGCCTGCGAGCTCGATCACCTTCTGGCCGAGCAACGTCGTCTCGCCGAGGAGCGGCTTGTTCAACCCCTGCTTCTTGGCCTCGCGCAGGAAGCGGGCGCTTTCCTCCTCGTTGAGATAGACGAAGATCACGTCGGCATTCGCACCCTTCACCTTCACCACATCCGCTGCGAAATCGACCTGCCCCTGCTCGGTCGAGATGTCGGCGAGGACCTTGATGCCGCGCGTGTTCATCTCCTTGGCGAAGCTGTCGCGGCCACCCTTGCCGAAGTCGTTGTTCACCCACACCATCGCCACGCTTTTCGCTTTGGCGCCATCGCGGATGTAATTCGCGAGCTTGGGCATGCTCGCCTGCTGCCCGAAGGACGTGCGGAAGATATACGCGTTGCCGGCCTGCGTGATGTCGGCGGCTTCGGCACCCGTGAACTGCGGTACTTCGGCCTGCTGGGCCACCACCATGTTCACCTTCACCGATCCGGAAAATACGGGTCCCAGAATGACGTACGGATCACCGTCGATGGCCTTTTGCACCTGCCCGCGCGAAATGCCCGGGTTGCTCTGGGTGTCGGTCTGCGGCGCGTTGATCTTGCGGTTGAGAATGCCGCCTTTGGCATTGATCTCGTCGATGGCGAGCACCGCTCCATCACGGAAGTTGGTGCCCGACACGGCGCCCGCACCGGACAGCTCGACGATTATCGGCAGGTTGACTGTCTGCTGGGCCTGCGCCGTGCCTGCAGCCAGAACCGCGATGAGGCACAGGCGAGCGATGCGTTGGTGAATCATGGAGTCTCCTCGTTGAATGACGATAGTGATGCCAGTGCTCGGGCGGCACGGGTCGAGGTCGTCACGATAGCAAAATCAGGCACTACGCGGGGCCTGGTCAGCCGCGGGCGGGCTCGGCCCCGGCTTGAGGTCTGCTTCGATGAGGGCCCGAAGGTCTGGTGTCACCTTCGGTTGTGCCCCGAACCATTTGTGGAAGCCGAACCCGGCCTGCTGCAACAACATGCCGAGGCCATCGACCACCCGATGGCCGCGAGCACGCGCGGCCGCGAGGAGAGCCGTCTCCAGCGGTACGTAGACCACGTCGCACACGACAGCGGTGGGTTTGAGCCATCCGAGATCGATCGCCAGAGGAGGTTTGCCGTTCATGCCGAGAGGCGTGCAGTTGACGAGCAGATCGGCACGCGGCAACTCGTCGGGCAGCGCCTCGAAACCGCCCCCGCACCTCACCTTGTGCGGGAACTGGCGCGCGAGCTCCTGCTCGTGCGCCATCGTTCGATTCACGAGGGACACGCTCAACCCGCGCCGCAAAATGCCGTACGCGGCCGCACGCGCGGCACCACCGGCGCCGATGATGAGCGCCTCGCCGCCGCGCACATCCCAGCCAGGAGCGCGATCGTCGAGATTGGCGATGAATCCGTGCGCGTCGGAATTGCCGCCCACGAGATTCGAGCCCTCGAGCCACACCGTGTTCACGGCGCCGATCGCTTCGGCGGCCTCGTCCCTGCGCTCGACGAGCGCAAAGGCGGTCTGCTTGTGCGGCACCGTGATGTTGCCGCCGACATAGCCATGCTGCGCGAGGTGAGTCAGGAATTCGGGAAACGCCTCCGGAGTCAGCTCCTTCAGATCGTAGGCGCCAGCAATGCCGAGCTCGCGCAGCCAATAGCCGTGGATGATCGGCGAGCGCGAATGCGCCACCGGATAGCCCATCACGCAGGCTCGGGGAGTGGAAGGGGTCATGCGCTCACGGGAGAAGAAGGATCATCGGCCGCCATGCGGCGCCACCGCACGACCGGGTGCGTTCAGTCGCTGCTTCGCGCCTGTGCTTCGCCGGCGGCGGCGATCTGCGCATCCATGTCCGAGCGTACGCCGGAAACACCGATTCCGCCCACAATTGCATCATGCACCATGATCGGTACGCCACCTTCGAACGGCGTCATGCCGGGCATGGCAAGGAAGCGCAGCCCGGCCCCGCCGGCGGCGATCGCGTCCTCGTAGTACTTGGTGGGGCGCCGGAAGTTGACTGCCGTGCGGGCCTTGCCAATGGCGACGTCGACGCTCGAATGCTGCGCGTCATCGAGCTTTTGCAGCATGACGAGATGGCCCGCCGCATCCACGATCGCGATCGACACGCTGGCGCCGTGGCGCCTCGCCTCCGTTTCCGCGGCGGTCATGATGCGTTGGGCGGTGGCAAGCCCGAGGGGTGGGCCGTACGGAGGGGCTGTTGTAATGGTCATCGAAGAATGCTCGCCTGACGGAACCTTCCTGCTGCCGGCGGTCCCTCTGACAGGGTGTCTGTAACGAGGGCGCACACTACCGCAAGCGCGCATGACGATGCAACAAGCGGCGAGCCTCGAGCTTTTCACGAGCGGTGATCACCGGCCGAAAGGGCTCCTCTATCAGCCGGAGTTCATCGCGCCCGACGAGGAGGAGGCCCTGTTGCGGGACATCGCCACCCTGCCGCTCGCGGAAGCGAAATACAAGGCGTACACCGCGCGACGACGGATCGTGAGCTTCGGGTCGAGCTATGATTTCAGCGACAACACACTGCATGACGAGATTGCCATCCCGCCCTTCCTGCTGCCGTTGCGTGAGCGAGCCGCGCAGTGGGTCGCGATCCCGCCCGACGATTTCGGGCACGCGCTCGTCACCGAATACCGGCCGGGAACCCCGCTGGGCTGGCATCGTGACGTGCCCCAGTTTTCCGTGATTGTCGGCATTTCGCTCGGCAGCCCGTGCGAGATGCGCTTTCGCCCGTATCCGCTGCCTTCGCGCGGCGACCGCAATACTCAGCACGAGCATCGGGCCCGCGGATTCACGCTGGAGCTTGCACCGCGCTCGGTGTATGTGCTGCGGGACGATGCGCGCTGGCAGTGGCAGCACAGCATCGTGGCGACGAAGTCGCTACGCTACTCCATCACGTTCCGCTCGCGGCGTGCTTCCGCTCACGACCACGATCGCGCCACCCCTGCAAGCCACGAGTCCACCCTGGAGGAAAAAACGCATGAGCGTCGATGACACGCACCTGCGCGTGCTCGCGCACGTGACCACGGCGACCATCACCACGATTCTGCTCAAGAAGGGGCTGCGCAACGTGTGGATGCGCGGCACGCGACCGCTGCGGCCCGATCAACCCCGTCTGGTCGGGCGGGCCTTCACCTTGCGGTTCGTTCCGGCCCGCGAGGATCTTGCAACGCCCGAATCCTGGTCCTCACCACGCTCGACGCGTGCAGCCATCGAGGCCATGCCCGCCGGATCCATCGCCGTTGCCGACGCGATGGGTGTGACCGACGCGGGCATCTTCGGAGACATCCTGTGTGCACGCATGCAATATCGCGGCATCGCGGGGCTCGTCACCGACGGCGTCATGCGCGACGTGGCGGGCGTGCTCGCGACCCGCCTGCCGGTGTGGTGTCAGGGCGCTGCGGCGCCACCGTCAGTCGCGGGGCTCACGTTCGTGGGCTGGCAGGAGCCGATCGCCTGCGGTGGTGTCGCCGTGTTCCCGAACGATGTGGTGATCGTGGATGCCGATGGTGCAGTGGTGATCCCCGCGGCCATGATCGACGACGTCGTGAGTGCAGCACCGGAGCAGGAAATTCTGGAGGGCTGGATCATGAATGAAGTGGGGAGGGGCGTGCCGTTACCCGGGCTGTATCCTCCGAATGCGGAGACCATGGCGCGCTACGACGCGTGGCGTGTCAGTCGCGGCGAATCGAAAGGAGAAAACCAATGAAGCGCAAGGCAAATGCCCGCTGGTCCGGTGGGCTCAAGGACGGACGCGGCACACTGACGACCGACAGCAAGGTGCTCTCGGAGACGCAGTACTCGTTTTCGACGCGGTTCGAGAACGGCATCGGTACCAACCCCGAGGAGCTGATCGCCGCGGCTCACGCCGGGTGCTTCTCGATGGCGCTGTCGGGTCAGTTGGGCACTGCGGGCATGACCGCTGAGCGCATCGACACCAGTGCCACCGTCACGATGGACAAGACCGACGCGGGGTTCACGATCACGGCCGTGCATCTCGACGTCGTCGCGCGTATCCCGGGCGCGCAGCGCGAGGCATTCGACGCTGCGGCGCAAAAGGCGAAGGAAGGCTGCCCAGTATCGCGCGTGCTCAACGCCAGCATCACGCTCGACGCGCGCCTCGAGTCCTGACGCCTGTGAGAGGTTGCCGCGCATGAAGCTCGCGGTGCTCGACCAGTCCACGTCATCGACGGCGCGTGCCGAGGCGGAGGCCATCCGCGAGACCCTCGCGCTCGCGCGACACTGTGATGCTCTCGGTTACCACCGTTACTGGGTCTCGGAGCATCACAACAGCGACAGCATCGTCGGCACCGCGCCCGAGGTGCTGATGGCAGCGATCGCGAGCACGACCTCGCGCATTCGCGTCGGCAGCGCAGGGGTCATGCTTCCGCACTATTCGGCGCTCAAGGTGGCGGAGCAGTTTCGCGTGCTCGAAGCGATCGCCCCCGGGCGCATCGATCTCGGCGTTGGTCGAGCGCCGGGATCCGATCGCCTGACGGCATTTGCGCTCAACCCTGATGCAGGTGCGGCCGCCGAGCGGTTTCCGCAGCAGGTGCTCGACCTCATGAGCTGGGTTGCGAATTCGCCGCTCATCGAGGGGCATCCGTTCCGATCCATCGCGGCGCACCCGCGCGGACCGACGACCCCGCAGGTGTGGATACTCGGCAGCTCCAACTATGGTGCGCAGCTCGCGGCGCATTTCGGTCTGCCGTATGCGTTCGCCTACTTCTTCAGCGAAGGGCGCGGCGTCGAAGAAGCGTTGCACCTTTATCGCACCCACTATCGACCCAGTCCGCGGCATCCGCATCCGATGGCCACCATCTGCGTGTGGGCACTCGCCGCCGATACCGAAGCAGAGGCGCGGCATCTTCTGAAGACGCGCGAGCACTGGCGCGTCGGTTTCGAGAAGGGCTTGCGCATGCCGCTGGTCTCGCCGGAAGCCGCGGACGCGCATCCATACACCGACGATGATCGCGCACGCATCGATGCCTTGCGGCGCAAGGCCATCGTGGGGACCAGAGACCAGGTGGCGCAGCGGCTGACCGAGCTCGCGCAGCGACTCGCGCTCGATGAGCTCGTGATCGTTACCTGGACATACGATGCTGCGCCGCGACGGCGGTCCTACGAGCTCATCGCGCAAGCGTTCGGGCTCGATGGTGCCGCAGCCCAAACGGGAGAAGCCGCATGATTGCCGTGATTTTCGAAGTGTGGCCGGCCGAAGGAAAGCTCGAGGAGTACCTGGGCCTCGCTGCGCAACTGAAGCCTGTGCTCGAGCAGGTGGATGGCTTCATCAGCGTGGAGCGTTTCCAGAGTCTCACCACGCCGGGAAAGTATCTCTCGCTCTCGATCTGGCGCGACGAGGAGGCGGTCGCGCGCTGGCGCGCCATCGAAGCGCATCGCAACGTGCAGTCGCGTGGGCGCAGCGACGTGTTCGCCGATTACCGCTTACGTGTCGCCGGCGTCGTTCGCGACTACGGCATGCACGAGCGGGAAGAGGCCCCGGCGGACAGCCGCGTCGTGCATCAGTAGAGGCATCAGTCGATGCGCGTCGGTCTCATCTCGGACACGCACGCTCAGATGCGGCCCGAGGCGCTCGCTGCATTGCGCGGCAGTGAGCACATCGTGCATGCCGGAGACATCGGATCTCCGCAGGTGCTCGACGCGCTGCGCGAAATCGCTCCCCTAACCGTGGTGCGCGGCAACAACGATGTGGATCCATGGGCCGATGGCCTGACTGACACCGCGGTGCTGCAAGTAGGCGAGGTCTCGATCTACGTGCTGCACGACGTGAAAACGCTCACCATCGATCCGGTCATCGCAGGTCACCAGATCGTGGTGGCGGGTCACTCGCATCGACCCGGCGTCGTGAAGCGCAACGAGGTCCTGTACGTGAATCCGGGGAGCGCGGGGCCGCGTCGCTTCAGCTTGCCGATCACGATCGCTCATCTGGACATCAACGGTGGCGTGCTGAACGTTTCGATCGTACCCCTGACGATCGCGACAATGCAGCGCCGTTGACGCGGGCTCCGATTGTCATTGCGCGTCTCGCGCACTACAATTGGATCCCAGAGGCCCTCGGATTTGTGCTGCACTGCGGAAGTGCAGTTGCAGCAAAACATGTCGACGACACGGGCCTTTGGGTGATCACCATGAAGGAGTCCACATGGCACCCGAACCGCTCACCCAAGAGCAGTGCAATGCAGCGGTCACGGCATTCCTCGAGACGCATCTCGGGGGCGTGCACCGCGATGACATCGGCCCTCTTTTCGGCCAGCTCGCGTCGTTTCTGAACGAGCCTCCTGCAGACGCATCGACGCGCAGCTACTGGGCGGAGGCCACGAGCTTTGCGCTTTGCGATGGCCGCAGTTCGCATGTTCGCGAGATGCGGTCCACGCCAGCAACCGACGCATTCGTCGGTCGTAGTTCCGCACGCGATGCGGCCTCGTTGATGCCCTGACGGCTTCGCCGCGGGCCTGAACGATTCAGAACGACTCGGCGGCCGTTGCGCCGCCCGAGGCTTCGTCGCGCATCAATTCGGTGAGATCGTGCACGAGATGTTGCAGTCCTTGCTCCAGCGTCGGCATGGGCGAGCCGCGCTCGCTGGCGAGTGCCGCGAACCGCGGACGCGCCGCCACCTGGCCAAGCTCTGCGCCCGCAACCGGCTCGATGAGAGAAGCGTTCAAGCCGAATGCGTCCGCGGCGAGCTGCGCGAGCGACGCCCAGGTCACCTCTCCGCGATTCGCGAGATGCCAGACACCGGATTCGCCATCGACCAGCAGATCGAGCGTTGCATGCACGAGGTCCGGCACATAGGTGGGTGAGACCCACTGATCGTTGGCCGCGCGCCAACGTTCACCTTGCCGCAGCGCGGCGAGCGCCTGCGCGACGAAATTGTAGCGATCCCATGGACCGAAGAACGCCGAGGTGCGCACCACGAGCGCATCTCGATCCTTGGCGAGGACCTCGAGCTCCGCGGCACGCTTGCCTCGCCCGTACGCATTGAGCGGATCGGCGCGATCGCTCTCGACGTACGGCGCGCCCTTGCTGCCGTCGAAGACGAGGTCCGACGAGAACGTGACGAGCCGAATGCCCTCTCTCGCGGACGCACTGGCAAGCACCGTCGGCCCGAGCACGTTGTCGCGCCAATGCTTCACGTCGGCTTCGGCATCGTCGACGCGCACGTAGCCGGCCGTGTTGATGATGGCCCAGGGTTGCCAGCGCGCGATCGCCGCGCGCACCGATGCCGGACGTGCAATATCGAGATCGGCGCGCGTGGTGAGATGGAAGGCAAGGCCGCGCAGGTGACAGAGGCGCGCGAACGCCCGTCCCAGAGTGCCGCTCGCGCCAGTGATCAGGATCGGTCGGCCGCGCACGGGTGACTCGCGTACCGGCCCATGCACCGGATGCAGCAAGCCCACATCCCGGCGCCACCACCCGGGACCCGCAAGTGTCGGATGGGTCGGCACCTCGCCATGACTGAGCTCGCGCGCGAGCTTCGCCATGGCCGTCGGGCGCGGAGTGGCTGCCCGGGTGTCCCACAGGCCCGGCTCGTAACGACCCGTTCGACACGTCACGAGGCTGTTCCAGTCGACCGCACCCACCGCCGCCCAGAAAGTCACGGCGCGCACGTCCATGCCGGCGTGCCGCGCGTGCTCCGCCGCCCGCCACGCTTCCATGAGCCATCGAAGCTGCTCCTCGCGGGTGCATGCAAGGTGCGCTTCAGTGATGGCGATCGGAAGGCCATAGCGCGCGTGAGTCTCGGCAAGCCGTGCGGCAAATCCGCCGATGCCTTGTCCCAGCACTCGTACCGCCTCGACGTCGACATACGCGTCGCGACGATTGCCACCGTGCATGTGCGCCGGGTACCGATCGAGCCGGTGGTCCAGAAAACGCTCGCTCGTCACGTACACATTGATGCCGATGATGTCCGGTGGCAGCCGGTTCTCGCAGAACCACATGAGCTCCGCACGCGTAGCGCCCGCAGACTGCAGGTATCGCCACAACGGGTGATCGCGGTCGACGCGTCCCGTGAGAAGGTCGAACGACAGCCAGCGTCGGGAGTTCTCGAAGCTCGCCTGATACCGCAGCGGCAGCGTGCTTTGCACGAATCCGAGATCGTCCGTCTGCACGAGCTGGGCTTGCGGATTCACCTCGCGCACCGCGCGCATGGCGAGCACCACGCCGCGGATCTGGTTGAGCACCGCGCGCACGAAGCTCGCATCGTTGTGCTTGTGCGGATACCAGTGACCATAGAGCCCGGCGAACCGCGCGGTCGTCACGGGCTCGTTGACGGGGGTCCATGCATCCACCCACGGGTAACGCTCGGCTACGGCACGGGCATACGTGGCGAGCTTCGCGGCAAACAGCGGATCCAGAAGGTTCGTGTCACGCGGCCCGCTGCCGTGGTGCACGAGGCCGACGATCGGAGCGAGCCCGAGCTCCTGCAGCCTTGCCAGTCGTGCGTCGGACCAGTCCCATCGATAACTGCCTGCTCGAGGGGCCGTTCGCTCCCACAGAACGGGAAAACGGATACGCTTCGCGCCTAGCGACGCAAGCCGGTCGAGATCCGCCAGGTCCTCGGCGAAGCCTGTGGCCTCGATCTCATCGAAGTAGTCCTCGCCGACGCGGTTGACCGTCGCCTCCGGTCCCACCCAAAGCGCGAGCGGCGTCGCATCATTCGATGACGACGGACGCTTGGCTGCGGAGAGGGGGCGCGCGCGAGACGGTGTGCTTCGCACGGCGGCACGTCTTGGCATGGCGTTTCTTCAGGGTTTGAGCACGACCTTGATGCAGTCGTCCTGCTTGTTGCGAAACATCTCGTAGCCCTTCGGTGCTTCGTCCAGATTGAGCCGATGCGTGATCACGAAGGTGGCGTCGATCTCGCCGCGCTCGATGCGCTCGAGCAGCGGACGCATGTAGCGATGCACGTGTGTTTGCCCAGTCTTCAGGGTGAGCGAGCGATTCATGAAGGAGCCGATTGGAAACTTGTCGATGAACCCGCCGTATACCCCCGGCACGGAAACGGTTCCGCCATTGCGGCAGGCGAGGATCGCTTCGCGCAGCGCGGTGGGCCGGTCCGATTGCATGCGTGTCAGCTGCTTCACCTTGTCGTAGGCGCCGACCATGCCGTGACCATGCGCTTCGGAGCCCACCGCATCGATGCACGCATCCGGGCCACGGCCGCCGGTCATTTCCTTGAGCATCTCGAGGACGTCGGCCTCGTCGTAGTTGATGACATCCGCGCCGGCGCGATCGCGTGCCATCCTGAGCCGCTCGGGAAACCGGTCGATGCCGATCACGCGCTCGGCACCGAGGACGTATGCGCTGCGGATGGCGAACTGCCCGACCGGGCCACACCCCCACACTGCAACGGTGTCACCCGGTTTGATGTTGCACGCTTCCGCGGCCATCCAGCCGGTCGGAAGGATGTCCGACAGGAAAAGCACCTGATCGTCGGTCAGGTCACTTTCGATCTTGATCGGCCCCACGTCCGCAAAGGGCACACGCGCGAACTCGGCCTGTCCGCCGGCGTAGCCGCCTGTCAAATGCGAGTAGCCGAAGATGCCGCACGGCGAGTGGCCCCACAGCTTCTCCGCCATGGCTGCATTGGGATTGGAGTTCTCGCACAGCGAGTACAACTCCTGCCGGCAGAAGAAACAGTTGCCGCATGCGATGGGGAAGGGCACCACGACGCGGTCACCGATCTTGAGGTTCTTCACCTCGCGGCCGACCTCGACCACCTGACCCATGAACTCGTGGCCGAGTATGTCGCCACTCATCATCGTCGGGACATAGCCGTCGTAAAGATGCAGATCCGAGCCGCAGATCGCGGTCGACGAGATCTTCACGATCGCGTCACGCGGGTTGAGGATCTTGGGATCCGGCACGTGCTCGACGCGCACGTCGTGCACGCCGTACCAGCAATTCGCTCTCATCGGCGGCTCGCCTTGCGCATGAAGTTGTACACGGCGCCACGTCGTCCGGAAGGCTGGCCTCCCGTGCTCGGGATTTCGCCGGTCTCGATCGTCTGCTTGAAGCGTCTCAGGTCCTGGCGCACCTGCTGTGCAGGGGAGTTGCCCGTGACCTTGGCCGCGATTGCCCCGATCGCGCCGATGGCTCCCCCGGGACGCAGATAACTCATCTCGACGCGAACGATCGTGCCGCGTGCGCCCGGCGCGGCCTCGAACTCGACGCTGCCCCGATTCTCGACCTCGGCTCCGGGAAGCGTTTCCCAGGCAATGCGGCGATTCGGCTCGTCGGTCGTGACGCGCGAATCCCACTCCACTGTTCCACCGCCAGGCGCCTTCACCACCCAGTGATATTGACCTTGCCCCGTCTCGCGCACCGACTCGACGTGGTGCATGAAGCGCGGGAAATTCGGGAAGTCGTGCCACATGCCATAGCACGCTTCGGGGGTCGCGTTCACGATGACCACCTCGCGCACCGGTTCATGGGAGTTGGTTGCATCGCGGGTTGCCGAGCCGACGGCATTGCGGCTCATCTGCTGGCTGCAGTACATATCGAGCGCCGTCACTCCGGCTACCGCCGCGGTCGCTACCGCCACACGTGTGCGGTTGCTGCGGTCCGACCTCATCGCCGCGCCGAGGACTGCAAGGTCCATCGCATCGCCCGCGACACGTGACCACATCCATCCGCGCTTCTGACGTGTCAGGATGCCCACACCACTTGCAATTTCGCGCAGGCCCATGGCCCGCAGAAGGCTCGCGTTGCCTTTCATGCCGATCGCGCGGCCCAGCTGGTGAGGCGCCATCACCTCGACCGCGCCGAGGGCGACGCTGAACCATCCGAGTGCCCGGGCGAGACGCTGCTCGTCGATGTCGCGGAGCGATGCCCGCAGGTTGCCCGTACGTTCCGGCGATGCGTCGCGCGACAGCGGACGCCCGCGACGATACACATGAAGATCTGCCGGCTTGCTGCCCCGCATCGACGAAGGCAGATCAGCAGAAGGGGATTGCACGCTCTCATCCATGCGCTTGCTCCCGGCGAGGTGAAGTTCGAAAGTGCGCGCTCGTGAAATTCTGGCGGCGTGATGGGGCCAACGGCCGAAGCCATGGGCTCCTGTCAACTCGGATGGACCATCGAGCCGCGTGTCGCATGGCGGCGGCGCATGCCGGAACGGTGTCCGTCGGCGCACCGGAGGATGTTCAGCAAGGCGCGTGCCATACGCCCCGTGGTCGCACGATCGCGTGCAACCAGTTGGCGCAGCGAAAAAAAACGGGGGCACGTGCTCCCGAGCCTCGAACGATCGGGATCAGCGCGTCGGCAACGCAGTCAAACTTTTCCGGGAATGTTGTACTCGACGCAACTCTCGAGCCGCAGGGTCAACGCGGTGCTGGCCCCGAACCTTCGCGCGGGGCGGTGCCCTGGCCCCGTCCGGGCCCGCCCCCGTCCGGGTGCCAGACGGTCCACTGCCCGATGCAGCGCCGCCGCCATCCGGCCCTCGGCCGCCGCCCGACGTCGCCGCTCCCTGATCGCTTCCGACACTCTGCACTGGCTGGTTAGGCGCCCCCGAGGGGCTGCGTTGGGCTGCCGCGCTGTTCCGCCGAGGCGGGCGGGCTTCATGATCTCCTGCAACGACGCGGGAGCCGCACGAGCATCAAACCGGCAAGGCCGGGCGTCCACACCCGTAAAAAGTGACGAGCCATATCCGGTGAGAAGGCCCGGCGACATGCTGGAGCGCGAGACGATGTGGTTCGCGGCCCAGTACGCGAGCGCGCCGACAGTATCGGTCGTGTTGTATGACGCGTTCTGCGGATAGTTCGAGGCGCCGATCACGAAGGCGTTGCTCACGTCCCGCTGGCATGTTGCGTTCGAGCTTCGCGGGCCCGAACGTCCGTCATGCGCAGGACGCGGCGAGCTCGTTCCGCGCCTCGCTGCAGGTGGCGGCGCGCAATGCGAGAGGGGCGAGCGCCGCGACGCTGGCCTGCACGAGGGCGCCGTTGTTGGGCGCAGTCTCGCCCCATGGGAGCTGCAGGTTGTTCTCGAAACCAACCCGAATGTGTCCGCCGAGCAAGGCCGCAGTCACGACACAGCGAAGCTCCGAAGGTCCGAAAGCGCACGTCGACCAGGACCATTCTTGCGGCAGGTGGGGTACGAGGCTCATGAGTTCGGCCGGGGTGGCGTCGCGGTGATCCCGGTAGGAACCGAGTACGAGCAGCACCGAAGGGCGGCGCTGCGGAATCACGCCTGCTGCGTGCAGAGCGATGCAGCGCCGCAGGTCCTCGATGCCATAAAGAATGTATTGCACCAGCGTGCGCCGGGCGGCGAGCGCGTGCAGGAACGCCGTCACGGTGGTCTCCATCGACGGCTCCGAAAAGAGCTCGCGAATGGCGATCGACACCGCCTCGGGGCGCAGTTCTTCGATGGCCTGGATCTGCTCGTGGGGTGCGTAGCGCCCGCCCGACTCGGTCGTCACCTGCAGGATGATGTCGTCGCCAAGCCGCTGCCGGATGGTCGTGATCGCCTCGGCGTACCGATCGGGATCGAGGCTGTGCCGGCCATCGGGCTCGCGCACGTGCAGATGCATCATGGATGCGCCCGCGGCGAGGCACTCCTGCGCGCACGCGGCGAGCTCGGTCGGAGTGAGCGGGAGCCTCGGATGGTCCGCTCGCGTCCGGCGCGCACCATTGGGCGCGACAGCGATGATCACGGGCGCCTTGTCTGCCATCTCAGGCTGTCGCAGGGAGCTCGCGGGGAAGGCCTGCGAGCGCGGCATCGAGCGCGGAAGCCAGGCGCTCGACGATGACATCGAGCTCATGCGCTTGCACGATGAACGGAGGCGCGAGCAGCACATGATCGCCCCGCCGCCCATCCAGCGTGTCACCCATCGGATAGGTGAAGAAGCCGGTGTGGGCGTACGCGAGGCGCTCGATTTGTGCCCGCACGGCGACGGGCAGCGCGGTGCGCATCTGGCGATGCAGGATCTGTGTCATGAAGCCCCTGGCGGCGAGTGCTGCGCCTTGAGAGTACAACGGAATCGCCTTTGTACAATCACCCCTCGTCGACTGATCGCCTTCATGAGCGTCTTGCTGCACACGCTGCCACGGCCGTTCTACGATCGCGATGCCGTGACGGTCGCGCAGGAGCTTCTCGGCAAGTGCCTGGTGCACCGCTCAGGTGATGCGACGCGGATCGGCCGCATCGTCGAGGTCGAGGCTTACCTCGGACCGCACGACCTGGCTGCGCACTCGGCGCGTGGCCGGACAGCGCGTACGGAGGTGATGTTCGGCCCGCCGGGTCATGCGTACGTCTACCTCATCTACGGGATGCACCACTGCATGAACGTGGTGGTGGAAGCCGAAGGTCACGCCGCCGCGGTGCTCCTGCGGGCGATCGAACCTGTCGCAGCGATCGAGGGACGCACGCAGGGGCCGGGCCTGCTGTGTCGCGCCATGGGCATCGACCGGCGGCACAATGGCATGGACCTTTTGAGCGACACGCTGTTCGTGGCCGCTGCGCAGGACGCACCGGCCTTCCGGACCATTAAGCGACCGCGGATCGGTGTCGACTACGCGGGTCATTGGGCGCGTCGGCTGCTGCGTTTCTACATCAAGGGAAGCCGTTTCATCTCCCGTGCGTGAGCCCCCTGCTAACATCGTGCCGTCCACAACAATCGAACGGGTTCATGCCTGCGGGCAGTGCATCAATTCCGCGCCAACGAGCCCGCACGCCAACTCGGCCGGGCCGCCCTGCAGGATGGCGTTGCGCGAGATCATCGGAAGCCTAGGCGAGCGATACGAATGAGCGACAGACCTACCCTGCCGCTCGATCCGGCAGCGCTCGCCAGGATCAGCGCCGAAACCCTGCGCAGCTACGAGCAGCGTGCGCAGGCGTTCTGGGAAGGCACGCGCGATCACGACGTGCGCCAGAACATCGATGCGCTGCTGCGGCACATCGAGGGCGTCCCGCCTTTCCGCATTCTGGACTTCGGGTGTGGGCCGGGCCGTGACCTGGCGACGTTCTCGAGCCTCGGCCATCTCGCCATCGGGCTCGAAGGCTCCGCGACATTCGCGGCCATGGCGCGCACACACAGCGGCTGTGAAGTGTGGCAGCAGGATTTTCTGCAGCTCGATCTGCCGCAACGCGGGTTCGACGGCATCTTTGCGAATGCATCGCTCTTCCACGTTCCGACGCAGGAGTTGCCGCGCGTGCTCCTGCAGCTGCGCCACGCATTGAAGCCCCGCGGCGTTCTTTTCAGCTCGAATCCGCGAGGTCAGGACCAGGAAGGTTGGGAGCGTGGACGCTACGGCGCATTCCACGACCTCGCAACCTGGCGACGCGAGCTCTGCGGCGCGGGCTTCTCGGAGCTCGAGCATTACTATCGGCCGGCCGGACTGCCGATCGATCAGCAGCCGTGGGTGGCGAGCGTCTGGCGCGCGCCCTAGCGGCGGCCTCGCACTGCGCACGAGGCCGCGAGACCGAGCGCAAATGCGCGGTAGACGGCCAGCAGCGACGCCCGCGACACGCCGTGATGGTCGATGGCGAGGCCGTGTTTTCCTGCCTCACG
>JALYXY010000236.1 GCA_030946875.1 Pseudomonadota bacterium | reverse complement strand
CGTAGCGGTCCACCATCACCCGCGATTTCCAGCCGCCGAAGTCCTTGAGCTCATCGCAGCTCGTCCCAGCCTGGCGATGCCACGACGCCCACGTGTGCCGCAGGTCGTGAAACCGAAAATCGCTGATGCCTGCCTTGCTGCCTTGCTGATCGCGTGCTGCCATGCGCTGTTGGTGAGTTCCCACGCAATCGGCTCGCCGCGATAGGTAAAGCAGAACACCGGATGCTTGCCACGCTCAGCTTGCAACACGTCTACTGCATCCTGGTTCAGCGGAACGCCTCGCGGCGTGCCATTCTTGGTCTGGTTCAACCAGGCTGTCCCGCGCTTCAGGTCAACCCGGTCCCATTCCAAGCCAGTAATCTCGCGCGCCCGGCAACCGGTCGCTAACGCAAAGCGGATCAAGGCTTGCAAGTGCGCCGCGGCGGCCGCGATCAAGCGGTCGGCCTCGGCGTGCGTTAGCCAGCGATCACGTTCTGCGTCGCCGGACAACAAGCGGATCTTCGGAATCACCTCCAGCCATTGCCATTCATCACGGGCCCTTCTGCCGCTACTGGGACGTGCTGCCGAAGGCGTGTGCGCCGTACCGGCCGCGCACCAGGCAAGGGATGAGCGCGGCCCGTCGGTTATGTGAAGCGCAACGCGATCGCCCGGTGCAATGATGCTCAGGCACTTTCGTTAGACATAGCGCACTGGACGCGTTCGGTACAATCGGCCGCTTGCGCAGCGACCATATAACTAACGTCGCGCCCGCAAACGCTTCGATTCTACGAGTTATCCCAGCCTAACCGTGACCCGAATATGTAGGCAGGTTCATCGTACGCATTAGCTTGTTGAACCGGATATCTTGATGCAGACAATCAAACGTTGGATCTACGCTAGCGCACGGTGCCTGCGGCTCCTGCTTGTTGACCGAATCAGTGAGATGCTCGATTGCACCGTCAGAGTTGCCATTGAGAGCATCGATCATGGCAACTAGATAGGAGATCCCCTCGTTCTGCGTCAGCAGAGTCGTCATGGCGTCACGATGCACGCTCGCTTGCGCAGGGTTTCCGGTGACCGCGGCCAAGGTACCGTCGATGAAATGTCGTAGGGGCTCGCGCACTTCGGGAGCGATCTCACTACAGAAGCGCCGCGCCAGTGCGCCATCCCTAACGTGCAGCGCAGTCGCATAGCGCATGAGGGATGGGTACACGGCATCCGGTTCGCGTTGAAGTGCCTCGGCGAACTTGGCAACTGCGCCGACGTGATCGCGTTTCCACATGAGGCGGGTGGCATCCATACCGCATATGTAGGCACTGTTGTCGAGTGTGAGCACAGGCTCGAAAACTGCGTCCGCTTCGGCGAATTTACGCTGTAACGAGTATGCGTTGCTTAGGCGCGTACGCGCCTCCACGCACGCGGGAGAGGCCGCAATCGCCCCACCGAGCTGGCGTTCGGCGCGGCTCCAATCGTAGTCGTAGGCCGCAAGTTGTGCGTCGAGCAGTGCGGTCGAGAGAAGACGAGGCGCTTCTGAGACGCATTGTTCAGCCCATGTGCGCGCCTGATGATGTGCCGTGTCGTTGTGGTGCCCGTACCAATTTCGATGTCGAATGAGGACCGAGGCCGCTGTAGCCTTGGCTGGCACGTAGCTTGGATCGATCCGCTGGGCTTCAGCGAAGAGTTCGAGTGCACGTGCGATCGAGCTTCGGGTGCCGCACCGCCATTGTGAAATGCCGTGGAAATGGCTCAGCAGCGCAGCTGGGTCGACCTCGCGCGTCCATTCCGATTCGATGGGATCCCCGGCCAAATGCAACGACAGATGCGCGCTAACGGCCTCCGCGATCTGAGATTGAAGAAGCAGAACCTCCCGCCCGGCGCAGGCGAACCGATGTGTGAACAGCACCGCATCGCGCACCGCGTCGATGACGCGGATGTCTACCCGCCAGCGCGCACCGGCGTCCTTGACGCTGCCTTCGACCAGGTAGCGTACCGCGAGATCGTCCGCAATCTGCGGAGCGCGCGCTTGCGACTGCCGGTAGCTACTCGAAGTGGTCCATGACAGCACGCGAGTACTCGCCAGGTCGGTGGCCGCGAGGCGCCCGATGAGTTCGTCAGCAAGGGCATCCCCGACGAAACTCATGCTTGGGTCTTGCGCGTAATAGTGAAAGGGCAACACTAGGAGGCCTGGTGCAGAGGCTTGCAGATTCGGGCGGGTCTCCACCTCTCCGTCGGCGGGGGCCGGTGCACCGCTTAGCCAGCCATCCACCTCCGGCGGCCACGCAAACACCGCAGACAGGTCCCCACCAGGGATGCGGTGCACCGGAAGCTGGCGATCTCGCTCCCAGCGCTGCACGGTGCGGACGTCGCGCCCGACATAACGCGCGATGGCCTTCCAGCCGCCAAGCCGTTGTCCAGTTTCGGTTCCGCCGCTCTCCATGCGTGCCACGCAGCCTCCTTGAAACGGGGCAATCCTATCGGAGGACAGCCAATGTCGCAAATTGCCGCTGTCTGCCGCTTCACCTAGCTGGGCAAGCGGTGTGCCGCCGGTTACCTTGCTGGGAGTCGGAAGTTCAACAAGATAAGGAAAGCATGGTTGCGATTCGGCACGCGCGAAGGGTACGCGCAGAACTCACCTTTCGGCATCTGGTATGGACTCTCTGCGCAGCCCTGCTTGCCGTCGCCTCCCCCCTCGCTTCGGCGAGTGTGTACTTTAAATACCGGGTCGTGGCCGAGACGGGTCAAAACGGCTTCACGGGCTTCGGCAATGGCCCCTCGATCAACGATGCCGGAAAGGTCGCATTCATCGCCAAGTTTGCCAATGGCGATTCGGTGTTCGCGTGGAATGCGAGCACGGGCCTCACCGACATCGCAACCAACTTCCGCTCGTCGACACGCTCGTTTGGCGAAGGTGCGCAGATCAACGACAACGACGAGGTCGTGACGTGGAGCCGGATCCTCGGTGCTACCCCCATCGGGGAAATCAGGACCTTCCGTGCCACTGGCGTGAACGACAGCACAGTAATGGTGCGGGCATTACCCGGGTTCTTCCCGAACTCGTACGACACGCTGTTTCAGTTCCCCGCGATCAACAACACAAAGCTCTTGGAGGACCGCAGTCAAGGTGGAAACCTCGATGGGATATGTGGCGGCGGGGAAGTGTGCGTTTCGCAGATCGCCTACGGTGCGTTCCGAGCAGCGGACTCGCCGCCTCGCTACCTCGGCACAGTGGTTAAGAATCCCAAGAATGGCGCCGACTTCGGCCAGTACAACGAGTTCGCGCTTAATACATCGCTTTCCCGGCCCGCGATTTCCGATGAAGGGAGGGTTGCTGTTCGCGGCAGAAACCCGACAGATCCCATTCAACTCTTCGACTATAACCTCGCCTCGCACATCGACATCGCGAAGTCGGCGGACGGATTCACCGCACTTGGCCTCGCGCCAGGGATCACCGACGATGGGCGGATCGTGGCTTTCGCGGGCAACCGTGGTGAAGGCGACGGTGTCTTCCTGTCGATGCAGTTGCCGAATGGCAATCGACGGCTCGTGCGCATCGTCGGGGAGAACCAGACGGTGCTGAAATCCGAGCTGGGCCGCGCCGGCAATGGTAACAAGCTGTACTTCAGCTCGATCGAACTCGATAGTCGGGTGGGAGTGACGTACACCCCCGATTACGACGGCAACGCGCGCGGTTCAGTCGTCGTCACCTTTATCGGCACCCCCAACGGCGCGAGCCGCACCAACCCCGGGACCAACGCGCCTTTCATCTTCTCCGCGCAGAAGGGGTTATGGTCGATTCGCATCGACCTCACGGCCGCCCTATACGAAAACGCATGCGTCGCGCCATCGTTCGGAAATTCTGCGTCGACCCTGCCGACGCCTACCGGCGGTGAGACCGTTGCGCAGGACATCTACGGAACGCATTTCATCAAAGTCAATCCTGCAAATGGGTACTGCCAGACCGAAAACGATTATCAGACCGACACGCTGTTTTCACGCACCAGTCCACTGCCGGTGGTCCAGATTGGCGATACCTTTCGCAGCAACGGCAAAACGTACACGGTGTCCGCGATATCGGTGAATGATCCTGTCGCCGCAGCGACTTCGGACAGCCAATTGCAGCCTCGCTCAGCGCGTCTGGGCGACCACCGGGTGGTGTTCTGGGCCCAAGCGGGTGCAGATCAGATCATCGTCTCCGCGGAGCACTTGGACAGCGACCAGGACGGTCTCTTGGATCATTGGGAGACCGACGGCATCGACCTTCAGGGCAACGGCACCATCGACCTGGATCTCAAGGCAATGGGCGCCGATCCATTTAAGCGTGACCTGTTCGTGCAAATGGATTTCGGAATGGATCGAACGGCACCGCTCAACATCCCTCGCCGGCACGAGCCTGCGCCGGCGGTGCTGCGTCAGTTCGTCCAGCATTTTGCGGCGGCGCCAGCGTTGGCGAGCGGTGTCCAGGCGGGCATCACCTTGCACATAGATGCGGGTAGCAATCTTGATCGCGCCGGGCAGGTCTTTTCCCGAAATATGGGAGCCGGGCCGCTACGTGGGGGCAAGGTCATTTCGAAGAATGGCGCGCCTATCGATCTTCTCTACTTTGGATTACCGGGGAGCGTCACGTTGTCTGGAGTCAACGCGGAGGCATTCGACACGGTCAAAGTAAACAATTTCTGGAGCTCGCATCGGGGAGCACGCGAGCTTGCATTCCTTTACATAGTGTTCGCAGATTTCCATCATGCCCTCGACGGGTCAGCAAATGACAGCAACACCGCTCCCATGACAGGCACGGCCACTGGGTCTACAAAGACCAAGCTCTTCGACATCAACAACAACTCGATTGCGAGCAAAAACTTCGGGGGGCACGCTATCAAAATCACCGGCGGCACGGGAGCGGGCCAGCTCCGGACGATCGCAGCCAGCGGCCTGGACCTAATGACGAATCAGCCAGTCGTCATCGTCAACGAGCCCTGGGCGATCGATCCCGATCCCACTAGTACTTACATTACGTTCGACGGCTCCGCGGGCGAAGGCAACGCAGGCACCCGCACGGACGGAGCCTTTCTCCCGGGACGCAGCCTTGCGATCACCCTCGGCGGCTACCTCACGTTCACACCTGATCTCTTCCAGGGCAATTTTCGCGACGAGTGGCAAACGCTGGCGCATGAGACAGGACACCTTTTGACGCTCATGCACGGTGGTATTAATCACAATAACTACAAGCCTAATTTTCTCAGCTTGATGAACTACGCCTACGAGAATTGCCCACCAGGCCGCAATGGCGCTGCGGCCGGTGCAGCGCCATGTCCAATCGATCGTTATTCGCTCAAGAGCGATAAGGTGTTTTCGGATTGGGACCATATTGATCTGAAGGGCTCGCTTAATTTCGGTCGACTCACCCAGGCCTTCGGCAAAGAGCCTGACGAAAATCCGCCTAACCCGCCGCCGCCCGAGACGCGGACCATGAAGGAGATCCTCGATCTGTTCGGGCCGCTTGACTACACCGCGCCGACCGTAACCATCAGCACTCCCGCGAACGGCGCAACCATCGCGCAGGGCGCCGGCATGTCGGTGTCGTTCACTGCAACCGATGACGTCGCTGTTGCACGCGCCGAAGTTCACTTTGACGTCAACGGTGATGGTGTCATCGACGAGGCCACGGAGATATTCGCCGCTACTGCCGGCGGGGGGGGCTCTTTCACAGCAGTAATTCCCGCAGTCTCCGGGTCGAACGGCGTCAGAATGCTCACCGTGTTTGCCTACGATACGAGCGACAATCCGGGGTACTCGAGCCGCACGATCAACATCGGTGCGGCCGCTTCAATTAACGTACCGAGTGTCATCGGTCAAACGCAAGCTGCCGCATCAGCTGTGATAACTAACGCCGGCCTCGCCGTAGGAACTATCACCCAGCAAGCATCGCAGTCCGTGCCCGCCGGACAGGTGATCTCGCAATCACCGGCCTCGGGAACGTCGGTGAGTAGCGGCTCTGCGGTGAATCTGGTCGTCTCCACGGGTGCAGCGTCGATCAGCGTGCCGAACGTAATTGGGCAAACACAGGCTTCCGCATCGACCGCAATCACGAACACGGGCCTCACCGTTGGAACGGTCACGCAGCAAGCGTCGCAATCAGTGCCCGCTGGACAGGTGATCTCGCAATCACCGGCCTCGGGAACGTCGGTGAGTAGCGGCTCTGCGGTGAATCTGGTGGTCTCCACAGGTGCAGCGGCGATCAGCGTGCCGAACGTAATTGGGCAAACACAGGCTTCCGCATCGACCGCAATCACGAGCGCGGGCCTCACCGTTGGAACGGTCACGCAGCAAGCGTCGCAGTCAGTGCCCGCTGGACAGGTGATCTCGCAATCACCGGCCTCGGGAACGTCGGTGAGTAGCGGCTCT
>JALYXY010000231.1 GCA_030946875.1 Pseudomonadota bacterium | reverse complement strand
CGCTCCAGGTGCCCGATGGTGTACTGGGGTATGGCATGCGGCCACCGTGTCACGTGTTGCCAACGCGGATGCGCGGCACCCAGCAATGCCGCAAGCTCTCGAGAGACGATCGCCGCCAGATCATCATCGTCCAACGCTGCGACCGACGGGTCTCTCACGCCCCCGACGAAGGTGGTGATCAACGTCTCGTCTTCGCGCGACCTTCCGGGAAACATGCTGCTCGAGAAAAGACTCCCGAGAATTTGCCGTCGTTCAAGGCGAGGCACCAGAAACCCGAAGCCGTCGAGTGCGTGTGCGACATGCCTGCGCTCGTACACGCTCGCAACGGACGCCAGCGCCGGGTAGTCGATGGATGCGAGCACATCCGCCGCATCCGGGGCAACGCCACCGACCAGGGAGGCGGCAGCGAACGCGGGCGTCGAGATCACGACGTTGCGCGCACGCACCGAAGCTTCGGGCCCATCCGAGGACGTGAGCACGCGAAAGGCACCGTCGGGGAGTCGTTCGATCGCGAGCGCCCGCGTGTTGCGACACACGCGCGACAATTGTTGCGCGAGCGCGTCCGTAAGCGTCTGCATGCCGCGAGCGAAAGAGAAGCTTGCGCCTGCGGGCTTCGCGCCTTCGCCGCCGCGCGGCTTCTCTGACCGACGCTTGATCGCGCCCTTGATCAAGCTGCCGTGATTCTGCTCGAGCGCGTACAGCCGCGGAAATGCGGCGCGCATCGACAGGGTGTCCGGGTCGCCCGCATAGATGCCGGCCACAAACGGCTCGACCACATAGTCGAGCACGATCGAGCCGAGCCGTCGCTCGATGAAGCTTGCCACTGATTCGTCGAGGTCGGCGGGCATGGCGGCGATGAAGGGTTCTCGCAGGAGCCGCAGCTTCGCCGAAACCGGCAATGCACGGCTCGTGAGTAATGCGCGCGGAGAGTTGGGCAGGGCCACCAGCCCGCCATTGCGGACGATGAAGCGGCGCTTCGCGCGTGCATCGGCTTCGATGCGCTGGTTGCCGATGCCGAGTTCGTCGATCAGCCCACCGAGGAGTTGCGTCGAATCGAGCGTGCTGTTGGGACCGGTTTCGAACAGCGCACCCTCGTGCTCGCGCGAGCCGATGACACCGCCTGTGCGGGAAGTGCCTTCGACGAGACATACGTCACGCCCGGCGCGCTGCAAGCGAAAGGCCGTCACGAGCCCCGAAAGCCCGCCACCCAGCACCAGCACGTCGCAGTCGACGCTCACCCCGCTACGGAATTGCGCGATCTATGACGATGTTCACGTCCAGTGTGCCCGGAGCGATGGCCGGCGAATAACCCTCGAGATCACCCGAAGCCGGCATGGCGCTTCCTGTCTTCGAGACACGGGCACCGACGATCAGCTTCGCAAAGCTCGACAGTTTCACGTCAGGGGACATTGCGGTCGAATCGTCCAGCGTGAACCGGACGGGCAGATCCCGCACCCGCCGCTTCAGCACTGCAACAGGCATGCGCGGTCCATCGGCGGCGCGTGCAAAGATGAACACCGTGTCGTTGGGTGAGGCGTTCGCGGCGATTGCGGGGCTCAGGGTCACGACACCTTCGACTTTCCCCGAAGCCGCGGCACTGGAACCGGAGCTCGGGCCGTTGGCGGACGCGAGGTCACCCGATGGACGATCGCGCGCAGTCCCTTGCGAAGCGCCGCCTCCGCCAGGCGCGGCGATCCCCGCGAGCTGGCGCGCTTCGACAATGCTCTGGTCGATGGACGGTACGAGGGGAGAATCGGCGGGCACCCGCTTTCTCAGCGCCTCCCAATAACTCACCGCCTGCTTGTAATCGTTGCGGTCGAACGCCGCGCTTCCCGCGAGTGCAAGACCCTTCAGGTGCGTTGGGTCGATCTGGAGCGCTTGAGCGACGAGATCAGTCGGCTTACCCTGAAGCGATTGCTGCGAAGCGGCCAGCGCATCCGCATAGTCGACCAGCACGTTGGGATCGTTCGGCACAAATTTAAGGACATGCTCGAAGGCACGGGATGATTCAGCAAAGCGGTTGAGTGCCTGATAGCTGCGAGCCAGGATCAACCAGCCTTCAGTGTTGTTGGGCTCGGTTTCAAGCCTCTTCGCGAGCTTTGCCACCATCTCGTTCACCTGACCCGGCGTCACTTCGCGTTGTGGAGGTTCGATCTTCGCCGCCGGCGACAGTGCGTCGAGATTGCCCCACGCCGCATACAGCGCAAGCGCCGCGACCGGAAGCACTGCTGCCACGCTCCACACGGTTGCGCTGGCGAAGCGCGCTGGCTTGGGTGGTGCGATCGCAGGATCCGGCTGCGCCTCGTCGAGTACGCGCTGCTCGAGCTCGCGGCGAGCTTCTTCGTAGTCCGCAGGCGTGATGCGACCCGCGGCTGCGTCGGCATCGAGCTCGCGCAATTGATCGCGCAGGATCGCCACGTTCGAGGCGACCTGCTCCAACCCCGCGCTACGGTGATGACGGATGAGCGGTACCAGCACCCACGCGACGGCGATGGCGATCATTGTGATGGCCACGACCGCGAATGCAATCACGCGATCTCTTCGGGGCCGTCACCGGCGAGAAGGCGTGAGGCTTTTTCGCGGTCGGCGGCAGCCAGCGGTGGCCGCGGCTCGGCACGTCCGCGTCGCAACATGCTCCTGAGCGCTGCAAGACCGAGCATCAGGAGCAGCGCAGGGCCGACCCAAAGAAGGGCGGTGGTCGCCTTGAAAGGGGGGCGATAGAGGACGAAGTCGCCATAACGACTGACCATGTACTGCAGGATCTCGCCGTCGGCTTTTCCCGCGGCAATCTGTTCGCGAATCTGCTGCCGGAGGTCGAGCGCAAGGTCGGCGTTGGACTCGGCGATGGTCTGGTTCTGACAGACGAGGCACCGCAACTGCTCCGACAAGCGTACGGCGCGCGATGCCGCCACGGGGTCCTGAACCGTCGGGAGCGCCTGCGCAGCCACTGCCACGCGCATCGGCGAGAGCGCCGTCAGGGTGGCCAGCGCGAGCACGCACGTCAATCTCATGACTTCTGCAGCTCGCGCACGAGCGGCAGGATCTTCTGCTCCAGGGCAGCGGCGGTAATAGGACCGATATGCTTGTAGCGGATCGTCCCCTGCTTGTCTATGACGAACGTCTCCGGCACCCCGTACACGCCGAAGTCGATGCCGACGCGGCCGTCGCGATCGACGATCGAAAGCGTGTAGGGATCGCCGTTCTGCTTCAGCCAGTTCAAGCCTGCCGTCGGCTCGTCCTTGTAGTCGAGGCCGATCACGCGCACCACGTTGCTCTTGCGCAATGCAACGAGGATCGGATGCTCTTCGCGACAGGACACGCACCATGAGGCCCAGACGTTGAGGAGCCACACCTCGCCTTTCATGTCGCGTGCGCTGAATGACTTGGTTGGATCGTGCAGCTGCGTGAGGCGAAACTCTGGCGCAGGTTTGCCGATCAGTGGCGAGGGCACTTCGCGCGGATCCCGGCCGAGACCCACGAACAGGAATCCCACGAGGACGCCGAATGCGGCAAGCGGAATCAGAAACCTGTTCATCGTGAAGGCCTACGGTGCAACGGCGACATTCGCAGCGTCCCGGGTGCGCACATCGCGCGATGCGTACGCGCGGTAACGCCGATCTGAAAGTGCGACGAGACCCCCCAAGCCCATGAGCATGCACCCGGCCCATATCCAGGTCACGAAGGGCTTGCTGTAGATCCGAACGCTCCACGCGTTGCCGCCAACGGGTTCCCCGAGTGAGATGTAGCGGTCGCCGAAAGGGCCGGACTGGATTGCGGCTTCGGTCATCGGCATGCCGCCCGACACGTACATCCTCTTCTCGGGAAACAGCGTGGTGTCATGCACGCCGTTCTTGCTGACGTCGAAGGCGCCACGCGATGCCGTGTAATTGGGACCGCGAGTGGCCGTGATCCCGTCGAAGCGGAACACGTATCCCGCCATGCTCAACGTGTCGCCTACTGCCATTCGCACATCGCGCTCGGTTTCATATCCCTTCACGATCGTGACCCCGACGATGAAGACCGCTATGCCGAGATGCGCCATCACCATGCCCCAATAGCTCAGGGGCTGCCGACGCAGCTGCGCCAGCACGCCGGAACGCACGCCGCGCATGCGTTCGCGCATGCCGACTACCGTGGTCGTGACGATCCACAGCGAAAGGAAGAGTCCGAAGCTCACCAGTGGACGGAATTCACCCCCGACCAGCGGAAGTGCCAGCGCAGTCGCAATGGAGACTGCCAGGGCCCAGCGCAGGCGTACCCACAGGTCGGGCAGTTCGGCGGATTTCCATCTCGCGGCGGGGCCGATGCCCATTAGGAACACGAGAGGGGTCATCACGGGGACGAACACCGTCTGGAAATAGGGCGGACCGACCGAAATCTTGCCGAGGCCGAGCGCGTCCAAAAAGAGCGGATACAAAGTGCCGAGCAGAACCGAGCCCGCCGCCACGATCAGGAGCAGATTGTTCGCGAGAAGCGATGTCTCGCGCGAGACCACCTCGAACCGCCCACCGCCGCCGACGCGGGGAGCGCGCACCGCAAAAAGAAGCAGCGATCCGCCGATCACCAGCGCGAGAAAAAGCAGGATGAAGATGCCGCGCCGCGGATCCGTCGCGAAGGCATGCACCGAGGTCAGCACGCCCGAGCGCACGAGAAACGTGCCGAGAAGCGAAAGCGAGAAGGCGCAGATCGCCAGCAGAACCGTCCAGGCCTTGAACGTGCCGCGCTTTTCAGTGACCGCGAGGGAATGCACGAGTGCGGTTCCGACGAGCCATGGCATGAACGACGCATTCTCGACGGGATCCCAGAACCACCAGCCGCCCCAGCCGAGCTCGTAATAGGCCCACCAGCTGCCGATCATGATTCCGATGGTGAGAAAGCTCCATGCAAGGGTCGTCCACGGCCGCGACCAGCGCGCCCACGTGGAGTCGAGCCTTCCGCCAAGCAGTGCCGCAATTGCAAACGCGAACGCGACGGAGAAACCGACGTAGCCCATGTACAGCATCGGCGGATGCATGACCATGCCCGGATCCTGCAGCAGCGGGTTGAGATCCTTGCCTTCTGCCGGCGACGGGAAGATGCGCTGGAACGGATTGGAGGTGAGCAGCAGAAACAGCAGGAATCCCACCGACACGAGGCCCATCACGGCGAGCACGCGCGCAACCATCGCATCCGGAAGATGGCGGCTGAAGAGTGATACCGCGAGCGTCCATCCCGCGAGCATGAGCACCCACAGCAGGATGGAACCCTCGTGCGAGCCCCATGTTGCGGCAATGCGGTATTGCAGAGGCAGTTGCGAGTTCGAATTGACCGCCACATTGAGCACGGAGAAATCGTTGCTCACGAACGAGAACGCGAGGCAGATCCAGGCAATCGCCACGAACAGGAACTGGCCCTGCGCCGCGGGTCGCGCGAGTGCAATCCAGGCAGGAATGCGCTGTGCAGCGCCAACGAGCGGCAGCGTGCCGAGGACCGCCGCCAGCAGCAACGCGAGGATCAGCGAGAAGTGACCGATTTCGGGAATCATCTGTACTTTCAGCGAACCACGGTTTTGGACGCCTGGTCGGCGGCCGATTTGCCGCGCGCTTTGTTGACTGCGTCCGCGGCTTCGGGCGGCATGTAGTTCTCGTCATGCTTCGCGAGCACTTCGGTGGCATGGAACACGCCGTCACCGCCGATCTTGCCTTGCGCGACCACACCCTTGCCTTCCTTGAAGAGGTCCGGAAGGATGCCGGTATACGTCACCGGTATGGTTCGGGCGGTGTCAGTGACCTCGAATCGAACCGTGAGACCGTCAGCTTCGCGGGTCAGGCTCTTTGCGACGACGAGACCGCCGACACGAAAGGCGCGGCCCTGCGGGGCCTCGTGCGCGGCGATCTGCGAAGGTGTGAAGAAGAACACGAGATTCGACGAGAACGCATTCAGCACGAGCGCGACGGCGATCGCGAGGAGTGCAACGCCCCCGCCGATCCACGCGAAGCGGCGATGCCGTGGCTTCATCGCACAACCTCGGACATCGGGCCTATCGCTAGCTCTGGCTCGTCACCTGACCGCGCGTCGCGAATCGCGCGTTGCCGGCGCAACCGCAGCATCACAAGTTCGATCGTCAGCACCAGGGCCGTCACGCCGTACGAGCCCCAGACGTACAGGCCGTAGCCTCCCATCGCCAGATAATCCGCGAGGCCACTGCTCACGCCAGCACCTCGTGCAACTCGCCTACCCACGCGTTCCCGCGCTCGCGCTCGAGAATGATCGACCGCACGCGCGCGAGGATCACGGCGATGCAGTAGAACCATGCAGCCAGTGTGAGCACGAGCATGCCCGTGAGCATGATGGCGGCCATCCTGGGTGCTGCGCCGATGCTGACCGAGGAACCCTGGTGCAGGGTGTTCCACCACTTGACAGAGAAGTAGATGATCGGCACGTTCACCGCGCCCACGAGCGACAGGATGGAGCAGGCGCGGTCGGCGCGGCGCGGGTCGTCGATGGCGTTGCGTAGCGCGATGATGCCGAGATAAAGGAAGAGCAGGATGAGCTCGGACGTCATCCGCGCATCCCAGGCCCAGTACGTGCCCCACGTGGGCCGGCCCCACAGCGCTCCGGTGCACAGCGCCACCACCGTCATCAGCGCTCCGGTCGGCGCAATCGCCTGCGCCATCATCGCCGACAAACGCGTGTTGAAGCCCAGCGCGAGCGCGCTCCAGAACGCCATCACGAGGTACAGGAACATCGACATCCACGCGGACGGCACATGGATGAAGATGATCCGGTAGGCATCGCCCTGCTGGAAATCGGTGGGCGCGACAATCAACGCGAGATAGAGCCCGACCAGCGCGAGCACGGCAGCTGCCGTGCCGAACCAGGGGATAGCGCGACGGGCGAGAGGATAGAAGCTTGGAGGTGCTGCGAACCTGAACCAGTTGATTGATTGCATGGCGTTCAGTCGAGCGCGATCCGGACGGCCGCCGACGCGGCGAATGGAACGCCCACGACCGCGATGAGGAGGCCCGCTCCAAGGAGGGAAAGGCTTGCGCTCGCGCCCAGGCCATCGCGCGAGGCCTGCACGGCTCCCGCACCGAAAATCACCACCGGCACATACAGCGGAAGAATGAGCAGGGCGAGCAGGCCGGTGCCTGCCCGCAGGCCGAGGGTGAGCGCAGCGCCGATCGCGCCGAGAAGCGACAGGATGGGCGTGCCGATGATGAGGGCTGCGACCAGCACGACGAGTGATCGTGCATCCATTGCGTACTGTACGCCCAGCAGCGGAGCCAGCACGACCACCGGCAAGCCGGTCGTCAACCAGTGAGCGAGGACCTTGCCTGAAACGAGCGCTTCGAGCGGGGACGGAGACAGTGCGATCTGCTCGAGCGTCCCGTCGGCAAAATCTCCGCCAAAAAGCCGCGGCAACGACAGCAGGGACGCGAGCAGGGCCGTGACCCACAACACGCCGGGGCCCATGGTCGCGAGCAGCGCGGGCTCGGGGTTGGTGGCGAGCGGAAAGAGCGACACCACGATGACATAGAACAACAACTGCACGGCAAGTTCCGAGCGTGAACGCATGGCCACCTTGAGATCGCGCATCAAGGCCCATCGCAGGGCGGCCCACGCGCTGCCCTGGTCGCCTGCTTGCGGGCCCGACACGGCCGTGCCCAGCGGCGGCGCGATGGTGCTCACGAGAGCGCCAGCGATCGCATGCGGGCGGGCGGCAGATCGAGCGTTGCGTGGGTGGCCACCACTGCAAGACCGCCGCCCTCGACGTGATCGCGCAGCAATCGAGTGAGGAGCGCCGCGCCCGCGGCGTCGAGCGCAGTCAGTGGCTCGTCGAGAAGCCAGAGCGGGCGCTTGACCAGCGTGAGCCGCGCCAGGCCGATGCGCCGCCGCTGACCTTGTGACAGCACGCGAGCGGGGAGCGCGCGCTGCCGTGACAGCGCAACGCTTTCGAGCGCAGAGCGAATATCCTCGCGTTCGCACGAACCCCCGGCCAACTCGACCAGCGCGGACAGGTTTTCTTCGGCGCTGAGCTCGTCCTTCAACGCGGGAAGATGGCCCGCGAAGGCTGCCGAGGCGCGCAGCCGCGGATCGAAGGCTCGCAACGAGTGTCCATTCCATGAGATGTGACCGGTGCTCGGGATGGAAAGACCCGCGAGCATGCGCAGGAGCGTCGTTTTCCCGGTGCCGTTGGCACCAGTGACGACGAGGGCCTCGCCGGGATTCACCGCGAACGACAAATTGGCAAAAAGTCGGGTGAAACCACGGCGCGCCGAAAGATCGTGCGCTTCGAGCATCGCGAGCGAGGACGAGAGTCCGTCATCCCGCGGCGCACGCGAGCGTCGCAGGTATGAGGGACGATTATACCGGCACGGCGTGCTGCTCGGCCGGTGCGCTCGTGAGGCGCGCCGATCGAACCTCATGTCGAGCGGATTGCTATGATGTTTGTGTTACCGGAGGAGGCGGGCCATGGTTGACAAGACTCTGCGAGAGGCGGCGCTCGATTATCACCGGCGGCCGGTGCCGGGCAAGATCGCGATCACCGCGACCAAGCAACTTACCAACCAGCGCGATCTTGCGCTCGCGTATTCGCCGGGCGTGGCCGAAGCTTGCAACGAGATCGTGCGCGATCCGGCAGAGGCGCGCAATCTGACCGCGCGCGGCAACCTGATCGCCGTGGTGACCAATGGCACGGCCGTACTGGGCCTCGGTGCGATCGGACCGCTCGCCGCCAAGCCGGTGATGGAAGGGAAGGCCGTTCTCTTCAAGAAGTTCGCGGGGATCGACTGCTTCGACATCGAGATCGACGAGCGCGATCCGCAGAAGCTCGTCGACATCATCGCCTCGCTCGAGCCCACGTTTGGCGGCATCAACCTCGAGGACATCAAGGCGCCGGAGTGCTTCTACGTCGAGCGCATGCTGCGCGAACGCATGAAGATCCCGGTGTTCCATGACGACCAGCACGGAACCGCGATCGTGGTCGGCGCGGCGATCCTCAACGGCCTGCGCGTGGTCGGCAAGGAATTCGCCAACGTGAAGCTCGTGTGCTCGGGCGCCGGTGCCGCGGCGCTCGCGTGTCTCGATCTGCTGGTCAACATGGGCCTGCCTCTCGAGAACATCTGGGTGGCCGACATCCTCGGCGTGGTCTACGAGGGTCGCACCGAGCTCATGGACGACAACAAGGCACGGTACGCCAAGGCTACGCAGGCTCGATCGCTGCAGGAAGTTTTGCCCGGCGCCGACGTGTTCCTCGGGCTTTCGGCAGCGGGCGTATTGAAAGCCGAGTGGCTGGCTGGCATGGCGGAGAAGCCTTTGATCCTTGCGCTCGCCAACCCCGAGCCGGAGATCATGCCGGACCTCGCCAAGGCGGTGCGCCCCGATGCCATCATCGCCACCGGCCGGTCGGATTATCCCAACCAGGTCAACAACGTTCTCGTGTTCCCGTTCATCTTTCGCGGTGCATTGGACGTGGCGGCGACGCGCATCAACGAACCCATGAAGGTTGCGGCCGTGCGCGCGCTCGCGGACCTTGCCATGGCCGAGCAGTCGGACGTGGTGGCGCTGGCCTATGGGGTCGAGGACGTCAAGTTCGGCCCCGAATATCTGATCCCGAAGCCGTTCGATCCGCGGCTCATCATGACGATGGCGCCGGCCGTAGCGCAGGCCGCGATGGATTCAGGGGTCGCAACCCGGCCGATCACCGACTTCGCCGCGTATCGCGACCGTCTCAGCCAGTACGTGTATCACTCCGGCCTGCTGATGAAGCCGATCTTCACGGCCGCCAAAAAATCGCCCAAGCGCATCGTGTATGCCGAAGGCGAGGACGAGCGCGTATTGCGCGCGGTGCGCGTTGTCGTCGATGAGCAACTCGCAAAGCCCATCCTTGTCGGCCGGCCCGCCGTGCTCGAAAGCCGTATCGCAAGGTTCGGACTGAGGCTGCAGGCCGGTGTCGATTTCGAGATCATCAACCCCGAGCATGACGACCGCTATCGCGCGTACTGGACCGAGTACTTCAGGCTGGGCCGGCGCAAGGGTGTCTCGCAGCAATACGCAAAGATAGAGATGCGACGCCGGCATACGCTCATCGGCGCCATGATGATCCACCAGGGCGATGCCGACGGCATGCTGTGCGGCACCTACGGGCGACATCAGGAGCACCTGTATTTCGTCGATCAAGTGCTTGGCCTCCGTAACGGTTCGCAGACGTACGCTGCCATGAATGCCGTGCTGCTGCCATCACACACGGTGTTCATTGCCGACACCTACGTCAATGCCGACCCGACGGCCGAGCAGCTTGCGGAAATCACCTGTTTAGCCGCCGAGGAGATTCGCCGATTCGGCATTGCGCCGAAGGTTGCATTGCTGTCGCATTCAAGCTTCGGCAGCAGCAATCATCCTTTGGTGAAAAAGATGCAGCAGGCACTTGCGCTCATTACGGCGCGCGAGCCTGACCTCGAGATCGAAGGCGAGATGCACGGCGACGCCGCATTGTCGGAGAGCGTACGCAATGCGCTGTTTCCGGAGTCGCGTCTCAAGGGATCGGCCAACCTGCTCATCATGCCCACACTCGATGCCGCGAACATTTCGTTCAACCTGCTCAAGGTGGCGGTGAGCTCCAACGTCACGCTCGGTCCGATGCTGCTCGGGGTGGCGAAGCCCGTGCACATCCTGACGCCGTCGGCGACTGTGCGCCGCATCGTCAACATGACGGCGCTGGCGGTTGTCGATGCCGAGATCAATCGGCAATCGACGTTCGATCTCGCCGAAAACTCGGTCTAACCGTTGTCAGAAAATCCAGGGTAGAGCGTCATTCCGCCATCGACGAAGAGGGTTGCCCCGGTCACGTAATCCGCGAAGTCCGAGACAAGCCACAACGTCGCGTGTGCGATATCGTCCGGCTCGCCAACGCGGCCGTAGGGAATGAGCTTGAGAAGCTTGTGCTCGGCTTCCGGCGTCGACCACGCGTCACGATTGATCGGTGTTCGGATGGCACCCGGTGCGATCGAGTTCACGCGAATGCGCTCCGGTGCAACCTCCTGTGCAATGCTCTTCATGAGCAAGGACACCCCACCCTTGGATGCGGCGTAGTTGACGTGGCCGGCCCATGGAATCACCTCGTGCACCGAGCTCATGCAGACAATCTTGCCCAGTGCTCGCGAGTGTTCGCCGAGACCCTGTGCACGAAACCGGCGAATGGCTTCGCGCATGCAGAGAAACTGTCCGGTGAGGTTGACGTCAATGACGCGCGACCACTCCTCGAGCGACATGTCAGCGACTGCTGCGTCCCGCTGCAGGCCGGCGTTCGCAATGACGATGTCAATTCGCCCGCAGGCCCGCGAGAACTCGTCGAAGATCCGGATGACCTCGTCCTCGTGCGCGACGTCAGCTTCGAGAAGGGTGGCCTTGCCTCCAGCTGACTCGATCTGCGTGACAATCGCCTCGGCTGATTCGCGCTGGCCTCGGTAACAGACGCCCACATGGGCTCCTGCCGCGCCGAGGACGAGTGCTATCCCGGCGCCGATCCCACTGCTCGCGCCGGTGACGAGCGCAGCTTGTCCTTCGAGTGAGAGATAGAACGGTGTTGGCATTGAAGAGCCTTTGTCGAGGGCACGTGAAGGCTCATTGTAGCGAGGCGATGCGCCCGGTCCCCTCCGGCAAAATCAGGACGCTGCGGTAAAATGTCTGCACGGAGAGGTGGATGAGCGGTTTAAGTCGCACGCCTGGAAAGCGTGTTTAGGGTAATCCCCTAACGCGGGTTCGAATCCCGCCCTCTCCGCCAGTTCACATCCCGCAAAGTCCAGTAACTTCCCGAACAAGCTCTGGTTTCGCTCTGAGAACGGCTTTACTTGTTCCAGGGCGAGCCGCTAAGAGGTCATTGAATCCGGGGGCAACTGGGGGCAACATAGGTGGCACAGGTTGCCCCCATGTCGAAAGGTGCCCCCAATGTCCCAAGCCGACCGGCTGACGGATCGCGCAATTCGTAACGCTAAGCCTGCTGCGAAGCCATACAAGCTCAGCGACGGTCGCGGCATGTATCTAGAGATCACGCCAACCGGTGGCAAGCGGTGGCGACTGAAGTACCGGGTAGATGGTAAGGAGAACCGCATATCACTCGGCGTGTATCCCGACATTGGGTTGGGTGAAGCGCGTGACCGACGCGACGATGCACGCAAACTGGTCGCGAAGGGTGTAGACCCAAGTGCGCACCGCCAAGCAGAGAAACGCGAGGCCAAAGGCCGCGCGGTCAACAGCTTTGAAGTCGTAGCCCGAGAGTGGTATGAAAAGCAGACCCACACCTGGGTCGAATCGCACGCCTCAGACGTACTCCGTCGTCTAGAGACCAATCTGTTCCAGGACTTGGGCGCAAGTCCTATAAGCAAACTTACTGCACCTGACCTGCTCGAGTGCCTGCGCAAGATCGAGGAACGTGGCGCCCGAGACCTCGCGCATCGTGTGTTGCAGGTGTGTGGTCAGGTGTTCCGCTACGGCACCGCTACGGGTCGTTGCGACCGAGACATAGCCGCGACCTGCGGGGAGCGCTTGCGCCCCACAAGGGCAAGCACCAACCGGCGATCAAGCCGGACGAACTGCCGGCGCTGCTACGCGCTATCGATGGCTATCACGAGGTCGGAGACAAACTCACCGCCATAGCGCTACGGTTGCTTGCTCTGACGTTCGTCCGGACAGGCGAACTGATCGTGCGATGATCGATTCTATTTGCAACGGTTGGGTGCTTGCCCAGGACCGCCCTCAAGACAGGGAATTGCGCTCAGGTACTCGTAGATGGCCCGGAGGTCGGCCTCCAACATGTACATGTAGGCCGGCCACGGCATGATTTGTAGCCTTGATCCGTCGAAGGGTGGCGGAAGACACGATCCATTCGGCGCGCCATTGCAGGTCGGGTGGGCCTTATCGACGTCAACTCCCGTGCGCATGATCTGGCGGAACTCTGCGTAAGTCAGATCGCCCGCTGGCATCCCGGTCTTCCCTGGGGTCAGGTTGCGGGAAACGATGTGCGGGAACGGACCCTCCGCCGGGAATGCGCCGAAATCGCGACCGCCGCCCAAGTAGGTCGCGGGGTTGGTCACTTCCTTCTGGCCGAAATACGGATTGCCGCCGTTTGCGAATTGGGTAGCCGGGCTGGCGCTGTGGCAGCCGTTGCAGTCCCCTTGCGTATTGACGATGTAGCTGCCTATTCCCACGAGGTCGGCGTTCCTCCCCTTCAGGTTGAGAGGAACGGGGGCCACATCGAATCCTCGCGCGATCCGAGGGTCGTCGAACCGTCCACGGTTCTTCAAGCTCTCCTCGGCTTGCGCGCTTGCTGACGTGAGGAGAAGCGCGCCGATTGCAATCGCAGTAGTGCGGCAGGCGACTGACAACATATTTTGTGGGGACGATGACATTTGACTTCCTTTGGCTGGTGTCGGTTAGCCATCGAACACCTTCAACCCA
>JALYXY010000212.1 GCA_030946875.1 Pseudomonadota bacterium | reverse complement strand
TATAAAGCGGCGCCCCGGTGTGACCATTCATGGCCGATCCCCGTCTGAGTTAGGGCGCCTGGTGAACAGGTGATCGAACGATCGTACGAGCGCTACAAGCAACCGATTCAGAACTGTTAAGTAACCTTAAAACTATCAAATAACTTATTGAATATAAGAAACAGCCCTACCGTGTGCAACAAATAGGAAAACTGCACGCCAAGTGTGAAGAAAGTCGTTGACCCGCAACAGCTTTTTACCTATAGTCGCTTCCGGTGGTAAAAAGTGGGTAGAAGTGGGTAAGTTGCTTGCCGGCAGGCGGCGAGTTAATGAGCACTCACACTCACTTCCCGGAGGGCGGGTGGCGGCACACGGCGAACTGAATGGCGATGCAGCGGGAGGGCTCGTGTTCCGCGGAGTCAGCTACGTCGCCCTCGACGCCAAAGGCCGCCTCGCCGTGCCAGCCAAGCACCGCGACGCGCTGGCGGTCGCGCACGGCAACGGCGGGGCGCAGGGAATACCCCTCGTGCTGACGGCCGACCCAAGCCGCTGCCTCCTGTTGTACCCCAAGGCCGCGTGGGAGCCGATCCAGGCCCGCTTGATGGGCCTCTCCTCCTTCAACGACACGACGCGCGGACTGCAGCGACTCCTGGTGGGCCATGCCGACGACGTCGAGATGGACGGCGCCGGCCGGATCCTCGTGCCTCCCGCATTGCGGCAGTACGCGTCGCTCGATCGCCGCGTGGTGCTCGTCGGTCAAGGCAACAAGTTCGAGTTGTGGGATGAAGCGCGCTGGCTCGAGGAGACCGCACGCTCGATCTCCATTCCGGGCGGCGATCTGCCGCCCGAGCTCGATGGCTTCTCGCTGTGACCGATGGCGAACATATCCCCGTCCTCCTCGAAGCAACGGTCGCTGCGCTGGCAGTGCGACCGGACGCGATCATCGTGGATGGCACCTTCGGGCGTGGCGGTCACACGCGTGCACTGCTGGATGCCCTCGGGCATGACGGGCGAGTCATCGGCATCGACCGCGACCCCGCCGCGGAAACGGCTGCCAGGCACATCGACGATGGGCGCTTCACCTTTCGTCGCGCATGGTTCTCGGAAATGTCCAACGTGCTGCGCGATCTGGGAATCGAGCACGTCGACGGCGTGCTCCTCGATCTTGGCATCTCCTCTCCGCAGATCAACGATCCCGAGCGCGGGTTTTCGTTTCGCGCCGACGGTCCTCTGGACATGCGGATGGATCCCACACGCGGTGAAAGCGCCGCAGAGTTCATCGCCCGCGCCACAGCGCGCGAGCTGACCGAAGTGCTTCGCGACTATGGTGAAGAACGGTTTGCTCCATCGATTGCGAGAGCGATTGTCGCGCGTCGCGGGCAGGCGCCGATCCTGCGCACGCGAGAGCTTGCGACCGTCGTCGGTGAAGCCGTCGGCCCGCGGACGCGCCGCGATTGGAGTCAGGATCCGGCCACGCGTACGTTCCAGGCCATCCGCATCTACGTCAACCGCGAGCTCGCGGAAATCACATTGACTCTGCCGCGCGCACTGGCTGTGCTGCGCACCGGGGGTCGGCTGGCGGTGATCAGCTTTCACTCGCTCGAGGATCGCATCGTCAAGCGTTTCATGGCGGCGGCATCGCAGCCATTCGGAGGTGAACCCGCGCTCGCCCGCTTTCCGCTCCGAGCCGACCAGCTTCCGGGTGCCCCGCTTGCGCTTGTCGGGCGTGCACAGCAACCGCAAGCCGAGGAGGTGGCGCGCAATCCCCGCGCGCGCAGCGCGGTGCTGCGCGTGGCCGAACGTACGGCGCACGACATTCCGCCTGCGCTTCGATCCGAAGAAAGCGTGGCCTGATCGTGGCTCGAGTAAACGTCCTGCTCCTCGCCTTGCTCGTTGCCTGCGCCTTGTCGCTCGTGACCTCGCGGCATCAAGCGCGCCAGCGTTTCATCGAGCTCGAGCGTGAGCAGTCCAAGGCGCATACCTACGAGATCGAGTACGGCCAGCTGCAGCTCGAGCAATCGACGTGGGGCATGCCGGCGCGCATCGAAAAGATCGCACGCGAGCAGTTGCGCATGCAGTTGCCGGGCGCGGGACGGGTCGAGCTCGTGCGCGCAAAAGGCGCGGGGAGCGAGCCATGAGCAGAGCCGGCGCACTCCACCATGCCGCCATCCCGGCGCGGCCGCTGCCGCGACTGCGCGCACCGGTCGTGTTCATCGTGCTCGTCACCCTGTTCGTCGGGCTCGCCGGACGGTCGCTCTATCTGCAGTGGATCGACAACGCCTTTCTGCAGGAACAGGGAAGCTCGCGTTACAGCCGACACATCGAGGTGCCGGCTCATCGCGGCATGATCACGGATCGCGCGGGTGAGCCGCTCGCCATTTCGACGCCGGTCAAATCCATCTGGGCATTCCCCGCGCAGGTGAGTGCCACCGCGGATCAGATGCAATCGCTCGCGAAGCTGCTCGACAGCACGCCACAGGCGATCACCCGCAGGCTGCAGGACGCCGGTGATTTCATATTCATCGCGAAGCAGGTGCCTCCCGAGCTCGCCGATCGCATCGCGTCGCTGCGCATCAAGGGCATTCACGACCAGAACGAATACCGTCGCTACTATCCTGGCGGCGACACCGTGAGCCATATCCTGGGATTCACGGGTGACCACGATGTGGGACAGGAAGGCATCGAGCTCGCCCAGCAGGAATGGCTTGGCGGCAAACCCGGCAGCCGCCGCGTCATCATCAACCGTCGAGGTGACGTGGTGGAGGACGTGGAGGCGGTGCGCGCGCCGCAGGCGGGCCACGATCTCGCGCTCGCCATCGACAGTCGACTTCAATACCTTGCGTTTCGCGAGCTCAAGGCCTCGGTCGAGGCCAACCGCGCCAAGGCCGGCGGGCTCGTGATGATCGATGCCAAGACCGGCGAGATCCTGGCGCTCGCCAACTGGCCGACGTACAACCCGAACTCGCACAACCGCGCCGGCCGCGAGAAGATGCGCAACCGGGCCCTCACCGACGTGTTCGAGCCTGGCTCCACGCTCAAGCCCTTCACGATCGCGACCGCGCTCGAGGCCGGCAAGATCCGGCCCGACACGATCATCGACACGGCGCCGGGACGCCTGACCATCGGGCCCAACACGATCCACGACGCGCATCCGAACGGCGCACTGACCGTGGAGCAGGTGATCCAGAAGTCGTCGAACGTGGGCGCCGCGAAGATCGCTCTGCAGCTTCCGTCCGAAAGGATATGGCAAACCCTTTTCGATTCCGGGTTTGGCAGCCCCCCGAAGACCGGGTTTCCAGGCGAGGTGGGTGGGCGGCTCCGACCTGCCAAATCGTGGAAGCCCATCGAGCAAGCGACCATCGCCTACGGGCATGGCATCTCGGTCAACCTCGTGCAACTTGCGCGGGCCTACGGCATCTTTGCAAGCGATGGGGAGCTCAAGCCCGCTTCGCTCCTCAAGGGCAACGGATCGACGACCGGGCGTCCGGTGATCAAGCCCGAGACCGCGCGTGCCGTGCGTCATATGCTCGAGCTCGCCGTGCAGCCAGGCGGCACGGCCCCCAAAGCGCAGATCGCCGGGTATCGAGTGGCGGGCAAGACGGGTACAGCACACAAGCTCGTGGGACGTGGTTACGGCAACAAGTACGTATCGTCCTTCGTCGGGTTCGCCCCCGTTTCGAACCCGCGCCTGATCGTGGCGATCATGCTCGATGAGCCCTCGGCCGGCGAGCACTTCGGCGGCGCTGTGGCGGCGCCCGTGTTCTCGTCGGTAACCGGTGCGGCGCTGCGCATGCTGGGCGTGCGTCCCGATGCGCCTGTCGGCAACGTCATCATGCCTAGCGACGGCAGCGAAGTGGGGGAGGACACGTGACGAGCGCCGTTGCAGTCAACGAGCGCTTCGACGTCGCCGCCATGCTGGCCCGTCTCGGCGTCGCGCCGCGTCGCATCACGTCGGACAGTCGGCAGGTTCGCGCCGGAGACGCATTCGCGGCGTACCCCGGCACACGCGCCGATGGACGAGCGTTCATTCCCGATGCGATTGGCCGTGGCGCCAGTGCAGTGCTGTGGGAGACCGCAAAGTTTGCATGGGCGCGCGATTGGAGCATCCCCAATCAGCCGATCGCGGGGTTGCAGCACAAGCTCGGATGGGTTGCCGATTTCATCTACGGCAGCCCGTCAGGAACGTTGTGGATGGTGGGCGTTACGGGCACCAATGGCAAGACAACGTGCGCCTACGCCATCGCCCAGTGCTTCGATCATTGCCATCAGCGTGCGGCGGTTATCGGTACGCTCGGCAACGGCCTCATCGGCGAGGTCAAGCCCGCAACGCATACCACGCCCGACGCAGCCGTGCTTCACGAGATGCTCGCCTCATTCCGCGACGATGGTGCAAAGGCCGTGGCGATGGAAGTCTCGTCGCACGGCCTCGATCAGGGTCGGGTCAACGGGGTCGAATACGACATCGCGCTCTTCACCAATCTTTCGCGCGACCATCTCGACTACCACGGCACGATGGCGGCCTACGGTGCTGCGAAGGCGCGACTGTTTGCGTGGCCCGGGTTGCACGCGAGCGTGATCAATTCGGACGACGCGTTCGGCCAAAGCCTTGCCGACGCGGCGCGCGCGCGCGGCGCGAAGGTGCTCACCTACGGCTTCAGTGGCGCTGACCTCGCGGGTTCCAACTTGCGTGCAACGCCCGACGGCGTCAGTTTTTCGGTGGCCACTCCGTGGGGTCGCTCGGAGGTCACGAGCAGTCTCGTGGGTTCGTTCAACGCGCTCAACCTTCTGGGCGTGCTCGGCGTCATGCTCGCAAGCGGCGTCGGGCTCGAGCCCGCGGTGACGGCACTTGCGGCGGTGCAACCGCCACGCGGACGCATGCAGAAGCTCGGCGGAGACGCCAGGCCGCTGGTGGTGGTCGATTACGCGCATACGCCCGATGCGCTGGAGAAGGCACTCACGGCGCTTCGGCCCGTCACGCAACGAGGCTGCGAGCTCATCTGCATCTTCGGCTGTGGCGGAGATCGCGATCCCGGCAAGCGCCGGCAGATGGGCCGCATCGCCGCGGAGCTCGCCGATCGCGTCGTGATCACCAATGACAATCCGCGGACCGAGGATGCCCCTGCGATTGCCGAGGCGATCCTGCATGGGGTGCGCGAGACGGCGAACCGCCGGTGGGCGCTCGAGCTCGATCGGGCCGCAGCGATCAAGGGCGCGATCCAGAACGCAAAGCCCGGCGACGTCGTGCTCGTGGCGGGCAAGGGGCACGAGGATTACCAGGAGGAGCACGGCAAGCGCACGCATTTCTCCGACACTGAAGTCGTTGCGGACGCGCTCGCCGCGTGGGGTCGTGCATGATGGAAACTGTGCTGGCTGCACACCTCTTGCACGGACGCCTCGTGGGTGACAACGTCCGCTTCGTCCGAGTCGTGACTGACACGCGCGCAGTCGAGAAAGGCGATCTCTTCGTTGCACTCAAAGGCGATCGGTTCGACGGCCACGACTTCGTAGCCGATGCATTCGAGCGCGGTGCGATTGCCGCGCTCGTCATGCGCGACCGGGTGCCTCGCGACGGCGGCAGCCTGATCGAAGTGGACGATCCGCTTGCGGCGCTCGGCCGTCTTGCTGCGCATTGGCGGCATCAGTTCCGCATTCCTGTCATCGTCATCGTGGGCAGCAATGGAAAGACCACCGTGAAGGAGATGGTGGCGTCGATCCTGCGTGCGCACTTCGGCGAGCACGTGCTCGCAACGCATGGCAACCTGAACAATGCCATCGGCCTGCCATTGACGCTGCTCGGGCTGCGCTCGACGCACCGCGCGGCCGTGATCGAGCTCGGCATGAACCATCCGGGCGAGACAGCGGAGCTTGCGAGGATTGCGCAGCCCACCATTGCGCTCATCAACAACGCGCAGCGTGAGCACCAGGAATTCATGCGCAGTGTCGCGGACGTTGCGCAGGAGCATGCGTCGCTGCTGCTGCATCTTCCGCGTGAGGGCATCGCCGTCCTGAATGCCGATGACTCGCATGTGGCGACGTGGCGCGCCGCCGTTCCGGAGCATGCGAGCATCGTGGATTTCGGCCTGTCGCACACGGCCGCTGTTCGCGGCGAGTTCGATGCAGAAGGCACGGGCCTTCGCCTGCACATGCGTACACCGGATGCCGCCACGTCCATCCACATGCACGTCGCGGGCGGACACAACGCGCGCAACGCGCTCGGCGCGGCGGCGGCCGCGCTCGCCGCCGGTGTTTCCATGCCCGCAGTGGCCGAGGGGCTCGCAGCATTTCGGCCTGTCAAGGGGCGTCTGGTGGCGCGGCGCGGGTTGCGCGGCCAGGCGGTCATCGACGACACGTACAACGCCAACCCTGATTCAGTCCGAGCCGCCATCACGGTGCTCGCCGGGGCGCCGTCGCCTCGCTGCCTGGTGCTCGGGGACATGGGCGAGGTCGGCGATCAGGGCCCCGCCTTTCATCGCGAAGCAGGTGAGGCCGCGCGCGCCGCGGGTGTGGACCATCTCTTCACCGTGGGCACGCTCGCGGCCGAAGCTACACACGCGTTCGGGGCCGGTGCCGAGCACTTCGATTCAGTCGAGGCGTTGTTACGCGCGCTGTCGAAGGGCGAGGCGCACTACGCGAGCGTCCTGATCAAGGGTTCCCGCTTCATGCGCATGGAACGCGTGGTTGCGGCGCTCTGCGGTGATGCTGCGGAAGGTGCGCACTGATGCTGCTCATTCTCTTCGAGTGGCTGGCGCGCGAGTTCGGCATCCGCGCCTTCAACGTGTTCGGCTATATCACGCTGCGCGCGGTGCTGGCCTGCATGACGGCGCTGTTCATTTCTTTCACGGTCGGGCCGAGCACGATCGCGTGGCTGACCCGCATGAAGATCGGCCAGGCGGTTCGCAACGATGGTCCGCAGAGTCACCTGGCCAAGGCGGGGACGCCGACCATGGGCGGCGCACTCATCCTCGTATCGATCGCCGTGACGACGCTCCTTTGGGGCGATCTCACCAACCGGTTCGTATGGGTGGTGCTGATGGTGACGCTGGGCTACGGCGCGATCGGCTGGGTCGACGATTACCGGAAGGTGGTGCATCGCAACCCGAAGGGGCTGAGCGCAAAGGCGAAATTCTTCTGGCAGTCGGTGATCGGACTGATCGCCGCCGTGTATCTCGCCTTCAGTGTTTCCGCGCCATCGAATCCGCAGTTCCTGCATCTCTTCTGGGAATGGGTGCGCAGCGGCTTCAACCTCAATCTGCCGCCCAAGGCCGACCTCATCGTGCCATTTTTCAAGACGGTGTCGTATCCGCTGGGCGTCTGGGGCTTCATTGCGCTCACCTATTTCGTG
>JALYXY010000197.1 GCA_030946875.1 Pseudomonadota bacterium | reverse complement strand
TCCAACCCGGCGGTTCGCCAAGAATCGACGGGGTGCGACGACCCGCGAAGACTTCTGTTCTGAAGGCTTCGCAACGAATGGCTTCCCTGTACATCTGTGCCATCGGCAGGGCGCCGGCGTCGATCTGCGCCACAACCTGCAGCTGATTCAACGCGCGTTGCCAATCACCCTGAACCGCAAGCAACTGAAACAGGTAGGTGCGTAGCTTTGGGTCGTCCGGGTGTTCACGCACGTTGGCCTGCAATCGCTTGAGCTCTTCGCCGAGTCCGCCGGCAAGCTCGGGCAAACGTTGTGGATGCGTCAAGGGCGATTCTCCGGACGATTCGGCGCAGCAAGACAAGCGAGCCGAACTGGGTCCGTGCACTCAGGACCCGGCCGACGCATACGTTCAACCGCACCCGAGGCTTTATCGCCGCCGATTACAGCTTGATGTTCTTCTTGATGTGCCAGCCAAAGCTGGAGGTAGCCCCCTTGGAGCCTTTATCGGTTTGGACCGAGTAGTCGCTCTTGACCTTCGCAGCCTGAAATGAATAGGTCACGAGCACTTCGGCCCCGGATGCGCCGGACACATCAACATTCGTGACAAGCACGTCTTCGAGGGTGATCTTGAAATACTCCATCTCCTCCCCACCCGCCTTGGAGCAGGAGACATCCACCTTGGAGATATGCTCGCCGCTGGCACATTTGATCAGCAGCGCAGGGTAAGCCTTATCCACATGCGCCACGGCCGTGCAGTCGCTGAAGCTGACCTTGCCCGCGCCACCTCCGCCACCCTCGTGCATGGTCGACGGCTGATTGGCACCCCAGCTGAACGACTTGAGATCAGTCCAGTTGACGTGCTTTGCGTTGACCGACTCTCCATCCGCTCCGTCGACCTTCAAAAACAAGGCAATTGGCATATCGCGCTCCATGAAGTTAATTTCGACCGGCCTCTGGACTCAGCCGGCGTGTGAAACAGCTGAAGCGACTATGCGCCCTTCTTCACCGACGGCAGCTTCGTGACAAGCCGCAGCGAAACCGTGAGTCCCTCCAACTGATAGTGCGGCCGCAGAAACATCTTGGACGTGTAGTAACCCGGGTTGCCCTCGACCTCCTCGACGGTCACCTCGGCCGCGGCAAGAGGCTTACGCGCCTTGGTCTCCTGCGACGAATTGCGCGGATCCCCATCGACGTAATTCATGATCCAGTCGTTCAAATAGCGCTCTACGTCAGCGCGTTCCTTGAAGCTGCCGATTTTGTCGCGCACGATGCTCTTGAGGTAATGCGCAAAGCGATTGCTCGCGAAGATGTACGGCAGGCGTGCCGACAGGTTCGCGTTTGCCGTCGCGTCAGGATCGAAGTATTCCTGCGGCTTCTGCAGCGACTGAGCACCGATGAAGGCCGCCACATCCGAATTCTTGCGGTGAAGCAGCGGCATGAAACCGTTCTTGGCGAGCTCGCCCTCTCGCCGGTCGCTGATGGCGATTTCGGTCGGACACTTCATGTCCACACCACCGTCGTCGGACGGGAACGTATGGATCGGCAGGTTCTCGACGACACCCCCGCTCTCCACCCCGCGAATCTGCGTACACCAGCCGTAATATTTGAACGAGCGGTTGATGTTGGTGGCCATCGCGTAGGCGGAGTTGGCCCACGAGTATTTGCGGTGGTCGGCCGCGCCGGTATCTTCCTCGAAGTCGAACTCGTCGACAGGGTTGGTCTTGGCGCCATACGGCAGTCGGGCCAGGAACCGCGGCATCGCAAGACCGACATAGCGCGAATCTTCCGACTCTCTGAGGCTGCGCCAGCTCGCGTACTCCGGGGTCTCGAAGATCTTGGTGAGATCGCGCGGATTCGCGAGCTCCTGCCAGGTATCCATCTGCATGACCGACGGCGAAGCGCCCGCAATGAAAGGACAGAAGGAAGCTGCGGCATTCTTCGCGAGCTCGGCGAGCATCTCCACATCCTGCGGCGTGTGGTCGAAGTAATAGTCGCCGACCAGACAACCATAGGGGCTGCCGCCGAACTGACCGTATTCCTCTTCGTACAGCCGCTTGTGGAAGGGGCTTTGATCCCAGGCCACGCCCTTGAAGCGCCGTAGAGTGCGCCCGAGCTCCTTCTTGCTGATGTTCATCACCTTGATCTTTAGCTGCTCGTCGGTTTCGGTGTTGGTGACGAGATAGTGCAGCCCGCGCCAGGCACTTTCGAGCTGCTGAAAATCGGGGTGATGCATGATGACGTTGATCTGCTCCGACAACGTGGTGTCGAGCTTCGCGATGATCGCGCTGATCGTGTTGTACGCGTCGTTGGAGATGACCTGCGTGTTGAGGAGCGCCTGTTCGGCGAGCGTACGGACGGCCTGATTGATCGCCTCGTGGGCAGCCTCGCTCTTCGGCTTGAACTCCTTGTTCAGCAGGGCTGCAAATTCGCCTGCCTCCTCCGTCGCTGCCGGCCGTACGTCGACTTCGGTTTGCGCGTTTGCCATGATCGAGCCCTTTCGTTAGCGAGTCGCCTCGTCACCACTCGTGCTCGCGTCCGCCTTCGGCTTCGGCGCGGAAGCGAGCGCCTTCAGCAAGGCCGGATCCTGCAACGCGCGCTTGATTGTCTCTTCAGCGCCTGTCTTGCCATCCATATAGGAAAGCAAGTTGCTCAGTTGAGTACGTGCCTCGAGGAGCTTCGAAAGTGAATCGACCTTGCGCGCCACCGCCGCGGGAGAAAAGTCGTCCATGCTTTCGAAGGTGATATCCACGGCCAGATTGCCCTCGCCCGTGAGCGTGTTCGGCACCACGAATGCCGCTCGCGGCTTCATCGCCTTCATGCGCGCATCGAAGTTGTCGATGTCGATTTCGAGGAACTTGCGATCACCAACGTCCGGAAGCGCCTCGGCTGGCTTGCCGGAAAGGTCGGCGAGAACTCCCATGACGAAAGGAATCTGGATCTTCTTTTCGGAGCCGTAGATCTCGACGTCATATTCAATCTGTACACGCGGCGCCCGGTTGCGCGCGATGAATTTCTGACCGCTGTTGTGCTTGCTTGCCATGGGATCTCCTGCTGGTCGAGCGGTTAATCTAGTACATCCGCAGTGAATTCGCTAGGGTTCAGTGCCCTGCTTGATGCCCGCTACATTCTCGATCTGTCCGATCGCGTCGGGAGCAAGGTCGCGGATGATGTCCAGAAACGGCATGAACATGACGCGTTTTGCTCGTCCTATCAGCAGCGGCGCGGGATTGCTGGGCTCATTGAGACTCAGGTAGCGACAAACGTCGTCCAGCGCCCGAGCCGCGTCTTCGCGCGAGCGGATCTCGCCCACGGCACGCGCTGTGGGCACTCTGTTTGCGTCGCCGCCGGAAGCGGTTTGGCCGCCAGCGTTCAGCACTGCCCCGCTTGCATCGGACTGACCAGCGGCCGAGGGCGCGGCGGCTTCGATGAGGTCCGCAAGAAGCTTGAGAACACTGCGCAGAAGCGCGAGGTCTGGCGCCTGCGCCGCGCCGAGATGCTCGACGAAGATCGTACGGATGCGATCGAGCGCCTGGAGACTCTGGATGACGTGGGCCCCGAGTTGCGGCTCCTTGACCAAGGCGTCGCCTACAGCTGCGCGTAATCCAGCAGGGTCCAGGAGAGAGGACGGGCCGCCCGGAACGGGAGCGAGAATGCGCTCGACCTCACGAACCGTGACCGGGCCTAAAGGTGACTCCAAAAACTTCGCGGCCCGGGTGTCACTCACCAAACCCTCGTCGTCCGCAAACACCGTGACCGCGTTGATGCGCACGATGGGATCGGGTTCGCCCTCGAACTCGAGCTGCGGATGCACGCTGTCCCAGAATTGCTCCAGGAGGTCGCAGCACAGCCGCAGGCCTTCGCCAAGTCCACTCAACCCCTCGGTATTCGTCAGTGCCCGCGTGAGCAAAAGGACAAGCCGCAAATCTCGGGTGCGATTGAGCAACGCTGATGCGTGCTCGCGCA
>JALYXY010000168.1 GCA_030946875.1 Pseudomonadota bacterium | reverse complement strand
ACCGTCGTAGAACATGTCGCGCACCACTTCATCGCCGGTCGCGACCAGGCTCAACGCGCGGGTCGTTGGAACGCCCAGATGATGCATTGCCTCGCTGCACAGGAACTCCCGTACCGACGAGCGCAAGACGGCGCGACCATCCGCCCGGCGCGAATACGGCGTGAGGCCGGCGCCTTTCAGCTGCAACTCCCAGCGCTCACCCGTGCCGGCGAGGACCTCGCCCAGAGTGATGGCCCGGCCATCGCCGAGTTGACCCGCCCACCGTCCGAACTGATGCCCTCCGTAGTTCGCGGCATAGGGCTCCATCCCGGTCACGAGCGCATTGCCGGACAGCACGGCGGCAGCCTCGGGAGATGCGAGCCACGCCTCGTCGATACCGAGCAGTGCCGCCACTTCCTTGGAATGAGCAATCACCCGTGGCGCACTGACCGGCGTCGGCCTGACGCGGGAATAGAGTGCGCCGTGCACCTGGCGCCGACGGGCGCCCTCTTCGGCATCGCCGGGTAGCTCGCGGACGAAGGTGTTGTCGAAGCGCAGGGCATTCATTGCGATTTCTGGTGTCATGTATGCCAGACAGCAAGACTGAATAAAGTGTTCCGTCAGAGCGTCGGGTCAGGTGCATCGCGCCGCACGCAACGGCCGTTAGAATGGGCCCCAAGCCAGCCCTGAGCGATCGCAGGCCCATCGCTCTGCCGGGCGGCCATGGAGTGCATGCACGTGATGAACTGGAGAATTCGATGAATCCGCTTTCGTGTGCCGACATTCTCGCCGGGCGTGCACCGCAGGACAGCCCGGTGACGCTGCAAGGCTGGGTGCGCACGCGGCGCGACTCGAAGGCAGGCATCTCGTTCGTCAACGTCTCGGATGGTTCGGGCTTTCACCCGGTGCAGGTCGTGGTTCCCAGCACCCTGCCCAACTACTCGACGGAGGTGCTTCATGTCACGGCGGGCTGTTCGGTTGAGGCAACGGGCACGATCGTCCCCTCCCCCGCGAAGGGACAGCCTTTCGAGATGCAGGCGCAGCATCTGCGCGTGATCGGGTGGGTGGACGACGCCGATTCCTATCCGATACAGCCCAAGCCGCACTCGCTCGAGTTCCTGCGCGAGGTCGCACACCTACGGCCGCGAACCAACGTCATCGGCGCTGTCACGCGCGTGCGGCACACGATCGCCCAATCGATCCACCGGTTTTTCGACGAGCACGGATTCTTCTGGGTCAACACCCCGATCATCACCGCGTCTGACGCGGAGGGTGCGGGCGAGCTCTTTCGTGTTTCGACCCTCGATCTCGCCAATCTGCCGCGTACGGCCGAAGGAAAGATCGACTTCGCGCAGGACTTCTTCGGGCGCGAGGCATTCCTCACCGTTTCGGGTCAGCTCAATGTCGAGTGCTATTGCATGGCGCTGTCGAAGGTGTACACGTTCGGTCCGACTTTCCGCGCCGAGAACTCGAACACGAGCCGGCATCTTGCGGAATTCTGGATGATCGAGCCCGAGATCGCGTTCGCTGACCTCAGCGACGACGCGACGCTGGCCGAAGCGCTCCTGAAGCACGTGTTTCGCACCGTGCTCACCGAACGCGCCGACGACATGGCGTTCTTCGAGGAACGCATCGAGAAGGGCGTGATCGCGAAGCTGCAGCGCATCGTGGACTCCGAGTTCGTACGCATGGAATACACCGAGGCCATTCAGGTGCTCGAGCGTTCGAAGCAGAAGTTCGATTTCCCGGTCTCCTGGGGCATGGACCTGCAGTCCGAGCACGAGCGCTACATCGCCGAGTCGCATGTCGGCAAGCCGGTGATCCTCGTGAACTACCCGAAGGAGATCAAGGCGTTCTACATGCGCCTCAATGACGATGCGAAAACGGTCGCGGCGATGGACGTTCTTGCGCCGGGCATCGGCGAGATCATCGGCGGCAGCCAGCGCGAAGAGCGCCTCGACGTGCTCGATGCGCGCATGCGGCAATCCGGGCTCGATCCGGAGCACTACGCCTGGTACCGCGACCTGCGACGCTACGGCACCGTTCCCCACGCGGGCTTCGGTCTTGGCTTCGAGCGTACCGTTGCGTACGTCACCGGGCTATCGAACGTGCGCGACGTCATTCCCTTTCCGCGCACGCCCGGAAGCGCGCGGTACTGACGAGCGGTCGGGTCCTCAGAAGATCGATGCGAACCGCAAATTCCAACGAAGATGACGACGGGTTGCGAGCGCTCGTGCGCCGTTTCCCGCGCGCGGGCCGGCTCGATCGCATCCTCCTGCGCCCCGCGCGTCACGCTCCGATGGTCGCGGTCGAAAGCACCATGGCATTGGTCGGACGCGGGCTCGAAGGGGATCGCGCGGCAGCCAAGGTGCCGGTCGCAACGGGCGGCAAACGGCAGGTGACGCTGGTGCAGGCCGAATACCTGCCGGTGATCGCGAGCTTTGCGGGGACATCGTCGGTCGATGCCGCGTTGCTGCGTCGCAATCTGGTCATCTCCGGAATCAATCTTAATTCGGCCATGACGCTTTTCCGCGACCAGCCGGTCGTCGTGCGCATCGGGGACGACGTCGAGCTCGAGCTGACCGGTCCATGCGAACCCTGCTCGCGCATGGAGGAGGCGTTGGGTCGCGGCGGCTACAACGCGATGCGGGGCCACGGCGGCGCGACGGCGCGCGTTTTGATGGGGGGAACGATTCGCGTAGGCGATCGCGTGGTGGCGCGCTCACCCACCGATAATGCAAGCGCACGTCAAGTAGAGCCCAGGTGATCCCCGATGGATAGCAGCGTGACCTCCAGTGGCGCCAACGTCACGCCGGTCACCACGTTTCTGATCACCGACATTGAGGGGAGCACCCATCTCTGGGAAGCCCACCCCCACGAGATGCGCCGCGCCTTGGAGCATCACGATGCGACGTGTCGCGACGTTGTTCAGGCGCATAGGGGCAATATCATCAAGGGCACAGGCGACGGTATCCTTGCTGCATTTCTTGACCCGCTGGACGCGATCCTCGCTGCGCTCGATCTGCAGCGCCAGCTGAAGGACGCAGCCGTCATCCCGACCGCTCCTCTGCGCATTCGCTGTGGCCTCCATGCTGGCGTGGTTGAGCACCGCGACAATGACGTATTCGGAACTGCCGTTAATGCAGCACAGCGCATCATGAGCTGTGCGCATGGCGGTCAGGTGCTGGTTTCCCAAGTGGTCGCAGGTTTGGTGCGGGGCCGTCTGCCGCAGCCCATCGCCTTCCATGATCTCGGCGAGGTTCGGTTGCGGGACATGATCGAGCCCGAGCGCGTGTTTCAGCT
>JALYXY010000159.1 GCA_030946875.1 Pseudomonadota bacterium | reverse complement strand
AAGTACAAGACCGTCGACGACTTGATGCCGGCCGCCCGCGCCGCGGTGACCCAGACGGCGGGTCGTGTGCCGCTCGGCCTCGCGAACGGGGGCGACGAGGTTCTGATCGTCGTTCCCTGGGACGCCGATCGGGTCGTGCAGGAAGCGATCGCGCGCGCCTATGCGGAGCGGCGCGTGAAGGCGCACGTGCAATACGAGCACGATCTCGCCGGGGTCAGCAACGCGGACATGGCGGCGATCTCCAAAGCCGAGTCGCTGATGCAGATCGGCGATGGGCAGCAGGAGCTCAACTTCTTCTTCGAGCTCACCGGCCAGGTCGCGAATCCCGAGGCTGGACGTGAATGGATACGGCAGCGCGATCCTGATCTTTTCAATGCGACGTGGCCCAAGGCTCGGTATTCGGCGCAACTCGAGAAGATTTCCAACGGTTATGCCAAGGCGGTGGAAAAGGCCCTGCAGAAATATCTCACCGATAATCCGAGGATTTCAAAGGTGTACATGGGCCTGGGTGCGCGCAACAAGACGCGCCGGATTCTCGGTGATCATGCAGACAAGTTCTTCGGGAGCTACACATACAACAATCACTTCGATCTATCGAGCAAGGTGCCCGAGTTCCCCGGGGACGTGTGGCGGCTGGTGGAAACCAAGACCATCGAGGCGCTTGCATTCGCCGATCGACTCGAGGTCAGCGATCCCGAGGGGACGGCCATCGCTGCCGATCTCACCCCGGAGGTTGCGCAGGCGTGGGCGAAAGGCGTGTACCAGCAGGGTCATCTCTACATGTTTCCATCGCAGGCGACCGGGCGCTGGCCTTATTCGCTCATCCGCTATCCCGCGTACGACAACGACAAGGGCTTTCTTGCGCCGCTGCTCGTGGAGGCGACCGGAGTCATCGCCTCGACCAACAGTCATCGCGCGACACATCCGCGACTCGAGATGCACCTCGACAAGGGTCGTGTCACCAAGGTCGTCGGGGGCGGGTGGTATGGCGAGGGCTTTCGCCGACTGCTGGACTACCCGGGCACGAAGGATTTGACCTGGCCGTTTTTCGACCGGCCGGGGTATTGGTGGCTTTACGAGGCGGGCACTGCAACCAATCCCAAGTACTTCAAGCATCCTGCAGAGATGTTGACGCAGGTTCCGCCACGCGAATTGCTGCGCGGAGGCAACCTGTCGGAGCGCAACGTTGCGGGTGTGATCCATTGGGCCGTGGGCACGGAAGCCGAGCACGGACCTGAAGTCGCCGGCAAGCCATCACCGAAGTCGATCGACTTCGGCAAGAAGTACAACGTGCCGATCGGGCACGCCATGCACCAGCACAATCTGCTGCCGACGTATCAGGTGCGCATCCGCGGCACAGGCCAATGGCAGACGCTCATCGAGCACGGAAACCTGGCGGCACTCTCGGATCCCGAGGTTCGTGCGCTTGCGGCGCGGTACGGTGATCCCGACGAGATCCTGCGCAAAGACTTCGTGCATCCGATTCCGGGCATCACCATTCCCGGCAAGTACGACAGCTACGGCATGAACCCCGGCGAATGGTGGAAGAGGTGGGCGGGGGAGATCGCGAGGGGCACCAGTCCGTACATGAAATAGGTGCGCCGCGAAGGCGCGATGTGCCGGAGGGTGAAACGAAGGTCAGCCGGTGGTGACGCCGACAGGTCGCAAAAGGCCACATGAGAGCAGTTGGCCTTCTCGTAACCCCGTCCAAGCCAAAAGACGCATCAACCGGACTGAGTGGATGCGTAGGATGCAAAACAACTTGAAACCTATTGGAGCACGCGGTCTTTCTCCGCTGACCGGTCCTGTAACGACCCGTAGCGCTCCACCACCCACAGATAAGCTGCGGGAAGCACGAGCAGCGTGAGCAGTGTGGCGCTGACCAGCCCGCCGATCACCACGATGGCGAGCGGACGCTGTGTCTCCGCGCCGATGTCCTGTGAAAGCGCCATCGGCAGCAATCCGAACATCGCCAGCAAGGTCGTCATCAGCACCGTCCGAAGACGCGACATCGCGCCGTCGTGCACGGCGCTGCGTGGCGCGGCTCCGGCCGCAATCTGCTGATTGAACACCGAGACCATGACGACCCCGTTCAGGACGGCTTGGCCGAACAGCGCGATGAATCCGATCGCGGCCGAGACGGACAGGGGTATTCCCGTGATCGCGAGACCCAGCACTCCGCCGATGAGTGCGAACGGAATATTGGCGACGATCAGCAGGGCGCTTTTGAAGGACCCGAAGGCGTCGAACAGCAGCACGAAAATGATGACGATCGACAGCGGAACGACCAGCGCCAGGCGGGCCATCGCGCGTTCCTGATTCTCGAACTCGCCGGACCAGCCGAGGTCGATCGCAGCGGGAAGCGCCACGTGCTCACGCACCCGTGCCTTCATGTCGGACACAACGCTGCCCATGTCGCGGCCCTGGATGAACACTCCGATGGACAGCACGCGCCGGCCGTTCTCGCGTGCGATGTTCATGGCCCCGAGCGTCTGCCGGAACGTGGCGAGCTGCAGTAGCGGCAGGTGCGCCCCATTAGGCGCGGCGATGAGCACGTTGGGCAGTCGCTCGAGGGCCCGCTGCTCCTGCGAAAGACGGACCACCACGCCGAAATGACGCTCGCCTTCCCACAGCTCGGTCGTGGATTTTCCTGCGAGCGCGGTTTCGATCGTATCCTGGATGTCACCGATGTTGATGCCATAGCGCGCGGCGGCCTCGCGGTCGATGTCGATCACCTGCTGCGGCAACTGACCTTCGCGATCGATGAACGCGCGCGACACTCCCGGCACGTTGACAACCTGCTGGACGATCGCGTGACCGACCCGGCTGAGCTCCGCCAGGTCATCGCCGCGCACCTTGATGACGATCTGACCATCGACTTGCGAGATGCTCTCCAGCACATTGTCGCGAATGGGCTGCGAGAACGAGGTTTCAATTCCGGGGAGCCCGGACAGTGCGGTGTCGAGCTCGGCGATGATGCGCTCCTTGGTCATGCCGGCGCGCCACTCTTTTTCTGCCTTCAGATCGACCAGGAACTCGCCGCTGTTGAAGATCTTCGGGTCCGTGCCGTCATCCGGGCGGCCGATCTTCGAGATGACGGAGTTCACTTCAGGCACCGAGCGGAGCGCTTCTCTCACGCGCCGCGCTGTGAGTTGGGCCTCGGCCTTCGACACCGATGGAGGCAGTGTTGCATTCACCCAGATCGAGCCTTCGTTCAACTCGGGGAGAAACTCCGTACCGAGGCGTGACCCGATCAGCAGGGCGCCAGCGAGGCACCCGAAGGCGATCAGCATGACCGTGCGTGGACGCGCGATCGACCAGACGAACGCCGGCTCGTAGGCGCGCTTGCACCATTGAAGGAGCCGATTGTCCTGGTGCGGTATATGGCCACGCAGCAGCCAGAGGCACAGGAGGGGCACCATCGTCAGTGACAGGGCCAGCGAGCCGATCAGCGCCGAGGTCACCGAATAGGCCATCGGCGCGAAGATGCGACCTTCGTGGCGCTGCAGGGTGAAGATCGGGATGTGTGCGGCAATGATCACGAGCATCGAAAAGAAGGTTGGACGGCCGACCTCGATCACGGCTTCATAGATCGTGTTCATCCGCCGCCGAAAGTCGATCTGGGCTTCGTCGCTCACCTCGCCAAGGCGACGAAACACGTTCTCCACTACGATTACCGCGCCATCGACGATGATGCCGAAATCCATGGCGCCGAGCGACAGCAGATTGGCAGGCAAGCCGAGAAAGGTGAGCCCCAGGAAAGTGGAGAGAAGCGCGAGCGGGATCACGCACGCAACGATCAGGGCGGCGCGGAGGTTACCCAGGAAAAGCAGCAACACGGCGACGACCAGCAACGCGCCCTCGACGAGATTGGTGAAGACCGTGCGCAGCGTGCGCTCGATCAGCCACTGGCGATCGTAGTAGGGCACGATCTGCACGCCCAATGGCAGCCCCCCGGCGTTGAGCGAGGCAACCGTGCTCTTGATGCCGGAGAGCACGAGCGACGGGTTCTCGCCTTTACGCATCAGCACGAGGCCGTTGACGATGTCGTCGGCATCGTCCTGCCCCACGAGACCCTGCACCGGAGCACTGCCGACGGTCACCTTGGCGACGTCGCGCACGAGAATCGGCACACCCTTGCCGTTGTCGCCCACGACCACGCGCTCGATGTCGGCGGGAGACTGGAACAGACCCAGGGAACGTACGAGAAACTGCTGCCGGCCTTGCGCCACCGCGCCCCCGCCCGCATTGCCATTGGCCCTCGCCAGGGCGGCAAAAAGTTGCGACAAGGTGACCTTCGCGTCGCGCATCCGCTCGAGGTCGGGATTGACCTCGTACTGCTTGATCGCCCCGCCCATCGAGACCACGTCGGCGACACCGTTCACCTGCTTGATCGCCTTCTCGATCACCCACTCTTCCACTTCGCGCAGATCGCGAGCGCTGAGGTGGTCACCCTTGACGCGATAGCGAAAGATCTCGCCGATGGCCGTGGACAGCGGCGCGACGTCCGGTTGCACGCCTGTTGGCAGGTCCACGCCGCGCAGACGCTCGAACACCTGCTGGCGCGCTTCCTTGTCGCTGGGCTTGTCGTTGAAGGTGAGCATCATGAACGACAGCCCGAACTGCGTGTGCGTGAACATGCGCACCATGTTTGGCATGCCCGACATTGCGACTTCGAGCGGGATGGTGACCTGCTTCTCGACCTCCTCGGCGGCGTGTCCGGCGAAGAGCGCAATGACATTGACCTGCGTGTCCGAAACGTCGGGAAAGGCTTCGATGGGCAGGTTGCGGAAAGCAAGCACCCCGCCGGCAATAAAGAGTGCCAATCCGAGAACGACGAATACGCTCTGCGTCAGCGCGAAGCGGACCACGCGATCGATCATGGGGTCAGGACCGCACCGGCAGCTTCGCGGCGTTGATGAGTTGCTGCAGGTAAAGCGAGCCGTCCACAACGACCACGTCGCCTTTCACGAGACCGTCACTGACTGTCAACGTGCCCTCCCCGGAGGGTGCGGCCGATATGCGTCGGCGCGTGAACTCGCCGGGTGCTGTCTGCACGAACACGCGTTGGGCGCCATCGCTCAGGAACACGGCGCCGGCGGGAATTTCGAGCGCACCATCGGGCTTGCGCGTGAGCTCCACCGTGACATACATCTCGGCCTTGAGCCTGCGCTCCGGATTGCGCAGGTGTGCGCGAATCTTGAGTGTGCGGGTGGTCGGGTCGAGCGCGTCCGCCACATGGTCGATGACACCGTCGAAGATTTCGCCTGGCCATGCGCTCGCGCGGATAGCCACCTTGCGGCCCGGAGTGAACTCGCGCGCCATGCGTTCGGGGGCGTCGATGAAGCACCAGAGGTAAGTTGGATCGGTGACCACGAACATGGGCGCCCCGGGCTGGTCGGGCCGCGATTCCATTCCGGGGTTCACGTTGCGCTCGACAACCACACCGCCAATCGGCGCACGTACGGCGTAGCGCTGGTCGACGTTGCTTGCCCCGCCGAGCGAGCGCAGCCGTGTCGAAGTGCGCGCCGCCTCGGCCCGTGCTCGCGCGATGTCGGTCTGCGCCTGCTCCGCATCCTTCATCGCGACGATGCCGGCTTCAGCGAGTTCGCTCACGCGCGCCACCGTCTTTTGCGCCTGCGCGAGGTCGGCCTGCGCACGCGCCGCTTCGGCCTGCGCCGACCCGAGGTCCGCCGACGCAAGGTACGCAAGCGGCTGATTGGGCCTCACCACATCACCGGGCGCAGCAACGATCCGGGTGATGCGGCCCGCCACCGGCGCGCTGATGCGCGATGTATGGTCCTCGTTCCAACCGAGCCGCGCCGGGAAGCGCAGCGTGTATTCCTGGGCGGGCGCGAGCGCCTTGGTGATGATGCGCTTCGCCGCAGCGCTTTCTGCCGGGAAGCGCACGGTTTCGCCGGTGATGCTCGGATCGAGGCTCACCACGCGCGGTGCTTCCTTTGTGCATGCACCAACGAACCCACATAGGAGCGCGATTAGCGTGGCGCAAAGAAGCGGGTGCAGGTGCGGCGTTCGCAACGCACCCTCGCGCAATGCGGGTGGGATGCAGGCGCGCATGGTCACTTGTCCTGCGCCAGAAGCCATGCCTGCCGTGCGCCATGGGCTCGCGCCACGTCGGCACGGGCGGCGAGTAGATCGAGGCCGGTCTGGCGCGCCACCCGCCGTGCCTCGAGCAGGTCGAGAACACCGAGCGCGCCCCTTGCGTAGCCCGTCTCGGCCGCGCGCACGACCGCTTCGGCCTGGGGCGCGACCTGATCGTTCAACAGGCGCCATCGGGCGAGGGCTGTCGCAAGGTCCTGTGCAATCCGCGACCATTCGCTCGCGGCGCTCGCAAGCGCGCGGCGCACGTTCTCGTCGGCGGCGTAGTAATCGTTTGCTGCCTTTGCGATCTCTCCCTCATAGCGATGTCGCACCAGAAACGGAATGCTTGCCGAGATCGCGAACGTGTTACCTGTGCCGTTGGGGTTGTTCGCACTCGATGGATAGTGGTCGAACTGCGCGCCCAGCGTGACGTCAGCGGTAGCCTGCGCGCGCGCCAGATCGCGCGTTGCCGCTGCAGCTTCAAGGCGGCGGCGTGCGGCACGTACATCCGCCCGCTCCTGGGGGTCCGGGGCTCGCTCGATGTCGGCGTCGATGTCGAGCATGGACAGATCCACCGCGAGGGATGACGCATACGCCTCCCAGGCGAGTGCCGACGCAACGGCAACGCGCGCGCGTTGAATGTCACCTTGCGCCTGCCGCAGATCCGCCTGAGCCCTGAGCGCATCGATCGCTTGCCGTTGCACGTCCATGCGCGCGATATCGCCGCGCGCAAGCCGCTGCGCGTTCGCTCTCGCTGACTCGTCGTAAAGGTGCGTGACCTCGGTGAGGAGCACCACGCGCTGCATCGCCGAGGCGAGATCGACCATGGCGAGCAACATGGCCGCGCCTTGCTGGCGCCGCACTTCGGCAACATCGAGTTCGGCCGCAGCCACAAGTCGTTCGGCGTTCCGGCGGCGCAATGCGAGCTTGCCGCCGCGCTCGATGACCTGATCCACACGGATCGACGTGTCAATCGTCTTGCTGGTGGGACCTCCGGGCCCGATCCCGAGCGCCGGATTGATGGCACCCACCCCAGCAGTCAGCGAAGGGTTGGGGGATTGTTCCGCGATGAGTCGATCCGCTCCCGCACCCGCTGCGACGCGTCGCGCCGTGACGAGCTCACGATTGCAGGCATCGAAGCGTTGCCATGCGAGACGCAGATCGAGCGGCTTGGCCGGCGGCGGCGAGGCGCAGTCGGTTTGCGCAGGCAAGGCCGAGAGTTCGCCTGCGCAAGCCGACGCAACGCAAAGGCACGCAAAAAGAAGGACCAATGAATGCATGGGAGCCAAGGTGCTACGGGGTGGCCGCGCAGCATACGGAGGCAAACTTACAATAAGCTTTAGAGTCGCCCGCCGGCGAGGCCATAGCATCGGAGGCATGCGTGTTATGGTTGATTGTATGTTTTGCGCAAACGAGCGAAAGGGCTATGTCTTGCAGCCGAACGTACTGATCGTTGAGGACGACCCGGAGATCGCGAATCTCCTCACGGTGGAGTTCGGGCGCCTTGGCTACACGCTGTCGACCACTGCGACAGGGGCGGGGGCGCTGAAACGCTGCTGCGAGCCCTGCCGACCCGGTGATGCAACGTCAGCCCGACAGCAAATCGCTGGAAATCGCTGCTCGCACGGTCGCTGGTGTTTTCCCGACGTCGGGCATTTGCCCCTTTGCTAGGGCCAATAGCAGCGTGCTGCGCCACGTCTGAAGGCGGCTAGGTTTCTTGGTTGCTTTTATGCCTTGCTTCTGATCCGGCCAGCTCGGCTTGATTCTCCTGGGCAATGCCATTGTCTCCGTGGTACAGCCTATTTTGGCGGCAATCGACCGGATCGCCCGCCCACTGGGAATCATGTTCGCCGCCGTGCTCCGGAACCATCCGCACGGCCCGGTCCTGCACTTCAGGTGAAAACTTCGAAGGTCTGCCCATTGCTCCTTCCTCTCAAGGATGGAGACTTCGCAAAACCCGGCGCGGTTCAGATGGCAACAACGCTACCGAACGGCCGGCGCGTACGCCAAAGCACTGGGACTGAAGACCGAAGGGAAGCCGAAGCCCTCCTCGCCAAAGTGAAGGTGGAGGCGTTTCGGGAAGCCAAGTTCGGGATCAAGCCGCAGCGCTCGTGGCAGGAAGCCGTGGTCCGGTATCTCTCGAGCAAGCAACATCTTCGGAGCTTTGCCGACGTGCAACGCATTTGTCGGCGCCTCGATCCTTACCTGGGTGCACTGGCACTGCGCGAGATCAGCGGGGATGTGATCTGGCAGGTCACCCAAGGCGAGTTGAAGCGCGGCAATCAGCCGGCGACGGTGAATCGCTACCTCGCGACGATTCGCAACCTGTTGCGCATCGCCCGTGATGAGTGGCAGTGGCTGGAGGTGATTCCGAAGATCCGCTTGTTGTCCGGCGAAGCAGAACGTGATCGCTGGCTGACGCACGACGAGGCCGACCGCTTGATCGCGGCGGCCGCGCCGCACTTGCAAGCCTTGATCCGCTTTGCGTTAGCCACCGGTTGCCGGGCGCGCGAGATTACTGGCTTGGAATGGGACCGGGTTGACCTGAAGCGCGGGACAGCCTGGTTGAACCAGACCAAGAATGGCACGCCGCGAGGCGTTCCGTTGAACCAGGATGCAATAGACGTGTTGCAAGCTGAGCGTGGCAAGCATCCGGTGTTCTGCTTTACCT
>JALYXY010000119.1 GCA_030946875.1 Pseudomonadota bacterium | reverse complement strand
CTGCTGGCGGAGGGCGCCCACCTCGGCTACACGTACTCGGCCCTGCTGTTCGCCGGATCCATTGCGCTGGTGACGCTCCTGTACTACAAGTTCAACCTCAACGCCGTCGTCGCTTTCTGGATCGCGTATATCCTGACCCGCCCGCTGGGAGCGTCGCTTGGCGACCTGATGTCGCAGCCGTCGTCGAACGGCGGCTTTGGCTTGGGCACCGTCGTGACGAGTGCGGCATTCTTGGTCGTCATTCTCGGTCTGGTGATCTTCAGGTCGAAACGACTGGACGAAGCACCACAGGCCACGGCTGCCGTGGGCTGACAGGCTCCGCTGACCACGGCCATCCTGTCGTTCGCCGCCTCGCAACACCCGACACGTGAGCGACGTGACCCAAACTCCCTTGCATTCCGAGCAGCACCGGATCAAGAACACCGGCTGGCTTCGCGCCGCAGTTCTCGGGGCCAACGACGGCATCGTCTCGACCGCAAGCCTGATCATTGGCGTGGCGACTGCTCACGGAAGCCATTCGAGCATTCTCGTGGCGGGCGCGGCGGGACTCGTGGCCGGAGCGATGTCGATGGCGGCCGGCGAATACGTGTCCGTCTCATCGCAGGCCGATGCCGAGAAGGCCACGCTCGCCCAGGAATCGTCGGAGCTCGATCGGAACCCGGCCAGCGAACATCGCGAACTTGCTGCGATCTACGTCCGGCGCGGTCTCGACGCCCTGCTCGCGCGCCAAGTCGCGGACAAGCTGATGGAGCATGACGCTCTCGGCGCGCATGCCCGCGACGAGTTGGGCATGTCCCAGGCGACGAATGCGAAGCCGCTGCAGGCCGCGTTCGCGTCTGCGGGCAGCTTCGCAGTGGGGGCGGTACTACCGATTGCCATGGTCGTCGGGATATCCGGCAGCCATCTCATCGTGGCCGTCGTGCTGACATCGCTGCTGGCGCTGGCGATCCTGGGCGCTCTCGCCGCCTACGCGGGAGGTGCGCCGATGCTCCGTGGGATCGCTCGCGTCACGATCTGGAGTGCCCTCGCGATGGCAGTGACGGCCGGCATCGGCAGGCTATTGGGCACGAACCCCTGAGTTTCTGCATCGTCGCCGCATGGAGCCCGAGGCACAAACTGTCACAATGGAAATCGCGGATGACCGCGATCTACTTATCGGCCGCGATTTGATCGTGATTCACGACCGAGGTGACGCCCTACACGGCGCGCGCGATCGAAACGGCTTTGTCCACGGCATTTTGGCTCGGCTGAGATTTGGCCTCCGCCTCATGCTCGGACGGGGCCGATGCATCGGTCGAGCCTGGCCTCTGGTGTCAGGCTTATCGTTGGGCCCGGCATCGGACTGAGGCTTATCCCCAGTGTTGGCCTCGGGCCCATCGTCCCGGCTTTAACGTCGGGCTTGTGCGCGGCCTTGGAATCAGCGTTGGACGCGCTTTTGACGGTATCAAGAAGCCGATAGGCAAGCAGCTTCACGCGGTCCGTCACGAGGAACCAAGCCAAGGCATAGCCCCAAACCAGTGCCGCCCAACCCCAACCCAACGGTGTCATAAACAGGCCATAAACCGCGGTCAGCGTCGCCACCACCTGCGTGCCGAACACCGCGATCAACAATACTCGTGTGGGGTGTATGGACCAGAACGGTCCGCGCGTTCGCGTCAGAAAAATGGTCAGATGTCCGGCCACCGAGAGCTTCAGGTACATCAGCGTCTGAATGTGCGCGTGGTCGAGGTGAAATATGCAGTGGCCAAGGAAAGACAAACCGAAGGCGGCCGCGACACCGAAGACACCCAGCACCGTTGAAATCGCCAGCACCATGCGCATGTTCCACGCCTCGGGCTGATCCCTGTAATGAACGTTGTCATAAGCAATGGACAGGATCGCCGTCGTTCAGCAGCGCCAGCATCACGATCATTACCGCCGTTACCCGGTAGAAATTGAAGATCAGTATCGCTAGGGTCATGAACAACAGCACGCGCAGCGTCTCCGCGATACGGTAGATCGCGTAGCTGTTCATCCGCTGGAAGATCTTGCGGCTCTCCTTGATCGCATCGATGACTACCGATAGTCCGGGCGTCATCAGCACGATAGCCGCTGCTGCGCGTGCGGCGTCGGTGGCGCCTGAAACGGCGATGCCGCAATCCGCTTTTCAGCGCCGGGGCGTCATTCACGCCGTCGCCCGTCATGCCGACGATGTGACCATGCTGTTGCAGAATGTCCACGATGTGGAACTTGTGCTCGGGGAACACTTTGTGCGAATCCGTCGGCCTTCTCGACGGAGGCAGTTTCAGCGGCGGCCTCTTCATGTTTTGCGTCGCCGAGGATGCTCGCGTCGAGAATGGTGGTGCCCGTGCCCAGCTTCTTGGCCGTCTCGTGGGCGATGGCGAGCGCGTCGCCCGTCACCCGTCACCATCTCGACCTTTACCCCCATCGCTTCCGCGGTAGCGACGGTTTCCTTGGCATCGTCCCGTGGCGGATCGAACAGGGGCAATACGCCCTGAAATTGCCATGTCCCCTCGGCGTCGGCGTGCGCCACGCCCAACGCGCGAAAGCCACGCGTGGCAAATTCGTTGACCGCCGTGTCGACGGCGGCCTTGACCTCGGCTGCATTCGCCGCCAACGCGAGGATCACGTTGCAGCGCGCCCTTGGTCACCTTGAACAACTTTCCGTCCGGACCTTCGACGGAGGCCTCGGTGCGCTTATGCACCGGCCGATCGGCTGGAAATGAACGACCTTATGGTCTTCAGAGCCTGATCGTCTTTCCGGCCAGAACGGCCAGATCGATCGTGTCGTTATCGTCGGCGTGCGAGGCCAGTGCGGCGTCAAGGATCACGCGCGCGGCCGGAATATTGTTGACGCTGAACGGATCACCCAGCGACAGCTTGTTCTGGGTCAGGGTGCCGGTCTTGTCCGCGCACAGCACGTCCACGCCCGCCAATTCCTCGATCGCCACCAGCTTGCTCACGATCGCCTGCTTCTTGGCGAGTAGACGCGCACCGACTGCCATCGATGCGCGCCAACGCGGAAGAACGCTTAGCCGCATTAGTCCTGACTCATCGACTATCGGTGCGAACAAAAAGGCATTGTACGGGGAGGTGACGTTCAATGCTGGACGTGGACTAGTCATTACGGAGATGCCTGATGCGGGCTCAAAGAAGTGATGCAGCGCCGTCTCGTGCAGCCTCGCGCGCCCGATAACGCGACGCCCATAGTGCTTGTGCGTACATCGAACCGACAGCGCCGAACGCGGACCATCCGGACAGCAGATTCCGCCGCGAGTGCTCGCCGCAACGGCTCATCTCATGGCGTTGGTTCTGCAATGTGACGCCTCGTCAATCTGGTTCGAGCACACCTTTGCTCGCGAGAGCGAGTGCCAGTGTCGTCGCCGAAGGATTGAGACTATCGACCATTGAGGTCGGCATCAGGATCGTCGCTCCTCGTTCCTTCGTGGTTTCATAAATGATGTTCATTGCTCGCAGTTGCAGGGCGACCGGGTGCCCGGCGTAAATGTCGGCGGCCTCGACAAACTTGCCCGCAATCGCCGCTTCCGCGGACCCGAGTATCACCCGTGCCTGCTTCTCGCGCTCGGCCTGGGCCTGACGCGACATGGCATCCTGTAGGGCCACCGGAATGGCGACATCGCGGATCTCCACCGAGCTTACCGATACGCCCCACGGGGCTGTCTTTTGACCGATCTCGACTTTCAATTGCTCATCTGCCTGTTTGCGATCGGATAACAGTGCTGCCAACATCGAAGAGCCGATCATCTCGCGTAGCGAGGTTTGCGCAACCCTATCGATGGCTTCGCGATAAATGGTGATAGCCAACGCCGCTTTCTCGGCATCGTGCACGTGCCAAAAAATGATCGCATCTACGTTGACCGGGACCGTGTCCCTCGTCAGGGCTTGCTCGGCGTTGAAGGCCGTGGTCTGGAT
>JALYXY010000089.1 GCA_030946875.1 Pseudomonadota bacterium | reverse complement strand
AGCTTGGGCGACTGGCGCGTATAGAGCTGCAGCAACTCGGCTTGTCCCGAAGGTGATCCGCCGAAGCCCCCGACATACATCTGGTATTGCCCCTGCTGCAACTCCTTGATGATGTCCTGGAACGGCGCGAGCCGAAAGTCGAGGCGCACGCCGATCGCGTCGGTGCTGCGCTTGACGAGCGTCTGCTGCTCGCGCGAGACCGCCCCGGTGCGCAACGAAAGGGTGAGGGTCAGCGGCTTTCCCTCGGGATCGTTGCGGTAGCCGTCGGCACCACGCCGGTAGCCGAACCGATCGAGGAGCGCGTTCGCCGCCTTGGGATCGTAGAGGGGTTTCGTGCGAAGGCTTGGATCATGCCCACCCACACCCGGAGGCACCAGCTGATTCGCCGGTATTGCCTGCCCCGCGTAGACGACGCGAACCAGGGCGTCGAGATCGAGGCCGAGCGCAATCGCACGCCGAAGCGCGATGTGCTCCTTGCTCATGCCGCCCACCACGCGGTCCGGCATGTGGAAATACAGGGAGAACAGGAACGGCTCGGCGAAGGCGTGACGCGCGATGCCGCGCGCGGCGTACTCCGGCTTGAGCTTGCCGTTGCTCAGGAGTCGATTCGCAGTCTCACCGCGGAGGACCACGACGTCGAGACCGCCTTGCTCGAATTTCAGGAGACGGGTGATGTCCTCCTCGATGACGCTGATCTCGACGACTCCGATCGCCGGCAGTCGGCGCTTTTGCATGTCGTTCTGGAGCGCTGCATGCGCCGGAACCCTGCTCACAGGAAAGCGCACTTCGCGATAGCCGGGGTTGGCCTCCAGCACGATGCGCGATCCGCGCTTCCACTCGCGCAGGCGATACGGACCGGTGCCCACCGGCCGCGCACGGATGTCCATGCCCGCGTCTTCGACGACCTCCCGCGCGACCGCGCCGACGAACCCGATCAAGTCCTTGATGAAAGGGTAATTGGCCTCCGACATGCGGATCTCGAACGTGTAGCGATCGAGCACACGCAGTCCGTCGATCGGCTGGTCGAAATCGAAATGCCCGGACTTCTTGGCGGCGTCCACGACTGCACGTGCGCCCAGGATCTGATCGGCGAGCACCGATCCGCCGCGCTTGCCGTTCGGGTCCAGCCAGCGTTTGTAGGCGTAGACGTAGTCGCCGGCCACGAGCTCCCGCGGTTTGCGCTTGAACGCCGGATCGTCGGTGAAGAAGATGCCGTGCTGCAACGTGACGGTCCACGTTCTGCCGTCAGGGCTCACCTGCGCAGGTGCAGCGGCGGTGAGCGGAATGAGCTTCGGCGGAGACGCCAGGTAATCCCATTCGAATGCGGGCTCGAAGATGGCCATCACCACCTGGAACGAGGGATCGTCGGTGTATTGCTGCGGATCGAGGGTTTCGATGTCCACGGACGCGATGCGAAGCACCTTCGCCGGATCCGCCGCAAGGCCCGGACTGCACCAGGCGAGCACGGCGACCGCGAAAATGCGGAGCCAGCGATGCACCGCCGCCGCACCCGCCGCACGACGCTCGCGCTTCACGGCAGCGTCGTCTGCGACCTGCAATCAGGACCGTCCGCCGCGTTCGCGCCGGCACGGCAGACCACCACCGTGCGCGTGGTGGCATCGTAGAACCAGGCGAAAGATACGGTGCTCGACGCGGAGCTCGGAACCGGCATCATCGTCGGGCGCACGTCGATGCGTGGCTGCGCAAGCGCGTGCACTGCGTAGCCGAGAAGGCCTGCCAGAACGACCAGAGCGACTCGTGCAGTCATTGCTTGCTCCTTCGCGTTGCGGTGCATAACGGGAGACGCGGCGTGGACCTCAATGCGCAGCGCTCGTGATCACCGCCGCACTGCCAGGCTCACCGTTGAGCTTGCGCACGACCCAGGGCAGGGTCACCGTCTCGAAGATGCGCTTGTCGGACATCTCCACGGTCCGGCCCATGTGACCGCCCTGGGGATTGAACCACACGTCCTTGGGCGACCCTGATCGCATCAGCAGAAAGAGATCTTCAGCGGGAACCTGCGTGTCCTTGAGGCCGTTGATGAGCAACATCGGGGCGGAGGGTTGGTCGATCAGACCGGAGGCGACCAGCGACATGCGCGGCCCGTACGCAAGGAAATCCTCGAGGTTCGACGCGCCGTAGATCGTGGCCCGGGCCTCGAAGAGCTCGAAGAGATACTCGCGCGTGCCGAGCGCCTTGCGTTGCCACGCCGGCTGGAAATACTCGTGCACGGGCCCGCCTTGCACGACCGCACCCTTGAGTCGCGCACGCTCGAAGTACGCGAGGCGAGCGGCCCAGTGTCCACCCCAAGAGCCGCCGTATACCGCCACCCGCTTTGCATCGAGCTCCGGGCGCGTCGCGATGTGATCGAGGACGCGCGAGAACTCACGCTCGGCCTCGGGAGTCACCACCCGATCCGGCGACTGACCGGTGCCGGGCATGTCGAAGGCGAAGTACGCTACGCCGTGCGCGAGATAGGCGTCGTTACGCACGGAGGCATCCTCCTTGCGACCATCGAGACCGCCGATCGTGACGATGACCGGCGCAGGCCTGACCTTGGGCGGAATGCGCAGATAGCCGACGATCTCCTTGCCTTCGAACGGGATGCGCACGATCTCGAGCGGCGGATCGAGCAGCTTTGCATACGCGGCGAACGCATCGAGCGCCTTGCGGTACGCGCGCTCCTTTCCGGGCGAGTTCTCGAGCGGGAAGCGCGCGAACATGTAGTACTCGACGGCGGCCTTGTACTGCTCGATCGCTCCCGCGCGATCGCGGCTCTCGAGCTCGCGCGCACGCGCTGCATGCCGGTCGCCGGCCACGCTCCACGCGCGCGCCCACTCGTCCCGATCGAGACTCTTCAAACTCGCGAGCGACTCCCGCACTTCGGCGGGATCGAGGGCTGCAACGGGGTATGCCTTGCGGTCGGCACGCAGCTGCACTTCGGCCTTGAGCTCCTCCAGCGTGCGTGGCGTCGCGAGCTGCGCAGAGGCGACGCTCGCGAGCAGAAAAGTGCAGCAAAAAACCATCAGCTGCCTTGTGCACGGCCGGTATTTCATCAGTGTCTCCGTATTTCTACCGCAAAATGTTCGACCATGTGAACCTGCCGCCAGCGCGGCGAGCGTTTCAGGTGTCGGTCCTTCTAGGTGAGAGGGTGCATGACGACTTGCTTGAAGGGCGCGCGCGCCGCCAGCGAGTCGAACCAGCGCTGCACGTTGGGCAGCTCCATGCGTTCGATGGGCAGGGCCATCCAGCGCCAGACCGCGGAGCCGAGCGGAATGTCACCCATGGAGAAGGCGTTGCCTGCAACGAACGGGTGGGTCGCAAGGTGCAGGTCCAGCGTACCGAGGGCCTCACCCGTCTTCACGCGCGCGGCTTCGATCGCGCCGAGGTCGCGCTGATCAGGCGCGGTACGCACCAGGCCGAAGAAAAGTGGCCGGATCGCGGGCCAGAAGGTGGAGACTTTCCAGTCCATCCATTGATCGGCGAGCGCGACCTTCGCCGGGTCATCCGGCAGCAAGCCGGCGGTGCCGTGCTTGCGGGCCAGATAACGCACGATCGCATTCGATTCCCACAGCGTGAGGCCGTCGTCCTCGATCGTCGGGACGAGCCCGTTGGGGTTGAGCCGCCGGTATTCAGGCGTGTTCACGATGCCGAACCCACCTCCGGCATCGCGGCGCTCGTACGGAACCGCCATCTCCTCGCAACACCAGAGAACCTTCTGCACATTGATCGAATTCTTGCGTCCCCAGATAACCAGCATAGAGCTCCCCCAGTGTTGTTCAGCGCTGCCTCGAGGCAAGTTTTACCCGTTATTTCACGAGGCTGCGCGGGTTTGTGCGCGGAATGGATCACGCCCTACACCGATTACGGCCTCCCTCCGACAAAGCCGGCGCGACAATCCCGGTAAGGTCATGTGCTCAAGCTGCGCTTCGACGTCCGCTTCGGGCGTAGGCACATCTTTCGGAGGATCTATGAAAAAAGCACTGACGATGGCGCTCGGCGTCGCGGGCATCGCGGTGGCCGCGCAAGCCGCCGCGCAAGTGACATTCTACGAGCGTGAGGGATTTCGCGGTCGCTCATTCAACGCCGACCGTCCGATCGCCGACATGAACCGTTTCGGGTTCAACGACCGCGCAGCGTCGGCGGTGATCGAAGACGGTAACTGGGAAGTCTGCGAGGACGCACGCTTCTCCGGCCGCTGTGTTGTGCTCCAGCCCGGCCGCTACGGCAATCTTTCGGACGTAGGTCTCAAATTCCAGATCTCCTCGGTGAGGCCGGTAGAAGGCAACGGCCGCTCCGCTCAGTACGACAATCGGCGCGACTACAACGCTCGCCCCGACTACAACAACCGGCCTGGCGAATACAACGCCGGACCCTCGGGACGTGCAGGACTGGTGCAGGACGACAACTACCGTCGTCGCCAGGATGAAGACGTGTACACCGCCGACGTGACGGCAGTACGCGCCGTTGTCGGCGAAGGCGGGCAACGCTGCTGGATGGAGCAGCAGCAGGTCAACGAGCCGCGCTCGGGCAATGGCAATGGCGCGCAGATCGGTGGCGCGATCGCCGGCGCCCTGATCGGTGGCATCCTGGGCCACCAGGTCGGCGGCGGTCGCGGACGCGACGTGGCCACCGCAGCCGGCGCGGTGGGTGGGGCATTGGCCGGGTCGAACATTGCCGGACGCTCCAACCGCGGGGACGTCGTGAGCACGCAGGAGGTGCAGCGCTGCACGAGCGGGACGAATGATCGCCCCTCTTACTACGACGTGACGTACTTCTTCCGCGGCCAGGAGCATCGCGTGCAGATGAGCGCACCTCCCGGACCGACGATTGCGGTGAACGGCGACGGCGAGCCGCGCATCTGATCGATCGTCTCACCATGCATCGCGAGCGGCCCTTCGGGGCCGCTTTCTTTGGTCGGGTTACCGATCGTATGAGACGAGAACGCGCGCGATCTACAATGCAGAATTGACCTGCTCGCGACCATGTCTCCTGCCACCGATGGCTCAGCTCCAATCATGAATTCCGCGCTCGCCGCGAGTATCGCCAGCCAGTGGGATGCCGAGATCGTGCCGCAGCTCAGCGAGTACATACGCATTCCCGCGAAGTCGCCCCACTTCGATCCGGCGTGGGAAGCCAACGGTCACATCGACCGCGCGATCCACCTCGCGCACGCCTGGGTCAAGGCGCAGCCGATTCGCGGGATGGCCGTCGAGATCATCCGGCTGCCGGGCCGGACGCCCGTCTTGTGGTTCGAGATCGGCGGCGCCGGAGCGCGCACCGTGTTGCTGTACGGCCACCTCGACAAGCAACCCGAGATGGTCGGATGGGCCGCGGCGTCGGGGCCATGGGACCCGCGATACGAGGACGGCAAGCTTTTCGGTCGAGGCGGCGCGGACGATGGTTACGCGGTCTTTGCATCGATCGCCGCGATCGCCGCACTGCAGGCGCAAGACATTCCGCACGCGCGCTGCGTGGGGATCATCGAGACGTGCGAGGAGAGCGGGAGCTACGACCTGCCGGCATATCTCGAGGCGCTCGCGCCACGTATGGGCGACGTCGATTTCGTGATCGGTCTCGACTCGGGTTGCGGCGACTACGAGCGGCTATGGACGACAACCTCGTTGCGCGGTCTCGCGGCCGGCACGCTTCACGTCAACGTGCTGACCGAGGGCGTGCATTCAGGCGATGCGAGCGGTGTGGTTCCCTCGTCCTTCCGCATTGCCCGCGCATTGCTCGATCGCCTCGAGGATTCCGCCACCGGTAAGGTGCGCCTGCCGGAACTGCACGCTGCCATTCCGCAGGAGCGTGTGGTGCAGGCGCGGCAGGCGGCGAGTATCCAGGGCGACCTCGTGATCAACAAGTATCCGTTCGCTGGTGCGACGAGCCCGATGGTGTCGGATCACGCCGAGGCCCTGCTCAATCGGACGTGGCGTCCCGCACTGTCGATGATCGGAGCCGACGGGCTTCCGGCGGTGGCGAATGCCGGAAACGTGCTGCGTCCCGGTACGTCGCTCAAGCTGTCGATGCGATTGCCGCCCACGATCGCAGGGGATGTCGCCGCGCAGCGCATGAAGGAAGTGCTCGAACGCGATCCTCCGCACCACGCGTCCGTGCGTTTCGAGGCGGAGCAGGCAGCGACCGGCTGGAACGCGCCACCCTCGTCCGCGTGGTTGACCGGTGCAATCGACGAAGCTTCGCGCGCGTTTTTCGGAACGGCGGGGGCGGCCATGGGCGAGGGCGGCACGATCCCGTTCATGGCCATGCTCGGCAAGCACTTCCCGCACGCGCAGTTCCTGATCGCCGGCGTGCTGGGGCCTCACTCGAACGCGCACGGTCCCAACGAGTTTCTGCACGTGCCTTACGCGAAGAAGCTGACGGCGTGCGTCGCGGGCATCATCGCCGCGCACGCCCGACATGTATGACGCGTGCTCTGCCAGGCATCGCGCAATCCCGTCAAACTTTCGTCGAGGTGATCGATGACCGAACTTGAGCTGCGTCGCGACGTCGCGACCGCAAACCACATACTCGAGCGATTCGGGCTTTCGAACGCGTTCGGGCACGCGAGCGCGCGCATTCCGGGCACCAACTCGTTCTTCTTCCCGACGCGACGTTCACCGGGATTGGCCGACGCGGAAAAGCTCCTCGTGCTCGACACGGACGGCAATCTGCTGTCTGGCGAAGGCAACCCGAACACGGAGTTCTGGATCCATGCGCGCGCCTATGCGGCACGCCCGGAGGTGAACGGCATCGTGCATGCGCACCCCCCGGCCTGCATCTGTCTCACGCAGATCGGAGAGCCGCATCGCGTCGTGCACAACCAGGGCGTCCCGTTCATCGAGGGCGTCCCCGAGTACGACCGCGTGGGCCTCATCCGCACCCGCGAGCTGGGCGATCTCGTCACGGCCACGATGGGCAGGAGCGTGGCGGTGATGATGCGCGGCCACGGCATCACGACGGCCTGCGTGGACGTGCGGACGGCCACCGTGGCGGCGTGCTTCCTCGAAGAAAGCGTGGAGCTCCAGCTGCGCATGCTCGCGGCGACCGGCGGCAATGCGGCGCGCCTGCGAACGTTCACGCCCGAAGAGGCAACCCGCGGCAGCGAGCTCGTTCCGCCGATCGTGGCACGGGCCTGGGAGTACTACTCGACGGTTGCCTCGACGCGTCCGTTGGGCGGCTGATCGCGCACTGCCGCGGTACGCGCCGAGCCCCAAAACGGTCAGGGGGCCCGGCTACACCAATGGCGTGGCCGCGATGCGCTCGAGCACGCGAAGCGGTGAGCGCTCGGGGTGCTGCATCGCGCTGATCGGTACCTCGAGGGTTTGCTCGAACATGAACTGTCCTCGCAGCACCGCGTGCGAGACCTGATCCGAAAAGCACACCCACGTGGTGCCTGGCTCGAACGGCATCTCCAGTTGCGAAGCGTCGCGCTGATATCCGAGGTCCGCCTTCATCGCATCGTGCAAATGCAGCATGTAGTGGTCGTATGCGCTGCGCAGGTCCTTCGTCACGCGGAGCGCGGCCAGCGCCCGCGCAGCCAATGGCCGAAACGGCGGGAGTGCAGGAAAGAAGCGGCTCGCCACGTCGGCAAACGGTTCGCCGATGCGCCAGACGCGTGGAACGCCATGCGGATTGACGTTGCTGAACACGCGCAGGATGCGTGCTCCATGATTTGGTCGCGACGGGAAAGCGTCGATGTGCAGCAGGCGATCATCCTTGCGCCATGAGGTTTCACGCACATCCGCGGGCATGGCGCGGTAGCTCGTGCGCATCACCTTGGGCGCGGGCCGATAGTTCGCGAAGAGGGTGCCGCAAAGGCTCGCGGCGCCATCGGCGAACCGTTGCATGAGCAGGGCGATGGCGATGCGGTCCTGGCCCGCAGCTGTGGTGCCCGCGACCATTTTCGTCGCCACATCGAAGCTGATGTTCTTCGCCTTGCCGTTGTGCCAGTGCTCGGCGAAAAACCGCGCCTCCCCGCTCGAGAACGTGAAAGGCAGGTGCGGGAAAAGGAGAACAGCCCCGGACTCCACCGCCGACACCGCGGCGGCAGCGTCGCGCTCCGACAGCGGCTCGTCCCAACGCCGGATCGGAATCTCGAAGATGCGTTGCGGTTCATCGACAGACAAGCGCCAGCTCCGTAAGCGTGATAGCCCAGTGTATTGTGCCATTCAGCCGGCTGGTGGGCCGCGACCTTGCCCAAGTTGGGTGCAACGTCGCCGTCCCGCGAAAGACACGAACCCGTCAGGAGAACAGAGCATGATGAACGACAAGGAGACCGCGGTGAAGCAGTTGAGGGCCGCGCTCGAGTTCGATACCCGTATCAATCTGCATCATCACCCGATCCGCGTGAGCTTCGACCAGGACGCACTCGTGCTCGAGGGCGACGTGGAAAGCGTTGCCGCCAAAAAGGTGGCGCTGCAGCATGCCCGCGGCATGGAAGGTGTGCCCAACGTGGTCGACCGGCTGCGTGTCGCGCCTGTAGAGTCGCGCGGCGACGGTGCCATCCGAGATGCGTTCACGGCGCAACTGATGGTCCAGCCTGAACTCACCAATTGTGCCATCCGCTTTCGCGACAACGGACGGACCACGACGCTGCGAGAAGCCCCGGAAGAGCCAGGCGGTGACGTCGAGATTTACGTGGCGGAGGGGGCAATCACCATCGAAGGGTCGGTGATCAGCCTCTCGCATCGCCGGGTGATCGGCACGCTCGCCTGGTGGACACCCGGTTGCCGTGACGTCGTGAACTCGCTGCATCTCGATCCGCCTGAACGAGACGGTGACGAAGAAGTCGTCGAGGCGCTTAGCCTCATCTACGAAATGGACCCCCTGATTGCGGCGGAGCTCGTGCATGTCCGCTGTCAGGATTTTGCAATTACGCTCGAAGGCTTTGCCCGTACCGAGCAGGAACGGCAGCGTGCGGAGTTCGACGCGTGGTCGGTGGACGGCGTGCGTGACGTCCTCAACAAACTCGAGGTACGAAGCTAGCTGTTTGTGGCCGCTCGCGAGCGATGATGCTCTCGTCGTAGCGCGCGAGAAGATCGGCGACGTCGCGGTACAGCTCGACGGCTCCGGACTCCAGCAGGTCCTTTTCGGCGAAACCTCCACTCAACACGGCCACCGTGCGAAGTCCGGCCCGTTGCGCGGCGATCACGTCGTAGGGCGTGTCGCCGATCACGATGGCCTCGTCGGGCGCCACACCAGACACCGTGGCGAGGGCGGCCTCGAAGATGTCCGGGCACGGCTTCGAATGCTCGACGTCGTCGGCTGATGTGCTGGCTTCGACGAGCTCGGTGACACCGAGCGTTTGGGCATGTGCCTTCACTTCGGAAGCCTTGGCTGAGGAAGCGAGTGCAATGCGCAAGCCCTCGCGGTGCATGCGCTCGAAAAGCTCGCGCACCTTCGGCAACGGTCGCACGCGGGGCGCATATTTGCGGGTAAATATCTCCACGCGGCGCGCCTCGAGCGCGCTTCCAAAACGCTCCACCTCCGCCGGCGAGCAGAAGACCGGTATCAGCTGATCGCCCCCCTTGCCCATCTGCTGGTGAAGGTCGGCGAGCGCAAGCTCCTTGCCGAACTCGCGAAAGGCATCGAGCCACGCTTGAACGTGCAAGTCATTGGAATCGACGAGCGTGCCGTCGATATCGAACAGGATGGCTTTCAACATGGCGCCTTCGTTGCACAATGCATGCCGACGCTCATTGGTGCGTCATGCGAGGGGCGGAGAGTCCGCCGGCCGGGGAAGGGCCCTCGCGAACGGGCGCTGTGTCATGGCCGGCTTGGCGGCGCGAGTCAACGCGGCTCGCCTCCCGGCCGTTGTAAGCCTTGCTGCAACCCACCAACAACCGATCTTGGAGAGCCCATGAAAAGTATGCTCAAGCCGGCGCTACTTGCGGCAGGCTGCCTGTTGGCCGCCCAGGCGTCCGCGCAGGTCACGTTCTACGCGGGAGAGGGCTTTCACGGCCCTTCATTCACGACGGATCGCCCCGTATGGAATTTCGAGCGGTTCGGATTCAATGACCGCGCGTCATCCGTCATCGTCCAGCGCGGGCGCTGGGAAGCCTGTGAGGATGCACGTTTCGAAGGCCGCTGCGTCATTCTTCGTCCGGGACAATACACGTCGCTGGCGCAGTTTGGGCTGAACAACGCGGTGTCGTCGGTCCGGCCCGTGCAAGGGCGCGTGCGCGCCGAGGCAGTCGAGGTGCCTCCGCCCGTGGTGGCTGAGCGCTACGACTTCTACCCGCGGTACGGCGAGCAGCTGTTCACGGCCAACGTCACGTCCGTGCGCGCTGTCACCACGCAGGCTCAGCAACGCTGCTGGGTCGAACGTGAACAGAGTGTCCGTTCCGACGGCGGTGGCCCCAACGTTCCCGGAGCGCTTCTTGGCGGTGTGGTCGGCGGCGTGCTGGGTCATCAGATCGGCGGCGGACGCGGCAGGGACGTAGCCACGGCTGTCGGTGCGGTCGGTGGCGCGGCCATGGGCGCCGGCAGCGGTGGTCCCGGTGGCGGACAGGTCGTGACGCAGGACGTGCAGCGCTGTACCAGCGTGCAGGGATCCGTGCGCCCCGACTACTACGACGTGACGTACGTGTTCCGCGGTCGCGAGCATCGCGTGCAGATGAGGGCGCCTCCGGGGCCGACGATCACCGTCAACGGCGTCGGCGAACCGCGCGCGTAGGTTGGCTGACCGGGCCGGGAGAAGAGTCCGCGACCGGTCCGGCAACTGGAGACGGCAAGTGATGCGAAGGCGGCCCTGGGGGGCCGCTTTCCGTTGGCAGCGCCGGTAAGGCCGGTGCGGCTCGACTGCTAGACTTTTCGGCCGTGAAGCTGACTGTTCTCACCATCAACACGCACAAGGGGTTCGGGTTCTTCAACCGCCGGTTCATTCTGCACGAGCTGCGACACGCGGTGCGCAGCGTCTCGGCGGATCTCGTCTTCCTGCAGGAGGTGCTTGGGTTGCACGAGGTGCATTCCAGGCGCCACGCGAACTGGCCGGACGAATCGCACTACGAGTTTCTGGCCGACGAGATATGGCCGGAGTTCGCGTACGGTCGCAATGCGGTTTATCCCGAAGGCCACCACGGCAACGCGCTGCTGTCCAAGCTTCCGATCGCACGTCACGAAAACCGCGACGTGACGGTCAGCGACGACGAGCGGCGCGGACTGCTGCACTGCGTCCTCAAAGTCCCGCAACACCCGATGGAGATCCATACCGTTTGCGTGCATCTCGGACTGCGCGACGCGCAACGCGCCCGCCAGCTCGACCTTCTGTGCGCGATGGTCGATCGCGAGATCCCGCACGACCTGCCGTTGATCGTCGCCGGTGATTTCAATGACTGGCGTCTGCGCGCCGAGGCGAGGCTTGCACAGTGTGCTGGCCTGCGCGAGGTGTTCATGGATGCGCACGGCCGATATGCGCGCACGTTCCCGGCCCGATGGCCCGTTCTGGCGCTGGATCGCATCTATGTGCGCAATGCTTCCGTCACTTCCCAGCGCGTGCTGTCGACGAAGCCGTGGTCGCATCTGTCCGACCATGCGCCGCTCGTCGCCGAGATGGAGATCTGATCTGCGATGGTGACCCGTTCAGAGTCTTCTGCCGAAGACGATGAAGATCATCAGCGGGCGAGGGTGACCCTCGTCGTGCTGGCCTACTGCGCGAGTGCCTGCAACGCTTCGCGGTCGACCTCGATGCCGAGGCCGGGACGATCATCCACGTCGATCCAGCCGCCACGCTGTTGCACGGGTGCATCCACCAGCGCGTTACGGAACGGGTGATCCGAGCAGTCGTATTCGAACACGGGTTCGGCGGCACAGAGCGCGGGGTGCGCAAGGGGCAAGCTCGCGATGAGGTGCAGCGACGCGCGTTGTGCGATGGCCGCGCCCCAGACGTGCGGGTTGACCTGAATTCCATGTCCGAGACAGATGGCAGCGATGTGACGGCACGCGGTGAACCCGCCCGCTGCCGCGACGTCGGGCTGCGCAATATCGAGCGCCTGCGCAGTCGCGAGCCGCGCAAATCCAAAAGCCGTGCCGTCGCATTCACCGCCCGCGATGGGCACCTCGAGCGCGCGGCGCACGTTGCGATAGCCCTCGATGTTTTCGGGCGCGACGGGTTCCTCGTACCAGCGCAGATCGAAGCTTTCGAGCGCGTGACCGAGACGGATCGCGTCGGCTTCGCCATAGGCATGATTGGTGTCGATCATGAGCGTCACGTCACGACCGCCGAGGGCGCTCGCAATGGCTTTCATCACCGCGACGTCGTCGTCGATGCCGAAGCCGAGCTTCACCTTCATGTGCGACAAACCCGAGGCATGATGGCGAAGGGCCTCTTGCGCAAGGCGACCGGCTTCACCGGCGCCCTCGAGGCGATAGAAACCGGTCGCATAGGCCTGCACGCGACGACGAAAGGCACCGCCGAGGAGGCGCCATATCGGCTCTCCGCGCGCCTTCCCGCAGAGATCCCACAGTGCGATATCGATGGCGCTGATCGCGCCCGTCACGGCGCCATGGCGCCCGAAGTCGCGCACGCGGTTGTACATGGCGTGCCAGAGCACCTCCGGCTCGCGCGCATCCCTACCGATGATCATCGGGGCAAGCGCTGAATCGATCGTCGCCGCTGCGATCTCCGGGGGTTGCATGCCGACGCACAGCGATTCACCCCAGCCGGTGAGTCCCGCATCGGTGAGGACTTCCACGATGGTGGCCGCGCGCTGGTGCACCCACCCTTGCGAGAAGGCGAAGGGCGCGTCGAGCGTGGATTTCAGTACGTAGGTCCGGACGCCGGTGATCTTCATCGTCGCCTGCAGTGGGTCCGCTTACTCGACCTTGGCGCCGGAGTCCTTCACGATCTTCGTCCACTTCGCAGTTTCGGTGTTCACGTACCGTGTGAATTCCTCCGGGCTTCCACCGACGACGACTTCGCTCCCGTCCGACTCGATCTTGGTGCGAAATTGCGGATCGCTCATCACGGCACCGATGTCCGCGTTCAGCTTCTTCACGATGTCCGGCGGTGTTCCCGCCGGTGCCCAGATACCGAACCACGCCTCCAGGGCGAAACCGTTGGTCATCGTTTCGAGCAGCGTCGGTACTTCGGGCAGTTGCGGATTTCGCTTCGCCCCCGTGACCGCGAGCGCGCGCAGCTTGCCTGCGCGCACCTGCGGAAGCGTGGTGGAGAACGTGGGGAACGCAAGCTGGGTCTGTCCGGACAACATCGACGTGATGATCTCCGGCGCGCCGCGGTAGGGCACGTGCACGACGTCGATGCCCGCGCTGCTCTTGAACATGGCACCCGCCAGATGGGCCTGGCTGCCGTTGCCACCCGATCCGTAGTTCAACTGGCCCGGGCGTGACTTCGCGAGGGCGACCAGCTCGTTCACGTTGCGTACGGGCAGATCCGGCGACACGACGAGCAGCGATGGCATGCGGATCAGGAGCGCCACCGGCACGAAGTCCTTGACGGGATCGTAGTTGACCTTCTCGTACAGACTCGGATTCACGAGATGCGACGACGTTGCGAGCATGAGGCTGTAGCCATCGGGCGCTTGCTTCGCGGCGTACTCGGCGCCCACGTTGCCGCCGGCGCCGCCGCGGTTTTCGATCACGACCGGCTGCCCGAGCCGCGCGCCCAGCCGGTCGGCGACGCTTCGGGCAAGCACGTCCGGTGAGCTGCCGGCGATGAATGGCACGATGAGCTTGAGGGGCTTGCTCGGGTACTGCGCGATGGCTGGCAGCGCCGCGAGCAGGAGCGCGAGTCCGGTGATCGCACTGCAGGTCCATGCACCAAGACGCGATCTCATGCGCTTCTCCACATCAGTCGATTGCCGGGGCATCGCCCGGGGCGGGGGTGAAACCGAGGTCGCCACGCGCAAGCGCTGCATCGCGACCGCCAAACGCGGCGAGAATTTCGCCCTGTCGTTGCTTTGCGCGACGATCGACTGCATCCGGATCGAGCACCGCACGCAGCCGTCGCTCGCCTTCGGCCAGCGTGTCTGCGTAGCGCGGATCCCCTGCAAGGTCCTGCAGCTCTTCGGGATCGGTGCGAAGGTCGAAGAGCTGTGCCGGGTAGCTCACGAAGTGGCAGTACTTCCATCGGTCGAAACGCAGCATGAACGCGCCCGCAACCGAGCCGATGGCGTGATATTCGGAGATGACGGGACGCGTTGGCTTGTCACCGGCGGCAATGTCGAACAGCGAAGCCCCCGGCATGTCGCGCTTGGGCGGGCGCGCCTCGCCCACACCTTCGATGATCGTGGGAGCGCAGTCGATCAGCGATACGGGCGTGTCGATCACGTGACCCACGGGAACGTCGGGACCCGCAAGGATGAGGGGCACCCCCGCACTTTCCTCATACAGCGTGGACTTGCCCCATAGCCCGCGTGCACCGAGGTTGTCGCCGTGATCGCTCGTATACATCACGCGGGTGATTGTCTCGAGCCCACAGTCGTGCAGCGCGCGCAGCACCTTGCCGATGTTCTCGTCGAGCGATGAGACGAGTCCGTAGTAGCCCGCGAGCGCCCGTTTGACGTCCGCGGGTGTCTTGAAGTGACTGCCATAGTCCACGGTGTCCGCG
>JALYXY010000083.1 GCA_030946875.1 Pseudomonadota bacterium | reverse complement strand
TGCCTGCTTCTCGCGCTCGGCCTGGGCCTGACGCGACATGGCATCCTGTAGGGCCACCGGAATGGCGACATCGCGGATCTCCACCGAGCTTACCGATATGCCCCACGGGGCTGTCTTTTGACCGATCTCGACTTTCAATTGCTCATCTGCCTCTTTGCGATCGGATAACAGTGCTGCCAACATCGAAGAGCCGATCATCTCGCGTAGCGAGGTTTGCGCAACCCTATCGATGGCTTCGCGATAATTGGTGATAGCCAACGCCGCTTTCTCAGCATCGTGCACGTGCCAAAAAATGATCGCATCTACGTTGACCGGGACCGTGTCCCTCGTCAGGGCTTGCTCGGCGTTGAAGGCCGTGGTCTGGATACGTCCGTCGATCACGGCGACTACGTTGTCGAGGATCGGGATGATGGCGAACATGCCTGCTCCCTTGACGCTCTGCAGTTTGCCCATCCGCAGGATCACGAACTTCTGCCACGCATTCGCCATCTTCAGCGATAGCGCGATGATGGCCGCGGCCACGATGAACAGGGGAGCGAAATAGGGATTTGCCCAGTAGCCGACAGCGATGCCCGACAGCACCAAGACAAGCACCAAGAATGAGGTAATAGGATTCATATTCGCCGTTTGCACCTGAACTTTTGGCTTCAATCGTGTCTTCTAAGGCTGCGCGCGAACGCTCACAGTGTCTGTGTGTTATCGCACCTAGCTTGCGTTGCAAGGCACTCGCGGATATCTGCATGCATTTCCGTGATCTGCTTGGAATTCGGGATGTGGCCGGTGCCGATCGCCCACAGCGGCTCGTAGCCGATCGCGGTGGACAAAGGAATCGCTCCTTCGGGCACGCTGCGCGCGATCTGATTGCCGCATACACTCAACGCGTGCCCGGCTTGTCGCTGCGCTTGCGTCTCGCCAATGCAGATGATTGCCAGCAGCCCCGCACGCCACGCGGCGAGTGCTTTCGCCGCCACCATGGCATCGGCCTCGCCATAGCCCGGGCGGCGTTCCGAATGCCCGACGATGACTGCGCAGGCGCCCGCATCTCTGAGCATCTCCGCGCTGGTGTCGCCCGTGAACGCACCCGCGATCTCACTGCTGCAGTCCTGGCCGCCGATGGCAATGCGGCCTGCGCTGCGCCGTGCGCGCGATCAGCGTTGCAGGAGGGCAGATCAGGATATCGACCAGCGCTGGCGCAGCGGTTACCGAGGCAGCGACGCGCTCGATCACATCAAGCTGCGGCGCAGCCCGTTCATTTTCCAGTTTCCGGCGATCAAGGGCCGCATGCCTCGCTCGTCGCAGCAGCGCCGGCCTCCAGCTCGGCGCGCATCGCATCAATGACGTGCTTGTAGTCCGAGCCGCCGAAGATCGCGCTGCCCGCAACGAAGGTATCGGCGCCGGCATCGGCGATGCGGCGAATGTTTTCCACCTTCACGCCGCCATCTACTTCCAGACGGATGTCGCGGCCGGAGGCGTCGATGATGTCGCGGACTTTTTCCAACTTGCGGAGCGCAGAATCGATGAACGTCTGGCCGCCAAAGCCCGGGTTGACGCTCATGATCAATATCAGGTCCACCTCGTCGATGACCCAATCCAACGCGTTCAATGGCACGGCCGGGTTGAACACCAAGCCAACCTGGGCGCCCTCGGCCTTGATCAGTCGCAAGGTGCGGTCCACGTTCGACGAGGCATCGACATGAAAGCTGACCCGTTCAGCGCCAGCTTTGACGAATGCTTGAGCCAGCGCGTCGACTGGCCGCACCATCAAATGCACATCGATGGGCGCGGGCGACCCGTCGGGCCTGACTGAATACTTCCTCAACGCCTCGCAGACCATGGGGCCCATGCTCAGGTTTGGCACATAGTGGTTGTCCATCACATCAAAATGGATCCAGTCAGCACCCGCCGCGATCACACTACGAACCTCCTCGCCCAAGCGAGCGAAGTCGCACGACAGAATGCTGGCTGCGATGCGATAGTTGGTCATACATCAGCCATCCGAGGTCATGCCTTTTCCATCGCCAAGGTGTATTCGCCCCGCCGGTCCCCCTTCGGCGCCAGCTCGGCCAGTTCCGGCCGGAGACGTCCGTTCTCGTCGAACAACTCGTCAGGCTTGTAACTCTTCATCCAGCTTTCGAGCAAAGCCACGTGATCGGGGTGCTCGGCATCGACCAGCAGCGGCACCTGGTGCGCGCGGAACGTGCCCTCGATCTGCAGGCCGTCGACGACTTTCGGTCCCGTCCAACCCTTCGGTGACTTGAGGACGATCATCGGCCAGCGCGGCCGCGTGGTGTCATTCGTGTTCCGCGCGTTAGCCTGGCTTCGCCGTATGTCCTCGATGGCGTTGTCCAGCGTTGCGGCCATGAGTTGATGCATCCTTTCGGGCTCGTCGCCTTCGACGAAGTACGGCATCCAGCCGCAGCCGCGAAAGAATTGCTCCAGCTCCTCGTGCTCGATGCGCGCGAGGACGGTTGGATTGCTGATCTTGTAGCCATTGAGGTGCAGGATCGGCAGCACCGCTCCGTCCGTCATCGGGTCGAGCAGCTCGTTGGACTGCCATGCTGTTGCCAAGGGACCTGTTTCCGCCTCACCATCGCCGATGACGCAGGCGACGATCAGATCGGGATTGTCGAACACGGCCCCGAAGGCGTGGCTGAGCGAATACCCCAGCTCGCCGCCTTCGTGGATCGATCCTGGCGTGGTCGGCGCGACATGGCTGGAAATCCCTCCGGGCCAAGAGAATTGCGTGAACAGTTTCTTCAGGCCCGCTTCGTCCTGGGTGACATCCGGATAAACCTCGCTCCAGGTGCCTTCGAGGTAGACGTTGCCCACGATCGCCGGGCCGCCGTGGCCGGGGCCGGCGATGTAGAACATGTTCAGGTCATACTTGTTGATGGCTCGATTCAAATGCACATAGATGAAGTTCTGGCCCGGCGTGGTGCCCCAGTGGCCGACCACAAGCGGCTTCACGTGCGACAGTTTCAGCGGCTCCTTCAACAGTGGATTGTCGTAGAGATAAATCTGGCCGACCGACAGGTAGTTGGCGGCGCGCCAATAGGCGTTTATAGGTGGAGCAGTTGCGGTGTGAGCGTTTCAGTTTTCATGGTTCGAGTGCGCCAAATTGGGCCCGGGATCGCGGAAGTGGCAATGGGGCCGTGCGTCCGCGCGCCCATGTGCTCCACGTCGGTCCATGTACTCCACGTCGATATGGAGCACGCCACGCTTCGCGGGGGAGCTCGTAACTCCTCGGCGCCGATCAACAGGCCGAATGGCAAGATGTTGGTGCTGGCGTCGGGCGTGGACCAGTGGCGGTAGCCCCAGTTGCGACCGATGCCGTTGATCACGCCTGCAGGCCCAGACGGAATCCACGCGATCTGTGCTGCGAGGATCAGAGCGCCTGGAACCACACCGAAGAGGATGACGTCGGCGACGCCCCATCAGCGTCAGCCCGATCATCTGGGACCGTGATTACATTCCGTTCGAGCCAGTCGTCCGACGTGCCAAGGCCATACCGCTCTTGAGGGTGTCCAGGCTGTTTGCCTCCTTGACATACAGGAACACTCCGCCCCACAGGACACGGTTGGTCCCGAACCTGAGGACGAATATGCCGGGACGAATCATCGTTCATCCCCTCCGGCGCGCCTTCCGCCGCCGTTTCGCTGGCGGCGTAGGTGCATCCGAGGCTCGAGACATTACTTCGAGGGGTTGGCCTTCCAGTAATCATCGACCTTCTGACTCTGCGCGCCGAAGTCACCACGCGGAGAGAACTGGTCCTCCTTCACTTGCGGGGCAGCGTCCATCTTGCTCTTGGTGGTGGCGAGCACCAGCAGGTTGGTACCAGCCGTCGCCTTGAAATCTGCCCAAGGCACCGGGACATATTTCTCGTCGATGCCGAAGAAGCCTCCGTGACCGATCACCAGATAGGCGATCTTGCCGGTCTTCGGACTGAGCACGATGTCCTTAACGCTGCCAAGACCCTCGTCTTGCGGGTTGACCACATCGGTACCGATCAACTGGTCGGACCGAAAGGCGGTGGTGTCGCCGGTGACCGGCTGCGCGGACGCGATCTGCTGCCGCTGCCAGCCAGCGGTGTCCATCCTCGGCACATAACCATTCTGCAAATCTGCGGCATAGCGTTTGTAGATATCCCGGGTCGCGGTCAGCAATGCCTCACACGCTTGCTGCTGACCCCGCTGGGCGAGAATGTTGGCGGAGGCAATGAGAGTCCGCACCTCGTAGCCCGGCCGCGCCCGCCAGTAGCCGGACGCTTCCGGCGTGCCGCTGGTGCCGGCGGGGGTCGCCGTTCCGCGTTCGCCGTAGCTGTAACCGAACATCGGATAGCCATAGCCGTAGCCGGTCCCGTGCAGCCAGTACCCATCTTTCTGCATCTGCGTATCCATTGCGCGCAGGTCGCTCAGGCATTTCTGCGCCGGCTTCATCTTGGCGGCGTCGGGGCTAGCCTGCGTTCTGTGCGCCGCTGGGGTGTCGGGTGACGGCGCGGCGAGCAGCGGACTGGCGACGCCAAGGCAGACACATGCCGTGAGTGAAGCGACAAGCGCTGAGCGTTTGGTGATTCTCGTGTCATTGTTGCGGTTCATGGTGATTCCTTGTGGCGTTTGACTGAGTTCAACCGCATCGCCCGCATAGCGGGCTAATCGGAGGATAGAGCGGGCTCACGTTTTTTTCCGGTCGCCCGATAGCCGGGACGCCCGTAGTGTTCGTAGAGGCCGACTTCGTGTTCTTGGTCCAATGCGGCATCGGGGTCGTATGTCGGCGCGTCCTTCACCGCTTGCCGGGTAACGTTGATAGAGACCGTGGCATCCTGCCAACTCACGTTCTCGATCCATTCCGGGGCGATCAGAACCTTGTGGCCCATCCACCAGTTGCTCGTGTTCACGATTAGGTAGCGAATGGCCCAGGTCTCTGGGTCGACCAGCAGGCCCTCCACGTGACCTAGGCCACCATCGGTCGCCTCGATGTGGTAGGTCAAGAGCGCTTGGCAACTCCGCAGGTGGGGATCGTCATCATGGTGCCGCGCCTCTTCAGCGCGGTCGAAGGCCTTCCCGGTTTCCGATTGTGCGGAATGCGGCGTGGACGCCAAGCCCATGTACCCCCCCGGGACCATTAGGCCCGGGTAAGCCCCGCCGCCCCAAAGCCCGGCGCCACCCCAATAGTAGGGATAGCCGTAGTACCCGAGATAACTGATTTCGTGCTGTCGCGAAACTGGCCTGTCGGTGTCGATATCCGGGCTGTTCTTCACTTGGTCTTGGGTGATGGAGACCGGTAGCACCTCGGCCGCCCAGTCGGGCTGGCCGATCGCAATCGGAGAGATCAGCACCCTTCGGCTCAAAAGCCAGCTGCCGGTGTCGACCACGAGGTAGCGGATGACCCACGCCTCGTCATCAAAATAGAAATCCGTGACATGGCCAATATCGCCATCGGTCGCGCGAATGGCGTAGTCCTGCAGATCGTTGATGCTGCGTAACATGGTTTTTTCTCCTATGCCAATCAGCTCTTCCGTGCGGCGGGCGTGACCACCTCGATGACGACTGCTTCGGTGTAGGTGGATTGCACCTTGTCGCCGACCTTCATCGCGTTGAACACCTTGGGGTCCTTGACCTTGACTTCGACGTAGTGGCCGTTCGGGCCTTCGAGCAAAACGTCTTGGCGCTTCGCATCGAGGCTTTGAATGTTGGCAACGATGACCGTCTGCCGCGCCATCGCCGTGCCCGGCTTCATCCCCATCGGCGCAGTGGTGGGGCCTGTGGTTGTCACGGTTTCGCTGCGGCCCGCGGTTTTCTCGAGCTTGTAGGAGACCGCTTCGAAGTACTTGAGCACGATTTCGTCGCCGACCCGCACTTGCCCAAAATTGGGGACCTTCGGATCCACATTCAGCGTCATGAGTCGGCCCATGGGGCCCTTCACCATGACCGTGCGGTTCGCCTGGTCGACGGCTTCTATCTTCGCGGTGAGCGTCGTGACTTCGGCGGCGTCCGCGCCATCCATCACGTTGGCGCCTTGTGTCGACGGCCGCATTGGCGCGGGTGCCGGCTGCTGTGCCGAGAGTGACGCCGCCATTGCGGCTGCCGCAACCGCTGCGGAGAAACGAAAAAAATTCATCATTTGAGACTCCTGAAATGTGCGCCGGGTCGAAGGACGGGTTGCCGTTGATTCCCGCCTCGCCTCGACTATGAATTCCAGCCCGGTTTCGACACCGCGAGTGAGAACTACAAGAACCACTTGGTCGCGAAGGTCAGGCATCGTTGGCTGCAGAGGGAACGGCTCGCTCACGTTCTCAGTACTTCGAGTGCGTCCGGCCGAAAGGGCCCGAAAGTCACTCCTGAGGAAGAGCGCCTATCTGTAACAAGGATGGCCGCGTCCTTGAGGCATGTCTGTACGGTGCACCACATTGGCGTCCGCGGTAACGATACCGGCAGATCGCATGCGGCTATTCGCTGAAACCTGCCCTGCAGTAAACGGGAATGGAGCGACGGCGCTCAGCAGCTGCAAGTCGTCATGCGGCCCACACGCAACGATTCGGCAACGCACCACACAACGCAGCAGCTGGCCGCAGCAGCTCTTGCATCGGTGCTAATCCCACGCGAACGTGTAGAGGATGTCGAGCGCATTGTCGGCGCCGGCCCTCGCCACCAGCGAGATGCGGCGGGTCAGGGCATAGGTGAGCCGCAGGATCGCTCCTTCGCCGCCGATCGCGTACTCGACTGCGAGTGAAAGCTTGCTCGACAGCTTGCGGCCAAGCACCAGAATCTGGTTGGTGCCGAATTCCCCGGCTGACGAGCTCGTTCCCACCACCTTGCTGGTTGGCAGCGCGGCGTTCGCGCCGGTGAGATCGCCGGTCGACATGGAGAACTCAAGCCCGAGATTCTTGGCGAGTCGCTGCGGGATCCCTTCGCCGGTGCCACCGAACAGCCCCGCGGCCGCGGAGGCCAGCACACCGATATCACCCGCCTGCTCGGCAGGGCGACCCAGCACGATCCAGGCGAGCTTCTCGGAATCGGACAGCGGTGGATTCGAGTAGAGCGCCACACGCGGGTTCTTCACGGTGCCGCGGATCTCGATCCCGGCTTCGAGTGGAATGCCGCGTCGGACGGCACGCACGTTCAGCCCCGGATCATCGATTGGCCCCTGGAAGTTGATGATGCCGCGCTCGACGGCCAGCTTCTGGCCGTAGGCGTCGTAGGTTCCTCCTGCGGTCTGTACGCTGCCGGTCGCGCGTACGTTGCCGCTGTCGTCGGTACGGATGCGCAGCGAGCCGGCGAGGCGGGTGTCGAGGCCCTTTCCGTGCAGGTAGACGTGCGGGCCGAGCGTCACAGCCACCTGCATGTCGACGTTGAGCTTGGTCGGCGCAGCGGTCTGCTCGCCGTGCCGGACCACCACGACGTCGCTGGACAAGCGCGGTGCATCGGTGGCACCTGCAAGCTCCCAGTACGCTGCCGGAACGGTGAGGTCGCCGGTCACCGCGATCTTCTGCGGAGCGATCGTGACCTTGAGATCGCCCGACACGACTGCCCACTCGTCCTTTTGCTGCAGCGCCGCCACACGCGTGGCGTCGATCCGGATCTCACCGCGTCGCGTGGCAAGATCGTATTCTCCCGACGCGGTGATCTTGCCCGGCTGCTCGTATTGACTGGCCGGTATGCGGCTGTCCCCTGGCCGCACGCGAATGGGGCTCGCGAACTCGAATTGCGTAAGTCGCGCCTGCGTACCGTCGAGCGCAATGTGCACGGCGCCGCCGGTCAACCGAATGCCACGTTCGACCCAGGCGACGTCGAGATCGCTGCCGATGACTTCACCACTGACGCGGGGGTCGCCGACCGTGCCGGAGAGGGTGAAGGCCGCGTTGATGCGACCGTCGACCGCCAGGTTCGGATCGACCAGGGGGCCGATCCACTTGATCGATGCCATGTGCGCTTCGCCGCGACCGGAGAGCGGCGCGCTGGCCGCAGGGGCGAGCTGTCCCGGCGCAAGCCGTGTGTGCAGCGTGCCGCTCAGTGCGCCCAGACGCTCGCCGCTCGTGCGCCAGGTGACGTCCACGCTGCCGTCGTGCGCCGTGAGCCGAGCCTCGAGATCACGCAGCCCGAGGCCAGCGGGTTCGTCGGGCAAGCGAACGTCGCCCGATTGGCGCTGAACCTCGACGCTGCCCTCGAGCATGCGCGTCAGGCGCAGATCGGCACTGCCTTGAAGCACCAGGGTCGTGGATTGCAGCGCCTTCGCCTTCGCGAAACGCGCCGGCGCGAGATCGGCAAAGCTGGCCTTGAGGCTCATCGCGCCGGGAGACCATTGCGCTCGCGCGACATCGATCCTCGCACCCTGCACCACGAGTTGCGCATTGCCTAAGGTAACGCGGTCCTTTGCGATCTCCAGTGCCACCGGATCGGCGAGGCGTATGTCGTATTCGCCTTGCGCCGTCAGGCGCGCGAGCGTGCCGCGCCAGGTCTGTCCCGGCTCGATGCCGCCGTTGGCCGCCAGCGTGATGTGAGTGCCGCGCTCGAGCGTGGCGTCGAGATCCAGCGCATGCTTGCGCCGGGTGCCCGCGATGCGCAGGTTCGCCGACTGCACTGCCCATTGCGGAGAGCCCCACGCCAGGCCCGACACCTGCGCGGTGCCGTCGACCTTGCCATCGAGCCCACCCTCGAAGCGCGCATCCAACACGCCGGTCGCGGCGCGTACGTTGCCCGGCAAGCGCAATTCACGCACCTGCGCGTGCAACTCGCCATGCGGCTCGCGAACGGTGCCGACGATCCGGCCGTGAGCACGCACGGTGCCGGAGAGGGAAGGATCGATGCGGCCGAGCGCCGGCGCATCGATCGCGAAGGCGAGGGCGTCGCTCGGCCGGCCGTAGGCCCCTTCCGCGTGGATAGTGTTGCCGGCGAGGTTCAGATCGACGCCGCGCGCAACGACGCGCTCGCCGGAGATGGCGAGGCTCGCCTGACCGTGCACCGGATAGCCGCGCAACGTGCTGGGCGAGAGCGCCAGCTCGACGCTTGCCTGCGGCTCGCCCTTCCAGTTGCCCTTCGCCTCGAACGTCGCGTTGAGGCTCGCCTTCGGGCCGCGCACGTACAAGCTCGGGTCGAAGGAAGCAAGCTTGCCTTTGACGGAGAACGCGCGGCCGGCGTCGAGCATCACCCAGCCCGACGCATCGAGACGCGCCGATTTGGCGCTGACCTGCGCATGCGTGACCTCGACCCGCTCACCTTCGCGGCGGACATCGAGCGCAACCTCAAAGCGAGGATCCTGCAGCTGTGCCGAGATCGTCTGCGTCTTCGTGCCGGCGTCCAGGGTCACCGGACCAGAGAGATGCGTCGGCTGCAGACGAGTGTCGAGTCGCGCGAGATCGACGTCGCTCAATGCAAGCTTCGCCGTCAGCGTGCCGGCATGCCAGCGCGCATCACCGCGCGCGCGCCCGTTGCCGAGGAGATCGAAGACCACGTTGGCGAGGCGGACGTCGTCCTTGCGCCACGAGACCTTGCCGCCGGCCGCTTGCAGCGGTACGCCACCGCTGTTGACCGTTGCCGGCGCCAGATTTTTGAGATCGAAGCTCCCGTCGAGCTCCAGCGTGTCGACGTTCAGTCCCCCGCCGGCCGAGATGCCGGACACTGGTGCAACATCCACGCGCAGAGAAATGGGCA
>JALYXY010000075.1 GCA_030946875.1 Pseudomonadota bacterium | reverse complement strand
ACGTTCCACATCGGTGGTGCGGCGTCGCGTACGGCGGCAGCGTCCCAGCTCGAAAGCAAGTCGGCGGGCACGGTGCGCTTTTCACCGCTCATGCGCTACGTCACCAATGGCAAGGGCGAGCTCGTGGTGATCGCGCGTTCCGGTGAAGTCATGATCCATGACGAAAACGGCCGCGAGCGTGAGCGTCACAAGGTACCGTACGGCGCCATGTTGCAGGCGAAGGACGGCGACCAGGTCAGGGCGGGCAAGGTGCTCGCGACATGGGATGCAACGAGCCGTCCGATCGTCACGGAATATGCCGGCCGCGTGAAGTTCGAGAACGTCGAGGAAAGCGTCACCGTGGCGAAGCAGGTCGATGAAGTGACCGGCCTCTCCACGCTGGTGGTCATCGATCCGAAGCGCCGCGCAGGTGCGGCAGCGAAGGGCGTGCGCCCTCAGGTGAAGCTGCTCGACGAATCAGGCGAGGAGATCAAGCTGGCCGGTTCCGAGCTGTCGGTGAACATCACATTCCAGCTGGGCTCGATCATCACGGTCAAGGATGGCCAGCAGGTCGGCGTGGGTGAAGTGCTCGCGCGGATTCCGCAGGAAACGTCCAAGACCCGCGACATCACGGGCGGTCTGCCGCGGGTTGCGGAGCTCTTCGAGGCACGCTCGCCGAAGGATGCGGGTCTGCTCGCGGAAGTCACGGGCACGGTGTCGTTCGGCAAGGATACGAAGGGCAAGCAGCGTCTGGTCATCACCGATCTCGACGGTGTCGCGCACGAGTATCTGATCCCGAAGGACAAGCACGTCACGGCGCACGATGGCCAGGTCGTGAACAAGGGCGAGTCGATCGTCGACGGTCCGGCGGATCCGCACGACATCCTGCGTCTGCTCGGAGTTGAGGCGCTCGCGCGCTACATCACCGACGAGGTGCAGGACGTGTACCGTCTGCAAGGCGTGAAGATCAACGACAAGCACATCGAAGTGATCGTGCGTCAGATGCTGCGTCGGGTGCAGGTGCAGGATCCGGGCGAGACGCGTTTCATCGTCGGCGAGCAGGCCGAGCGCTCGGACATCCTGGACGAAAACGACAAGGCCACGGGCAATGGCAAGCTGCCGGCAACGTACGAGCACATGCTGCTGGGCATCACCAAGGCTTCGCTGTCCACCGACTCGTTCATCTCGGCTGCTTCGTTCCAGGAGACCACGCGTGTCCTGACCGAGGCCGCGATCATGGGCAAGAAGGACGACCTGCGCGGGTTGAAGGAAAACGTGATCGTCGGCCGGCTGATTCCTGCCGGTACCGGTCTCGCGTACCACAACGCGCGCAAGCGCCGGAAATTGCTGGGACCTGAAGCGGGCTTTGCGGCCATCGGCGAAGAAGCGGCGGCTGCGGATGCTGCGGTCGCGGCGGCTTCAGCTGCGGCAGCCGAGGGTTCGGAGACCGCAAACGCGGCGTGATCTAACAGCGACGGTAGCAGAACGTCTGTTTCACACTCGTAGGGCCGGCCGCGAAAGCTGCCGGCCCTTCTTTTTTGACGCTGCTGCAACACATGGCGAGTACACTGGTTCCTCCTGACGACTCGCATCCGGCCGCTCATCGAAACGCGCTGCGACGTCGAATCAACGATTACGGAAACCTCCAATGATTCGCGCTCTTCTTGTCTGTCTTGCACTGGTAGCGGGCATCGGCGATGCCGACGCCGCGTTCGTCGGCCGTTCCACCTCGACTACGGGTCTGTTGCAGTACGTGGGCATCGGTGACGTCGGTGCCGGGGTCGGCTCAGGTCGGTACACGCTCGGAACGTGTACGGCCGCCAACAACATCACCACATGCACCCTGTCCGGAAACTACGTGGAGACGACCCAGAGCGACCACGCTCCCGGCTCTGCAGGCGTGTTCACCTTGCGGCTGATCTATTCGGGCACGGGCACCTCGCCAATCGTCGCGCGTTCGATCAGTGCAGGCAGCGACATCCTGCAGTTCGTCAACACCAACGGCGCGACCTTCGTGCTCGACGTGTTTCCCGCTGCCGGCGGCCAGTTCACCGGTGTCTACCCGGCGTCGGTGTTTGCCGATTCGATCCAATTTTCCGCGGCTCTTGACCCCGACACGATCCGTTGCACGGCGCTCGCTGCGGGCCAGCAATGTCGAGTGGGGCAGGTCGGCCTGACCGCGGGCGCAACGATCACGGGCGGCGTGAGCCCGTTCGATTTCACGATCCCCGGCAACTTCTCGTCCACCGCCGCACCTGTCGATGTCGTCGAGTTCTACAACGCGACGCTCGATCACTACTTCATCACGTACGTGGCCGACGAGATCGCGATCCTGGACTCCGGGCGCACGCCCACGCGCTGGACACGAACCGGTGCCACGTTCCGCGTTTACACGACATCCGGCGCGGGAACCTCGCCCGTCTGCCGCTTCTACATCCCTCCTGCTTTCGGCGACTCACATTTCTTCGGTCGCGGAACGACCGAATGCACCGATACGGCGCGTAAATTCCCCTCATTCATACTGGAGGCCGCCCAGTTCATGTACGTGCTGTTGCCGGTCAACGGTTCCTGCCCGGTGTCGACCCGCCCCGTATACCGGGTCTTCAGCAACCGCGTCGATGCCAATCACCGTTACATGGTGGATCAGGCGCTGAGGGACCTGATGGTCTCCCGCGGCTGGCTCGCCGAGGGCGACGGATCCGACCGTGTCGTCATGTGCGCGCCGGTGTGATGCTTCGGCGCCGCCGCCACGCGACTGCGGGGCCGGATTATTGGCCTGTGCCCTTCGAGCGCATTGACATCGTAGTCGTAAAGCCCTAAACTCTTTCGTCTTTTCGCCCCCCGGCCAGCCGAAAACCCGCCGCCGGGCGGCCCGCGTACCCGGTCGCAGTTGCAAAGAACGGTGCCCGTGGCGCAGAAGGTGGCCTCAGCGTTTCGCGACGAGCGAGCCCTGGGCCACTTTGATTTATTCAACACCCTTTGCAACAGTAGCAGTTTCGATGCGCAAATCCTGCGACGCGCCGGCACGACAAGTATCCCGCGCGATCGCACGAAACGGAAAATCATAGATGCCGACCATCAATCAGCTCGTGCGGAAGGGCCGTGAGCCCGCCGTCTCGAAAAGCAAGGTGCCTGCGTTGCAGCAGAGCCCGCAAAAGCGTGGAGTCTGCACGCGCGTCTACACCACGACCCCGAAGAAGCCGAATTCGGCGCTGCGCAAGGTCGCGAAGGTTCGCCTCACCAATGGCTTCGAGGTGATCAGCTACATCGGCGGTGAAGGGCACAACCTGCAGGAGCACTCGGTGGTGCTGATCCGCGGCGGCCGCGTGAAGGATCTGCCGGGCGTGCGCTATCACATGGTCCGCGGCAGCCTCGACACCGCAGGCGTCAAGGATCGCAAGCAGGCGCGCTCGAAATACGGCGCCAAGAAGCCCAAGAAAGCCTGACCGTCCGCAGACTGATACTGCAACAAGGCGATTCTGCAACAACCCGATTCGAACTGAGGTCGTTTTATGCCACGTCGTAGAGAGATTCCCAAGCGCGAGATCCTTCCCGATCCCAAGTACGGTTCGACGGATGTCGCCAAGTTCGTGAACGTCCTGATGACGGCCGGAAAAAAATCGGTGGCGGAGCGCATTCTGTACGGCGCATTCGAATCGATCACCAAGAAGGGCGGCAAGGACCCGCTGGAGATCTTCAATCAGGCGCTGTCGAACTCCAAGCCAACAGTTGAAGTCAAGAGCCGCCGCGTCGGTGGCGCCAATTTCCAGGTCCCGGTCGAAGTGCGGCCGGTGCGCCGGATGGCGCTCGCGATGCGCTGGTTGCGCGAGGCCGCGCGCAAGCGGGGCGAGAAATCGATGGGTCAGCGCCTCGCGGCAGAGCTCATCGAGGCTTCCGAAGGCCGTGGCGGTGCCGTGAAGAAGCGCGAAGAAGTGCACCGCATGGCCGAAGCCAACAAGGCCTTCTCGCACTTCAGGTTCTAAGGCTTTCGGTCCCCCACAAGGCGAACACCGGAAGAGACGAAACAACACCGCGTCAGGTGACGAGCCCGATCCGGGCTCACCCGCAAGAGGCGTTGCGGACCTGATCCACGGGACTTCCGTGACGTTCTATAAGGCGTAGATACAAAGTGCCACGAGCTACACCCATCGATCGGTATCGCAACATCGGCATCAGTGCCCACATTGATGCCGGCAAGACCACGACCACCGAACGCATCCTGTTCTACACGGGCGTCTCGCACAAGATCGGCGAGGTGCACGACGGCGCCACGGTCATGGACTGGATGGAGCAGGAGCGCGAGCGCGGCATCACGATCACGTCGGCTGCGACCACCTGCTTCTGGAAAGGGATGGACAACACCTATCCCGAGCATCGCATCAACATCATCGACACCCCGGGACACGTCGACTTCACGATCGAAGTCGAACGCTCGATGCGCGTGCTCGATGGCGCGTGCATGGTCTATTGCGCGGTCGGCGGCGTGCAGCCGCAATCCGAAACCGTGTGGCGCCAGGCCAACAAGTACAAGGTGCCGCGCCTCGCGTTCGTCAACAAGATGGACCGCCAGGGAGCGAACTTCTTCAAGGTCTACGACCAGATGAGGTCGCGTCTCAAGGCCAACCCGGTGCCGATCCAGATTCCCATCGGAGCCGAGGAAACGTTCGAAGGCGTCATCGATCTCGTGCGCATGAAAGCCATCTACTGGGATGAGAAGTCCCAGGGGATGAAGTACGACATGCGCGACGTACCGGCCGAGCTCCTCGACACCGCCAACGAGTGGCGCGAGAAGATGGTCGAGAGCGCCGCCGAGGCCAACGAAGAGCTCATGAACAAGTATCTCGAGGGCAACGAGCTCACGCCCGACGAGATCAAGGCGGGACTGCGGCAGCGCACGATCGCATCCGAGATCGTGCCGATGCTGTGCGGCTCGGCTTTCAAGAACAAGGGCGTGCAGGCCATGCTCGACGCGGTCATCGAGCTGCTCCCCGCGCCCACTGACATTCCGCCGGTCAAGGGTGAGCTCGAGAACGGAACCGAAGGCCGCCGCAAGGCCGCCGACGACGAGCCGTTTGCAGGGCTCGCATTCAAGATCATGACCGACCCGTACGTGGGGCAGCTCATCTTCTTCCGCGTCTACTCGGGTGTCGTCAAGTCGGGCGACACCGTGTACAACCCGATCCGCGGCCGCAAGGAACGCCTCGGCCGTATCCTGCAGATGCATGCCAACCAGCGCGAAGAGCTCAAGGAAGTGCGCGCCGGCGACATCGCGGCGGCAGTGGGGCTGAAGGAAGCGACCACCGGCGACACGTTGTGCGATCCCGACCACGTGATCATGCTCGAGAAGATGATCTTCCCGGAGCCCGTGATCCACGTCGCCGTCGAGCCCAAGACCAAGCCCGACCAGGAGAAAATGGGCATCGCGCTCAATCGCCTGGCTCAGGAAGACCCGTCGTTCCGCGTGCACACCGACGAGGAATCCGGTCAGACGATCATCTCGGGCATGGGCGAGCTGCACCTCGAGATTCTGGTCGATCGCATGAAGCGCGAGTTCGGCGTGGAGGCCAATGTCGGTGCGCCGCAGGTGGCATACCGCGAGGCGATCAAGAAGCAGGTCGAGATCGAAGGCAAGTTCATCAAGCAGTCCGGCGGTCGCGGCCAGTACGGTCACGTGTGGCTCAAGATGGAGCCCAACGAGCAGGGCAAGGGCTTCGAGTTCATCGATGCCATCAAGGGCGGCTCCGTGCCCCGTGAATACATTCCGGCCGTGGAGAAGGGCCTGCGCGAAACGCTGCCCAATGGCGTGCTCGCCGGCTTCCCGGTCGTCGATGTGAAGGTCACGCTGTTCGACGGCTCGTACCACGACGTCGACTCGAACGAGAACGCGTTCAAGATGGCTGCGTCCATGGCATTCAAGGACGGCATGCGCAAGGCCAATCCCGCGCTGCTCGAGCCGATGATGGCGGTCGAGGTTGAAACGCCCGAAGACTTCATGGGCAACGTGATGGGCGATCTTTCGTCGCGTCGCGGCATGGTGCAGGGCATGGAAGATCTGCCGACCGGCAAGGTCATCAAGGCCGAAGTGCCGCTGGCGGAGATGTTCGGCTATTCGACGACGTTGCGCTCCCTGTCTCAGGGCCGCGCGACGTATTCGATGGAATTCAAGCATTACACGGAGGCGCCGAAGAACGTCGCCGAGGCCGTGATCAACAAGAAGACCTGATTGGGACGACGCGGACCATCAGGTCCGCTGATTCAGACGTGAATCGCTGCGGTCATCCAACGGAAGCCCCGACGATTCAGGTTCGAAAGATCAACGAAAGAGCTGGAGATCGCGATGGCAAAAGGCAAATTCGAGCGTACGAAGCCGCACGTGAACGTGGGGACGATCGGGCACGTGGATCACGGCAAGACGACGCTGACGGCGGCGATGACGCTGGTGCTGTCGAAGAAGTTTGGTGGCGAGGCGAAGGCCTACGATCAGATCGATGCGGCGCCGGAGGAGAAGGCGCGGGGGATCACGATCAACACGGCGCACGTGGAGTACGAGACGTCGAAGCGGCACTACGCGCACGTGGACTGTCCGGGTCATGCTGACTACGTGAAGAACATGATCACGGGTGCGGCGCAGATGGACGGGGCGATTCTGGTGGTGAGTGCGGCGGACGGTCCGATGCCGCAGACGCGGGAGCACATTCTGTTGGCGCGTCAGGTGGGGGTGCCGTACATCATCGTGTACATGAACAAGGCCGACATGGTTGACGACAAGGAGCTTTTGGAGCTCGTCGAGATGGAGGTGCGGGAGCTGTTGTCGAAGTACGAGTTTCCAGGGGACGACACGCCGATCGTGATTGGCTCGGCGAAGATGGCGCTGGAAGGCGACAAGAGCGACATGGGCGAAGGCTCGATCATGAAGCTTGCGGATGCGCTGGACAGCTACATACCGCAGCCGGAGCGGGCGATCGACGGTCCGTTTCTGATGCCTGTTGAGGACGTGTTCTCGATTTCCGGGCGCGGCACGGTGGTGACGGGTCGGGTGGAGCGTGGGATCGTCAAGGTGGGAGACAACCTGGAGATCGTGGGGTTGAAGCCGACGCTGCAGACGGTGTGCACTGGGGTGGAGATGTTCCGCAAGCTCTTGGATCAGGGGCAGGCGGGGGACAACGTGGGAGTGCTGCTGCGGGGTACCAAGCGCGAAGAGGTGGAGCGGGGTCAGGTGCTGGCGAAGCCAGGGTCGATCACGCCGCACACCAAGTTCAATGCCGAGGTGTACGTGCTCTCCAAGGAAGAGGGTGGTCGGCACACGCCGTTCTTCCAGGGCTACCGGCCGCAGTTTTACTTTCGCACGACGGACGTGACGGGGAGTGTGGAGCTGCCTGCGGGGACGGAGATGGTGATGCCTGGGGACAACATTTCGATCACGGTGACGCTGATTGCGCCGATTGCGATGGAAGAGGGGTTGCGGTTTGCGATTCGCGAGGGTGGCCGCACGGTGGGTGCCGGGGTGGTGGCGAAGGTGGTGCAGTGATTGGGTTGTGAGCGCTCGAGCTCGCAACGAGCAGGTTGCCATTGCGGCAAGGACATCATCAACGCGAGAGTTTGCTGAAAGCT
>JALYXY010000002.1 GCA_030946875.1 Pseudomonadota bacterium | reverse complement strand
TGAGCGAGCTCACCAGCGTGCTTGTCGTCTGCGAAAGACCTGTGTTTCCGCTGCTCGTCCAGGCTTCGACTTCCGTAATGCGCGAGTACGACGCTAGAGCGCTGGTGATACTGATGCGGATACGATTGGTGGTGAACGGCGGAAAGGAAACGGTTCGCTTGACCAGCCGGTTGCCGGTGACGGTGCTCAAGGGCATCCAAGCGGACCCGTCCCACGCCTGGACCACAAAGTCGGTGATCCCGTACAGCGAAAAGGTAAGCATGTCGTCAGGCTCTACGGGATTGCCATAGTTATCCTGGACGGTATAGATGACGACGTGGTCCAGCGCGTACGGACCAGCGAAATCGATCTGTACCCAATCGGGATAAACGTCTAAGGTCCCATCGTTCCAGCCGCCGCCGGTACCCCAATTTGCACCCGCCCTTTCATTGTTGTTGATTGCACTGATTGGGAACTGGCCGCTGTAGATACTCGATGCGGACGCCACACCACCCGCAGTTGCTAAGGCGACGTTGCGTGAGGTCGATGCTGCAGCGTCGACAACCTGGCTCAATCCTGAGCTGCTCGAAGCGCTATTGGCGCCATCACCAGCATAGGCGGCAACGATATTGTGAGTACCGGCCGTCAGGCTGGCGGCATTGCAGATCGCGGTCCGGCTATTGCCACTGCCGGTCAGGGTCACCGCGCCGCAACTCGCGATCGAGCTCCCGTTATCGGTGAAGTTCACGCGGCCACTGGGAGCAGCGCCGGTGACGGTGGCAGTGAACGTAACGCTCGCGCCAACGTTCGCCGGGTTCGCGGAACTCACCAGCGCGATGGTCGTCGGGGCGGCTGATTGAACTGCATTGATGCGCACGTCATCGACGAACGCCGTGAAGTCAGAACCACTACCGGCGCCAATCAATGAAATCGTGTGATTGCCGGTCGTGTTAATCGTAAAGGGCGCAGTCTGGTAGGTGGTGTAGGCGAGGCCGGGCGGCTGATACTGTCCCACGAGCGCACCGTCCACCTGCACCTGAACTATCTGCGTGCCGGACTGGTAATTGCCACGCTGCGCCGCGCTGAAGCTGACCGTGTATTGGCCGGCGGCGAGGCTGGCCGTCTGACTTGCGCTGCTGGCGGCGTTCTGCACGAACGCGACTTGCGCGCCCTGCGGCGCAGAAGCATTACCGCTGGTAAAAGCGTTGCCATTGCCGGTGATGCCGGCACCGACAAAGCTCCACGTCGCGCCGCTCGGCGCGTACTCGTAGCCACCGGCAAGGTTTGGCGTCTCGAAGCCGAGATTGGCAAAGCTGGTGAGCTGGGCATTGATCACCTGCGATAGGGCGCTACTGCTCGAGCCCGCATTGGCGGCATCGCCGGAATAACTGGCGAGGATGGTGTGGGTAGCGGCACTCAGGCTGCTGGTGTTGCACGCGGCAGTCCGGCTGTTGCCGCTGCCGGTCAGGGCCACCGCACTGCAGCCGGCGATCGAGCTCCCGCCATCGCTGAAGTTCACGCTGCCGGTCGGAGCAGTACCGTTGACCGTGACAGTGAACGTGACGGTCGTGCCAACGTTCGCCGGATTGGGCGAACTCACCACTGTGGTCGTCGTCGGGGCGGCTGATTGAGCCGCATTGATGCGCAGGTCGTCGACGAACGCGGTGAAGTCAGAACCACTGCCGGCGCCGATCAGGGCGATGGTGTGATTGCCGGTCGTCGCAACTGAGAATGGAGCAGTTTGGTAAGTGGTGTAGGCAACGCCAGGAGGTTGATACTGTCCTACCAGCGCACCGTCGACCTGCACCTGGATCACTTGCGTACCGTACTGGTAATTGCCACGTTGCGCGGCGCTGAAGCTGATCGTATATTGGCCCCCGGCGAGGCTGGCCGTCTGACTGACACTGCTGGGGTTGCCCTGTATGAACGCGACTTGCGCACCCTGCGGCGCTCCCGCATTGCCGCTGGTAAAAGCGTTGCCGTTGCCAGTGATGCCCGCACCGACAAAGCTCCACGTCGTGCCGCTCGGCGCGTACTGGTAGCCACCGGCCAGGTTCGGCGCCTCGAATCCGAGATTGGCGAAGCCGCCCTGCGCCAGAACACAAGAACACACGCACCAAAACAACGCCACAAGGAGCCCCAGCCGGCCTGCAAAGCTAGTGGTTGACCAGGGATGCTCCCCGAGCGAAATGTGCGTTGATTTCATCCGATAGCGTGCTTTGCGCCAACTATCACGGCGGAGATCACAGCGTACTCACTGCCGATGATCGTCACACCTGTCATTTCTCCCAGCCCGGGGTTTCGGCTGGGGCACACCCAGCTCACCCCCTCTGTTTCGCATCCGGTGGCAGCAATCGCTATCAGTCCTTCGGCTGATCCATGTCGGGAGCATGGCGCGCTTTTGCTAAACAATATTTTGGTGATATCATTTAGATAAGCGCTGTCAAACGGCGCCCCTACGGGAGATCACGATGGATCGCACGATCGCTATTGCCAGGAACGCACACGAAGAAGAGCCCATCACCACATTCAATGGGTTTCTGGCGCTTGTCACGGGCTTGGGCTTGCTGCTGCTCTCGGGCTATTTGTTCTACGACGCCCTGTCCGCCGCGCGCATCGTGCGGGGCGGCGTGAGCGTCGGCGGCCTCGTCACTTCGATTGCCGTTTTCGTCGCGGCAATCCTGGTGCTCGTCAGCCTGTACACCCTACAGCCGAATGAGGCAGCGATCATGCAGCTCTTCGGAGCGTATCGCGGCACAACCCGCACACCGGGGCTCCGCGCAGCGAACCCTTTCTACACTCGCAAGAAAATCTCCCTGCGCTCGCGCAACCTGAACGGCGAGCGCCTCAAGGTGAACGACAAGCGCGGCAATCCGATCGAGATCGCGGCCGTCGTCGTGTGGCGCGTGGACGATACGGCGAAAGCGTTCTTCGACATTGACAACTACGAGAACTACGTGAAGCTGCAGGCGGAAGCGGCCGTGCGGCACCTGGCCTCGTCCTTTGCTTACGACGACGCCGAGGGTGGCGAGAGCGACGGCAGCACGGCCCCGACGCTGCTCGCGAGCGCCGACATCGTGGTGAAGGCCCTCGTGCGCGAGCTGGGCGCCCGTTTCGAAAAGGCGGGCGTGACCGTTGAGGAGGCGCGCCTCACCCACCTCGCCTACGCGCCTGAGATTGCCCAGGTGATGCTGCGGCGGCAGCAAGCCGAAGCGATCATCGCCGCCCGCACCAAGATCGTTCACGGCGCGGTGTCGATGGTGCAGATGGCACTCACGGAACTTTCAGAGCGCAAGGTGGTGGAGCTCGATGATGAGCGCCGCGCGACGATGGTCAACAATCTGCTGACCGTGCTGTGCGCCGAGTCCGAGGTGCAGCCGGTGGTGAATACCGGATCGCTCTATACCTGAGCTTTTGCCGACCGTGCGTCGCGACCGCGCACGCAGCAATCACGCCCCAAAAATCTCGGGAGAGCACGATGCAACGCCTAGCACTCGCCTTCTTCATCGTCGCCGTGATGGGTTCCACGGCTCTGGTAATGGCGACCGGACCGTCATTGCCGACGTCGATCGCAACCCATTTTCGGCTCGACGGCCGCCCCAATGCATTCATGAGCCGGTCGGAATACATGATGATGTTCCTGCTAGTCGTGGCGCTGGTGCCCGTCGCCCTTGGCGCGGGCACCGCCTTGATCACCCGAAAGGCGCCACGACTGCTGCGTGGCCGCGACCGCAAGTATGTGCTCGATGCCGGCGCAAACCGCGATGCCGCCATCGGCTGCCTGACCACCCGCAGCCTCGTGATGGGCGCCCTCCTCGCTGTTTTTCTCGGGGGGGTGCACTTTTGCATCGTGCAGGCCAACGCCGTGCAGCCGCCCAGGCTCCCGCCACCGGCATTTCATATTCTGCTCGCTACATTCGTCGTCATGTTCGCCGGCACGGGACTGCTGTTTCGTTTCCGCCTGTGCCAGCCACCATCGGTAAACACGTCGCAACATGCCTGACAAGAAGGCCTTTCTCCTGCGTCTCGATCCCGCCATCTGGGCCGCGCTTGAACGCCTGGCACAGGCGGAACTTCGCAGCGTCAACTCACAGATCGAGTATCTTCTGCGGGACGCCCTGATACGAAGGGGCATCACTCCGAAAGGGACGCCCAAGGCAGTGCGCAAGGGCGTCGAGTGAAGCTCTCGTCGCTTTCCGATCACCGGCATCATCCGTTCCGAGGTCAATGCTCATGCACAAACGCACGTTCGTCGCAGCCATGCTCGCGACCGCCGCACTGCCCGCCGTCGCGCAGACATCCCGCCCTGCAAAGGGGCTGTCGGGACCCGGGCTCCTCACGATCACGGGTGGCATCGGCAGAAGCAATCGCGGTGCGATCGATGCAGCGTCCGACATCCTTATGGTGAAGCACAAGCTCGCGTTCACGTCTGCCTACGCGCTCGACTGGTCAAACCTCGCGGCGCTTCCAGCCAGGACGATCGAGCCTACCCTTGAATACGACGGCAAGCCTCACAAGCTGCGCGGACCTGCACTTCTGGACGTGCTGCAGCTCGCGCAAGCACGTGCACCCGATACCGCCACCCTCGCCTTGCGCGCCATCGATGGTTATGCGCCAACGATGACGGTCAAGGAAGCGCGTGATTTTGGCTTCATTGTCGCCACGCACCGGGACGGCGTGCCCTTGCATCTCGGTGGACTCGGTCCGATATGGGCCGTTTACGATGCCGACCGCATTCCGGAGATGAGCGCGAAGCCTGTTTCCGAGCGGTTCGCAAAATGTCCGTGGGGGCTGTACCACATCGAAGTACGCACCTAGCTCGAACCTAGCGATGCAGCTGCATACCGAATTGCCGTTTCAGCTCGTCACCCGGGGATGCACGGCCCCGCCACGGACTCTTGCACAATGCGGCGCGCGGCCGCTGCATTCGCGAGTCGCGTAGATGCCGCGGCCCCAGAACAACGGCCCGCGTCCCACCGGGTCTTCGACCACGCGGCGTCATGTGCGAGCTCGCGTGCCCGTCGCGCCGCACGTCCAGGTCGAAGGCGACGGTGGCATCGTCAGGCTCAAGCCGGATCGCGAAAAGTCGCTGCTGCATCACCACCCGTGGGTGTTTTCCGGCGCCATCGACACCGTCGAAGGCAGCCCCGATGTCGGGGAGACCGTGACCGTGGTTGGCGCCGATGCAGGGTTTTTATGCCGTGCCGCGTATTCACCGGCCTCGCAGATCCGGGCGCGCGCATGGTCGTTCAATCAGGACGAGCGCATCGATGCTGCCTTTCTGACGCATCGCGTGCATGCAGCCGTGGATCGACGCACTGCCAGGCTCGACGCCACGCATACTGCATGCCGTCTCATCCACGGTGAGAGCGACGGGTTGCCCGGCGTGATCGCGGATCGCTACTCCAACATCGTCGTGCTGCAATTGAGTTCGGCCGGCGCAGAGCATTGGCGCGAAGAGATCGTTCAGGCGCTCGCCGGGGCCACGCGCGCCTCGTGCATCTACGAGCGATCGGATGCGGAGGTGCGCACGCTCGAAGGATTGCCGGCGCGAACAGGGGTGCTGTTCGGCGACGCGCCGGCCGAAGTCGCGATCGTCGAAGATGGTCTGCGTTACCGCGTCGACATCGCCGCCGGACAGAAGACCGGCTTCTTCCTCGACCAGCGTAACAACCGCGAGGTCGTTCGCAGCGTTGCCGGGGATCGCGCAGTTCTCAACATGTTCTGTTACACGGGTGGCTTCACGCTCGCTGCACTGGCGGGGGGCGCGCGTGAGGTGCTGTCAGTGGACAGCTCTGCCGATGCACTGGCGCTCGCCCGGGATAACGTCGTGCTCAATCCCGCGCTGAGCCAGGAACGCGCGCAGTGGCGTGAAGCGGATGCGTTCACGGAGCTACGGCGCCTGCGTGATGTGAACGCAAGCTTCGATCTGATCGTGCTGGATCCGCCCAAGTTTGCGCCCACCGCGCACCACGTCGAACGCGCCGCCCGGGCTACAAGGACATCAACTTGCTCGCGCTCAAGATGCTGCGCAAAGGCGGGCATCTGGCCACTTTCTCGTGCTCGGGCGGCATCGATGCCTCACTGTTTCGCAAGATCGTTGCCGGCGCAGCAGCCGATGCGCGCGCCGATGCGATAGTGGAACGTCAGCTCGGCGCAAGTGCCGATCATCCGGTATCGCTGGCGTTTCCCGAAGGCGAATACCTGAAGGGGCTTCTGCTGCGGCGCGTTACGTGATCGTGGATCGAACGTGCAAGCGTCGCGCACCCGCGTGTTCGCGGGCACGCGGCGACTTGAGGCCTAGCTCGACTTATGCGTCGACAGGCATGACTTCATGAAGGCCTTGCGTTCAGCGCCTTTTTGTCCCTTCGCCTGCTTGTTGCACTCCTTCATGCGATTCTGCTGGCCACCAGTGCCGGCGACCTTGACCTCGCCCGAGGCGGTGCGCGCATCGGACCTGGCGCTGGCAGGCAGTGAGGCAGGCTTGGCCGCATTGGGCGTTGCAGGCTTGACCGGCGGCATGGTGTCCGCGGCGAGCGCCGCCGATGTGGCGAACAACAGTGCGGCGAGCAGCGTAGATGCAGTTTTCATTCTCGTTTCTC
>JALYXY010000270.1 GCA_030946875.1 Pseudomonadota bacterium | reverse complement strand
GCCAAGAAGCTCGGCATCCCGATCATCGCGATCGTCGATACCAATCACTCGCCGGACGGCATCGCGCACGTGATTCCCGGCAACGACGACTCGAGCCGCGCCATCCGCCTGTACGCGCGTGGCGCCGCTGACGCGGTGCTTGAAGGCCGCAGCCAGGTGATTCAGGAGATCGTGCAGGGCGGCGACGAGTTTGTCGAGGTCGCCGACGAGGCGACTGTGTAACTCCTGCCGTCCTGGGCGCTGCGTGTGCAGCGCCCAGCTCGTCCGAAGGCCGCGCATGCAGGTCGCGCGACCTTCGGCGGATAGCACGAACTCAATCAGCAACGGGGAAGACAGATGGCGGACATTTCCGCGAGCATGGTGATGGACCTGCGTCAGCGCACGGGTCTTGGCATGATGGAATGCAAGAAGGTACTGACCGAAACGGCAGGTGACCTTGCCAGGGCCGAAGAGCTGCTGCGCATCAGGAGCGGCGCCAAGGCTTCCAAGGCGGCGGGCCGCGTGACTGCCGAAGGTATTGTCGGCGCGTATCTCGCGGCTGACGCGAAGACGGGCGCCCTCGTCGAGGTCAATTGCGAGACCGACTTCGTGTCGCGCAACGAGGACTTCGTCGGATTCGCGCGCAAGCTTGCACAGCTTGTCGCCGAGCGCGAGCCGGCGGATGTGGCTGCGCTTGCCGACGCCCCTCTCGACGGCGGCTCGGTCGAATCGATGCGTCAGGCGCTCATTCAGAAGATCGGTGAGAACATCTCGGTGCGCCGGTTCGTGCGCATGACCACGGAAGGGCGCCTTGCACAATATCTGCACGGCGGCGGGCGTATCGGTGTGCTCGTGGACATGAGCGGGGGCACCGAAGCCACGGGCAAGGACATCGCCATGCATATCGCGGCAGGTGCTGCACCCGGCGCAACGCGTCCGGTGTGCGTCGCGCGCCACGAAGTGCCGGCGGAAATGATCGAGCGCGAGCGCGAGATCTACACCGCCCAGGCCGCCGAGAGCGGCAAGCCCGCCGAGATCGTCGCAAAGATGGTTGAAGGGCGAATCAACAAGTATCTTGCCGAGGTCACGCTCCTTGGCCAGCCGTTCGTCAAGGATCCCGATCAGACGGTCGAGAAGGTGTTGAAGGCAAGCGGCGCCACGGTCAATCGTTTTACGCTCTACGTGGTCGGCGAAGGTATCGAGAAGCGCAAGGACGACTTCGCGGCCGAAGTCGCTGCCATGGCCAAGGCCTGAGTTCGGGCATGGAGCAACTCCTCGCCCGGGCGGTGCCCGTGCGCCGCATCACAAGCACACTCGCGGAGCTTCGATGACATCCACGCTCGCCGAGCCGGTCGCCGCCGGTACCGCCGTGTCTTCTCCTGCGGGTACGGTCACCGCGCCCGCACCGGCTTATCGCCGCATCCTGCTCAAGCTTTCGGGCGAGGCGCTGATGGGCGATGACGCCTATGGCATCAATCGCGAGGTGATCGATCGCATCGTCGCCGAGATCGCCGAGGTGGTGCGTCTCGGTGTCCAGGTCGCGGTCGTCATCGGAGGCGGCAACATCTTTCGGGGCGTGGCGCCGGGTGCCGCGGGCATGGATCGCGCGACCGCCGATTACATGGGAATGCTCGCCACGCTCATGAATGCCCTTGCGCTGCAGGATGCATTGCGGCGGGCCGGTGTGCAATCGCGCGTGCAGTCCGCGCTGCGCATCGACCAGGTCGCAGAGCCCTACATCCGTGGCCGGGCGCTGCGCCACCTCGAAGAGCACAAGGTCGTGATCTTCGGCGCCGGTACGGGCAATCCGTTCTTCACCACCGATACCGCGGCCGCGCTGCGGGGCCGTGAGATGGGCGTCGACATCGTGCTCAAGGCGACCAAGGTCGACGGGGTCTACACCGCAGACCCGAAGACGGATCCATCCGCACGACGCTATGTCGATCTCACGTTCGACGAAGCCATCGTGAAGAACCTCAAGGTCATGGATGCGACGGCGCTCGCGCTGTGCCGCGACCAGAACATGCTGCTCAAGGTGTTTTCGATCTTTCTCCCCGGATCGCTGAAGCGTGTGGTCCTCGGTGAAAACGAAGGTACTCTGGTGCATTGCTGACGTGTGATGGCGTGCACCACGGGTCGGCCTCGCGGTGCTCGCGCTCCGTCGTTGGTTTGACGCAGATGCGGGCATCCGTTCAGGCGTACGGCAAGGCATCGCATACACGCGCAACAAGAGGCGCATTCGAGGAGACATTGAATGATCGCTGACGTGAAGAAGGATGCGGAGCAACGGATGGGCAAGTCCGTGGACACGCTCAAGACCGATCTCGGCAAGGTCAGAACCGGTCGCGCCCACACCGGGCTTCTCGATCACATCCAGGTGGACTACTACGGCTCCCCGATGCCGATCAATCAGGTCGCCAACGTGACGCTGTCGGACGCACGCACGATCTCCGTCCAGCCCTGGGAGAAGAAAATGATCCCGACGGTGGAGAAGGCCATCCGCGACTCCGACCTCGGCCTCAACCCGGCGACCGCGGGCGACATGATTCGCATTCCGATGCCTGCGCTCACCGAGGAGCGCCGGCGCGACCTCATCAAGATCGTGCGCCACGACGCCGAGAATGCGCGTGTCGCCGTTCGTAACATCCGCCGCGACGCCAACGAGCAGCTGAAAAAGCTGCTGAAGGACAAGCACGTTTCCGAGGACGATGAGCGCCATGCGCAGCAGGACGTGCAGAAGCTCACCGATCGCTTCATCGCCGACATCGACAAGATCCTTGCGGCGAAGGAAGCGGATCTGATGGCGATCTGATTTGGCTGCCACGGGTCTGGACGTCCTCGAACGTTTTTCCGCAACCGTGTTCAAGAGCTCGACTCGCGACATTCCGGAGCACGGTCACGTGCCGCAGCATGTCGCCATCGTCATGGACGGAAATGGCCGGTGGGCCAAGCAGCGGCATCTGCCGCGCGTGGCGGGTCACCGCCGCGGCGTCGAGGCCGTGCGCGCTATCGTCAAGGCTTGCAGCGAGCATGGCGTCGGGTATCTGACACTGTTCGCGTTCTCGAGCGAGAACTGGCGCCGGCCGGCCGACGAGGTGTCGATCCTGATGGAGCTGTTCCTGCGCGCACTCGAGCAGGAAGTCGCGAGCCTGCACAAGAACGGCATCCGGTTCAAGGTCGTGGGCGATCTCTCCGCGTTTGACGGCCGGATCCGGGATCTCGTGGCGAGCGCCCACGCGCTCACCGCCGACAACACGCGGCTCACGCTCACCGTAGCGGCCAACTATGGCGGCCGTTGGGACATCGCGCAGGCTGCACGGCGCTATTTCGCGGAGCACCCGCAGGCGATCGAGAGCCCCGATGCGCCGGACCCGGACGCATTCGAGCCGTATTTCGCGATGGCGTATGCGCCCGAGCCCGATCTATTCATCCGTACGGGAGGCGAGCAGCGCGTCTCGAACTTCCTGCTATGGCAGCTTGCGTACACGGAGCTTTATTTCACCGAACGCCTGTGGCCTGATTTCGACGGTCCCGCGCTGAACGAGGCGATCGCCTGGTATCAGCAGCGCGAGCGACGCTTCGGACGCACAAGCGAGCAGGTGCAAGCGGCCAAGATCGTTTGAACGGGAGCTTTCATCCCTTCGACTTGCGCGTGCATCGGGTCGACTCTGACATGACGCTCTCCCCACCTGCTCGATGCCGTTGCGCGACGCACGCTGGTTAGGTCGGCCACAATGCTGTTGACCCGTATCGCCACCGCCGTTCTGCTGATCGGCGTCGTTCTGGCCGCACTTTTCTTTATGCCACCGATGGCGTGGGCGTTGAGCACGCTCGTCGTGATCGGGATCGGCGCGCATGAATGGTCGGCTTTGATGCGTTTCAGCCGCGCTGCCGCCGCCGCATTCGTGATCGGCATCGTCGTCATTGGACTGTGGCTCGTATCGATGGGGCGCGGGCAGGATGCGTTCGTGCTGCCGCGGGGCATCGTCGTGCCGGTGTGGGTCATCGCGACCCTGTTCTGGCTCGTCGTCGTGCCACCCTGGCTGCATGCACGGTGGCGCATGCACTCATCGCTGCTTGCGGCGCTCGTCGGCGGCCTCATACTGCTCGCAGCCTGGCTCGCCCTGGTGCAGCTGCAGGCACAGTCGCCGGCGCGGCTTCTTGCTGCCATGGCAGTCGTGTGGATCGCTGACACCGCGGCCTATTTCGCCGGTCGTGCGTTCGGCAAACGCAAGCTTGCACCGGAGATCAGTCCGGGCAAGAGCTGGGAAGGTGTCTTCGGAGGGATCTTTGCAGTGATGCTATACGTGATCATCATCGCTTTCGCGGTCCCGCGCATCATCGGCGCCACGAGCGGCTCTGGCATCATGGCTGCGGTGCTGTTCGCAATGGCGATTGCCGCAGTGTCGGTGTGTGGTGACCTCTTCGAGTCCCTGCAGAAACGGCAGGCGGGCGTCAAGGACAGCGGCCATCTGTTACCCGGGCACGGTGGAGTGCTCGACCGCATCGACGCGCTGCTTGCGGCGATGCCGCCGATTGCGCTCGCGAGCGCGTTACTGCTGCCGTGATGCGGTGTCGCGACGCAAGCGCTGCAGCCGTGTTCGACTGACACAGCAAAGGATGCGCAGAAAGCCCTGAAGATGGATGTATTGCAGAAAATTCTCTACTTCGTGTTCACGCTCGGCGTGCTCATCATCATTCATGAGCTCGGTCACTACGTCGTGGCGCGACTTGCGGGCGTTAAGGTTTTGCGCTTCTCGGTCGGCTTCGGGCGCGTTCTCTGGTCGCGCCGATTTGGTCGAGATCGGACGGAGTGGGCACTCTCCGCGATTCCGATGGGCGGGTACGTCAAGATGCTCGATGAACGCGAAGGTGCAGTGGCCCCCGCCGATCTGCCTTTCGCCTTCAATCGTCAACCGGTGTGGCGGCGCATCGTGATCGTCGTCGCGGGCCCTGTCGCCAATCTGCTGCTCGCCGTGCTCCTGTTCAGCGGCACCTATGTCGCCGGCGTGCCGGGACAGCGCGCCGTGCTGGCCGAAGCGCCCGCGGGGACGCCTGCTGCAGCCGTGGGCGTGCACGATGGCGATCTCGTGGTCGCGGTCGACGGAACGGCTGTGCAGAGCTGGCAGGACTTGCGCTGGCGACTGCTCGCGCTCTCGGGTCACGATGATGTCGGCGTCACGATCGAGCGGGCGGACGGCAGCCGCGTCGATCGTCCTGTTTCCCTTGGCGGCCTGTCGAGCAGCGATTGGGAAGGCAATTTCATGGCGTTGCTCGGCTTCAAGGCCGACCTCGGTCCGCCGCTGATCGATCAGGTGGTCGCAGACAAGCCTGCAGCGCGCGCAGGGTTGCACGAAGGCGATCGCATTCTCGCAATCGACGGCGACGCCGTGCGCTCACCGAGCGACGTTGCAACGCATACCAATGCGCGACCCGGCGCGACGTTGTCCTTTCGGATCGAGCGCGACGGAAAGACCTTCGATGCGGCGATCGTGCCCGAAGCCGTCGAGCTGAATGGCAAGCGCGTCGGCATCGCGGGTGTACGCCTCAAGGTCGATCCGGCCATTGCCGATCGCCTGCGCACCACCACGCGCTATGGCATCCTGGACTCGCTTGCGCAAGGCACACGCCGCACCTGGGAGCTCTCCGCGTTCACACTCAAGATGCTTGGGCGCATCGTCACCGGTGGCGCATCGCTCAAGAACATCAGCGGCCCGATCACGATGGCTGATTATGCGGGTCAATCAGCGCAAGCAGGTGCACTCGCGTTCACGAGCTATCTCGCACTGATCAGCATCAGCCTCGGTGTGCTCAACCTATTGCCCGTTCCGCTACTTGATGGTGGTCATTTGCTGTATTATTTCGCCGAAATCGTCAAAGGCAGTCCTCTCTCCGACCGCGCTTTCGAGGTTGGCCAGCGCATCGGAATGGCCGTGCTGGCAGTCCTGATGGCGCTGGCACTCTTCAATGACTTCTCCCGACTGCTCTGATCGCGGCCGTCGTCGCCGTTTGGCGACAGGCCGCAACACACTCGCCGCTCGCCGGCTGCCGGCACTGCTCGCCGCGCTGATCGCATCGATCGCGGCGTCTGCCGCGCTGGCGTTCGAGCCATTCGTGGTGAAGGACATTCGCGTCGAAGGCGTGCAACGCACCGAAGCCGGCACAGTGTTCTCGTATCTTCCGCTCAAGGTGGGCGATCGCATCGACGACGAGCGTGCGGCGCAAGCGGTGAAGGCGCTGTTCGCGACCGGCTTCTTTCGCGATGTCCGGCTGGAGGCAGACGGCGACGTGCTGGTCGTCGCGGTGCAGGAGCGGCCGACGATCAGCAACATCACCATCGCCGGCAACAAGGAATTCGATACCGACACCCTCAAGAAGGCGCTGAAGGAAATCGGACTCACCGAAGCGCGCATCTTCGATCGCTCGGCCATGGATCGCGCCGAGCAGGAGATGAAGCGGCAGTACATCACGCGCGGCCTCTACGCGGCCCGCGTCACCGCCACCGTCACCCCGCAGGAGCGTAATCGCGTCTCCATCAACTTCTCGATCGAGGAAGGCGACGCCGCCAAGATCGCGCGCATCAACATCGTGGGTGCACGTGCCTACAGCGAGAAGGATCTCTCGAAGCAGATGCAGCTGACCACGCCGGGCTGGCTCACGTGGTACACGAAGAACGATCAGTACTCGAAGCAGAAGCTGCAGGCTGATCTCGAGGCATTGCGCAGCTTCTACCAGGACCGCGGCTATCTCGAGTTCACGATCGAGTCGACGCAGGTGTCGATCACGCCCGACAAGGAAGACATCTACATCACGATCAACATCACCGAGGGCCCGCGTTACACCGTCGGCGACGTGAAGCTCGCGGGTGAGCTCACCGTTTCCGAGCAGGAGCTCATGTCGCTCGTGAAGGTGCGTCGCGGTGACACGTATTCGCGTGCGCAGCTCCAGGCCACGGCCAAGGACATCAGCGATCGCCTCGGGGCCGAGGGCTATGCCTTCGCCAACGTCAACGCAGTGCCCGAGCTCGATCGCGAGAATCGCACCGCCTCGTTCACCATCTTCATCGATTCGGGACGCCGCGTTTACGTGCGTCACATCAACATCGCAGGCAACACCCGTACGCGCGACGAGGTGGTGCGCCGTGAGATGCGCCAGCTCGAAAGCGCGTGGTTCGACAGTGCGCGCATCGAGCGGTCGAAGGTTCGCATACGCCGCCTCGGCTTCTTCGACGACGTCAACATCGAAACGCCGCCGGTCCCGGGCACCACCGACCAGGCTGACATCGACGTCACCGTCACCGAAAAATCGACGGGCAACCTGCTGGCGGGTGTGGGCTACTCGAGTTCCGACGGCATCGTATTCAATGGATCGGTCTCGCAGCAGAACATTTTCGGCAGCGGCAATGCGCTGATCGCGGCGTTCAACACGAGCCGGATCAACCGCACGATCTCGCTTGCATTCACCGAGCCGTACTGGACCGTCGACGGCGTCTCGCGCACCCTCGAGGTGTATCAGAAGAACATCGATCCGACGGCGACGCTCTCCGTGTCGCAATACTCGTCCTCGACCCTCGGCGCCGCGGCCACCTTCGGCGTGCCGATCACGGAAACCGACACGATCAACTTCGGCGGGCGCTACGAGCACACCAAGCTGTCGCTGCTCGCGGAGACGCCGCCCATCTACCTCGACTTTGCGAATCGCTTCGGGCTGGTGACCGACAGCATCATCGGGTCGATCGGCTGGTCGCGTGACACTCGCGACGACATCCTCTATCCTTCGCGGGGCCGGCTGCAGAGCGTCCTTCTCGAAGTCGGGTTACCGATCGGCGATCTGCAGTATTACAAGCTCAATTACCTGCATCAATGGTTCCTGCCCGTGTACGGAGACTTCGTGCTGATGGCGCGCGCCGACCTGGGATATGGCGCCGGCTACAGCGGCAAGCCACTGCCGTTCTTCAAGAGCTTCTTCGGAGGCGGCGTGGGTTCGGTACGCGGCTACGAGACGAGCTCCCTCGGCCCGCAGGACATTTTCGGCAACGTGCTCGGCGGAAGACGCAAGATCATCGGCAACCTGGAGCTCTTCTATCCGATCCTCAAGGGCGACAAGTCGGTACGGGCGAGTGCTTTCGTCGACGTGGGGCAGATCTACGGCAATGGCAGCCAGCGACAACTCGAGTCGTTCCACTATTCCACCGGCCTCGGGGTTGCGTGGAACTCGCCCATCGGCCCGCTCAAGTTCAGCTATGGCCTGCCGCTCAAGAAAGAGCCGGGCGATCGGCCCCAGCGGTTCCAGTTTCAGATCGGCTCGGTATTCTGACCAGCCATCAGAGGCCAGAACATCAGTCGGCAACGGCCAAGCCTGCGAAATGACAATCGGATGCAAATATTCGTCGAGTGGCATACTGCGTGCTGCCGCACATGGTTCGAGAACTTCCGCTTGCTCACTTCCGACTCCTGATGCCTGACCCGTCACTGACCACCCTGCGAGGCGCCCTCGTCGCGCTGGCGCTGGCGGCTGCCATCGCGGGACCCGCCTCGGCCGCCGAGTACAAGATCGGATTCGTGAACTCCGAAAGGCTGTTCCGCGAGTCCGTGCCAGCCAAGCGTGCGCAGCAAAAGCTCGAGAAGGAATTTGCGGGCCGCGAAGCCGACGTCCAGAAGCTGATTCGTCAGGCGCGCGACCTCCAGTCGCTGCTCGAGAAGGACGGCGTCACGCTCTCGGACACCGACCGGCGCAACAAGGAACGCGATCTCGCGAATCTGACTCGGGATCTCCAGCGCGCGCAGCGCGAGCTCCGCGAAGACGTCAATCTGCGGCGAAACGAGGAGCTCGCGGGCGTGCAGGATCGTGCCAACAAGGTCATCCAGCAGATCGCCGAGGCCGAGAAGTTCGACCTCATCGTGCAGGAGCCGGTGATCTTCGCAAGTCCGCGAATCGATATCACCGAACGCATCATCAAGGCACTCGGCGACAAGTAGATTCGTGTGGGGGCGCGCATAGCGACTTCCCTGAACGACTGATCGGCACTCGATCGGGAGCCGTCGCATCGATTCACCTCGCGGAGGCTCGTTGTCCATCACTCTGGCCGAACTTTCCCGACGTACCGGCGCCGAGTTGCACGGTGACGGCAGCGTGTTGATCACGCGCGTGGCAACGCTCGATGCCGCCGCGCCCGACGCGATCGCATTTCTCGCCAATCCGCGCTACCGGGCGCAGCTCGCCTCGACGCACGCGGGCGCCGTCATCGTGGCCCCTCACATGGCGAGCCACACCGGGCTGCCGAAGCTCGTCAGTCGAAACCCCTACGCCGTATTCGCCAAGGTGGCCAACGCACTGCATCCGGCGCCCCGCGCAACACCCGGCGTCCATCCGAGCGCCATCATCAGCACGAGTGCCCGTATCGCGCCGACTGCAGACATTGCCGCACGTGCCGTGATCGGCGAACGCGTGGAGCTCGGCGATGGGGTGCATGTCGGAGCGGGGTGCGTGATCGAAGACGACGTCCGCATCGGTGAGGACTCATGGCTTTACCCTAATGTGACGATCTACCCGCGGTGTGTGATCGGGCGCAGGGCCATCGTGCACAGTGGCGCAGTGATCGGATCCGACGGCTTCGGCATGGCGGAGGAGAGTGGCCGCTGGATCAAGATTCCACAGACCGGGCGCGTCGTCGTGGGTGATGATGTCGAGATCGGGGCCAACACGACCATCGATCGCGGTGCCATCGAGGACACGGTTATCGAGGACGATGTGAAGCTCGACAACCAGATCCAGATCGGCCACAACTGCCGTATCGGCGCGCACACTGCAATTGCCGGATGCGTGGGCATTGCCGGCAGCACGACGATCGAGCGCAACTGCCGGGTGGGCGGCGCGGCGATGATCGCCGGGCATCTGACGATCGGCGAGGGCGTCACCATCTCCGGTGCGACCCAGGTATTCGAGTCGATCGCCGGCCCCGGCGTTTACTCCGGCCTCTTTCCGCCACTCCCGCATCGCGAATGGGTCCGCGTTGCATCGGCGATCCGTCGCCTTGCCAAGCTCGATCCACGCCTGCGTGCCCTCGAAGCTTCCGTATCGCGCGTGCGCTCCGGCTCTTCGGCGGACGCGCCACGAGAGGGGGAGAAGACGTAATGGGAGAGCGACTGCCAGGTGCGATGGACATCAACGAGATCATGGCGTGTCTTCCGCACCGTTATCCGCTTCTGCTCGTCGACCGCGTGGTGTCGGTCGAAAAGGGTCGGTCCATTCGCGCGCTCAAGAACGTCACGCTGAACGAGTCCTTCTTCGCCGGACATTTCCCGGGGTTTCCGGTGATGCCGGGCGTGCTCATCATCGAGGCGCTGGCACAGACGGCCGCCATCCTGGCCCAGGTCTCGCGCGACAGCGCCCCGGATACCAAAACGCTGATCTTCTTCGCGGGCATCGACAACGCGCGATTCCGACGTCAGGTCGTTCCCGGAGATCAGCTCGTGCTCGAGGCCGAGGTGATCCGCATCGTCCGCGGGGTGGGCAAGTTTCACACGCGCGCCCTCGTGGACGGCGAGGTTGCCGCAGAAGGCGAGCTCATGGCGGCAATCCGCACGCCGGCCGCCACGCGGGTGAGCGGGGCGGAATGAACAGGCTGCGATGACGCGCATCCACCCGACGGCCCTCGTCGAGAGCGGGGCCGAGCTCGCCAACGACGTCGAGGTTGGCGCCTATTCGATCATTGGGCCCGAGGTCAGCATCGCGAGCGGTACGTGGGTCGGGCCGCACGCGGTGATTCGGGGCCGGACGTCCATCGGTGCGCGCAACCGCATCTTCCAGTTCACGTCCATCGGCGAGATTCCGCAGGACCGCAAGTACACCGGCGAGCCGACATCCGTGGCGATCGGCGATGACAATGTGATTCGCGAGTTCGTCACCATTCATGCGGGAACCACCCAGGATCGCGGGGTGACCGCAGTGGGCAACGCAAACTGGCTGCTCGCCTACGTGCACATCGCCCATGAC
>JALYXY010000260.1 GCA_030946875.1 Pseudomonadota bacterium | reverse complement strand
TGGTACCCGACATCGATCACGAACAGGGCGTCGGGAAGTCCGTTCAGCTCCTTGATGCCTCCAAGGCTCTTGTTGAGCTTTTCGAGCTCGCGCTGCAAAGTCAGTGCCTCGCGCTTGTTCATCTTCTCGAACGTGCCCTCGGTGTGCATCTGCTCGAGATCCTTCAGCCGCTTCACCGACGCCTTCACGGTCTTGAAGTTGGTCAGCATCCCGCCCAGCCAGCGCGAGTCGACGTACGGCATGCTGCAACGACGCGCCTCCTCGGCGAGGATGTCGCGCGCCTGGCGCTTGGTACCTACGAAGAGGATCGTGCCTTTGTTCGCGGCCAGTTGGCGCACGTACTTCATGGCGTCCTGGTAGAGCTGCATCGTCTTTTCGAGATTGACGATGTGAATCTTGTTGCGCTGGCCGAATATGTATTCGGCCATCTTGGGGTTCCAATAGCGGGTCTGGTGTCCGAAATGGACGCCCGCCTCCAGCATTTGACGCATCGTGACTGCCATGTGGGGCTCCGGTCAGGGTTGGTCCTCGACCCGCTTGTCGGCAAAGGGCGAGTCCATCGGGATGGACGCCCTCGCACCCTGAGGTTCCGCGGGTCTGCGAATTTGCCCGATCCCCAGCATAGTGCCGTGAACCGGGCTAACATTCGATTTTAGCACTTTCTGCAGCGTCCCGGAGGTGGCTCGAGCCTCCTCGGGGGCGGATCTCGCCATGGCTTCGACTCCCCTGCCTTCCAGCCGCGCTCCATCCACGACCAAATCCGACGGATCGTTGCTCGCCTCCGACGTTTACTGCGACCTGCCGGAGCTTTCGGTGCTGGCAATCGCGGGTCAGGATGCCACGACCTTCCTGCAGGGTCAGCTCTCCAATGATGTGCGTCGCGTGTCGGCCGGGGCATGGCAGCACACGAGCTACAACTCGCCGAAAGGGCGAATGCTCGCCACGATCGTGCTGTGGGGCGGGGAGGAAGGCTACCGCGCCGTCATGCCGGCGGACCTCGCGGAATCCGTGCGCAAGCGCCTCAGCCTGTACGTACTGCGGGCGAAGGTCACCGTTACGGACCAAAGCGATTCCGTTGCGATCGTTGGCATCGCCGGCCCGACAGTCGACATCACCGCCCGCGAGATCTGGGGCTCGGTGCCGGGACCGGGCATGGTCCTTCGCCACGGCTCCACCTCCGTGCTCGGCCTTGCGCGCGATCGGCTTCTCGTCATCACGCCGCTGATCGATGCGCCCGATTTACGCACGCGGCTGGGCGCGCACGCTCAAGCTGCCGGGTCCGACACCTGGAACTGGCTCACGGTACGTGCCGGCCTGCCGGTGATCACGTCGGCCACACAGGATCTTTTCGTCGCGCAGACGGCAAACCTCGATGCGTTGCAAGGCATCAGCTTCGACAAGGGCTGCTATACGGGACAGGAGATCATCGCCCGGACGCAGTACCTGGGCCGGCTGAAGGAGCGGCTTTACGCGTGGCATTGCGATGCCGGCGCACTCGCGGCCGGCACGCGCCTCTACAGCGGCGTGTTCGGGGACCAGGCATGCGGCACCGTCGTCAACGCGGCGCAATCGCCCAACGGCGGCGTGGACCTTCTCGCGATCGTGCAGACGAGTGCAGCCGAGGCGCACGACGTGCGGCTCGGGTCGCTGGACGGACCGCAACTTGTTCCTCTGCCGCTGCCCTATGAGCTGCCCCAGAGTTCGCCTGCACCCCGGCGCAAGCTCTGATGAGAAGCACCGTGGGTTGCCGGACCGGCCGCGCATGTGCCTCGCGGTCCTAGGACTCGGCACACATCCGCGTTTCTCGCTCGTCATTGCAGCGAATCGGGACGAGCGTTACGCGCGGCCCACGGAGCCGGCGGGGTGGTGGCCCGAAGGCTGGCTCGCCGGGCGCGATCTCGAGGCCGGTGGGACATGGCTCGGTATCGACAGGAACGGTCGATGGGCTCTGCTGACGAACGTGCGCGAAGCACGCGCCAAGCCTGCGGGCGCGCCCTCACGGGGCGGTTTGGTGACCGGTGTCCTGGCCGATGCACGTGACCCAGAGCATGTCCTGCTCGAGCTTGCGCAGCAGTCGCGCGCCTACAGCGGCTTCAACCTGCTCGCGGGGAGAGGCGAGCGCGGCGCCTGGCTTTCGAATCGTGAAGTGGCTGTGCGTTGCCTCGGACCAGGAACGCACGGCATCTCCAACGCATCGCTCGATACCCCGTGGACGAAGGTGGTGGAAACGAGACGTGGTTTCGACGCGTGGTGCGCGGCCGAGGAGACCGACCCCGAAGCGCTCTTTGCGGCACTTGCGTCCCGGGACGGCGCTCCGGAGGAGACGTTGCCGGAAACGGGGATTTCCCGGGCTCGCGAGCGCCTCTTGTCCTCGCCCTTCGTGATCACCCCCGAGTACGGCACACGTTGTTCCACCGTCGTGCTCATCGAGCGCACCGGCACGGCGCGCTTCGAGGAGCGCTCATTCGACGAGCAGGGTCGAGTGCGGGCGACAGTGCGCCATCAATTCCGCATCGCTGAATAGGCGCTGCGGTTCTGGCCTGCGTGGCGCACCGCCGTCGATCTGCCTCGTCAACCAAGCTCGCGCTCCATAGCCTGATGCGCAATGCCCGCTTCCATGAACTCGTCACCGACCGGTACGAATCCGAAACGACGGTAGAAGAGGACAGCGTGCGTTTGCGCGTTGAGCAGCACGCGCTTGTATCCCGCGTGCGCGGCGACATCGACGAGGTGCAGCAGCACGGCCGCACCGACGCCGCGCCGGCGCCAGTCACGCCTGACCGCCATCCGGCCGATGTGGCCATCGGGCAGCAGGCGACCACACGCGATGATCTCCGCGTCGCCGGTGTGAGCGATGGCATGCCGGCACTGCGCGTCGAGACCGTCCCACTCGAGAGTTTCGGGAACGCCCTGCTCCACCACGAACACTTCGTGCCGAAGCACTCGCAATGCAGCTTCATCGTCCGGCCAGGCGGCGCTGCGCACGACGTAGGGCAGCGCCGCCATCAATGCGCGCGCGCCACTGCCAGCTCGATGCGCCCTGCTCCATCGTGAACGGTCAGCCGGCAGTGTCCGCCGACGGGCAACGTGAGCTTGTCCGCACAATGCCCGAACGGAAGCCCCGAGAACATCGCGACGCCGAAGTGCTCGCGTGCGTGGGCGGCGACGGCTGCGAGATCGTATCCGTTGTCGTTGGGCGCGACATCGAAGCCATTGAAGGTGCCGAGCAGCACGGCCCTTTGTCGCTGCAGCACGCCGGCGAAGTGCAACTGATGCAGCATGCGCTCGATGCGATACGGATGCTCCGCGATGTCTTCGAGGAACAGCATGCCGCCGCGAACGTCTGGCAGGTGGGTTGAGCCCACGAGATGCGCCACCATGGCGAGATTGCCGCCCCAAAGCGTGCCTTCGCCGACGAAATCCGGCCCCTCCAGCGCGCATTCGACCGTGTCTTCGCCGGTTTCGTACATCCGCTGGAAGTGATCGAACGTGAATGCCGAGGGCTCGGCGGCTCCGAAATCGTACGAGGCCATCGGACCACCGAAGCTCACCATGCCCGCATGCGCGAAAGCGGCGAGCTGGAAGGCCGTGAAGTCGCTGTGGCCCATCCAGCGCTTGCCCGCCGAGGCGATCGCACGGTAATCGAGCTGATCGAGCAAACGCGACCAGCCGTAGCCGCCGCGCGCGGTGACGACGAGATCGATCTCCGGGTCCTCGGCCATGCGCATGACGGCGGCGACGCGCTCGCGGTCATGCCCTGAAAATCGCTGCCACCGCGTGGTGCAGGAGGGATCGATCTTGACGCGGTACCCAAGTCCCTCGAGCCGGTCGCGCGCGCGATCGATGCTCGTCACGTCGGGGACATAGCCGGCCGGAGCGACGAGCCCCACTGTGCGCGATCCCGCCGTCATGCAGGATCGCCCGCGGTCCTGACAACGCCCGCGCGCCGCGCTGCGAAAAACTGTGACAGCAGCGCGCCGCACTCGTGCGCTCGCACGCCGGAAGTGACGGTGGTGTGATGATTGAGGCGGGGATTCATGAAGAGGTCGACGACCGAACCGCAGGCGCCTGTCTTCGGGTCCGGCGCACCGAATACGACACGGGCGAGCCGTGCGTGCATGATCGCCCCCGCGCACATCGCGCAAGGCTCGAGCGTGACGTACAGGGAGCAACCCGTCAGTCGATAGTTGCCGACGCTCATTGCGGCTGCCCGCAGTGCGATGATTTCGGCGTGCGCGGTAGGGTCGCTCGCCCCGATCGGGCCATTGCTGCCGCGTCCGATGATCGTATCGCCGGAGACCACGATGGCGCCGACGGGCACCTCGCCGCGGTGACCGGCCGAGCTCGCGACGTCGAGCGCATGCTGCATCATCGTCCCGTCGAACGTCGCATCGGTCACGGCGTTCTCTTCGACCTGCAACGCGTGCACGGCATCACTGCTCGTTGCGAACGACGATCGCGTCAGCCTCGACTTCGATCAGCATCTGCGGGTCGATCAGGCGCCTGACCTCGACCATGGTGCACGCCGGGCAGATGGAACCGAACGCTTCACCATGCCCACGGGCGATCAGTTCCCATTGCGAGATGTCGGTGACGAAGAGACGAGTACGGACGACGTCCTCGAGCCGCGCACCGAGCCGCGAAAGGGCGAACGCCACGTTGGCGATCGCCTGCCGCGTCTGTGCCAGCACGTCACCGACTCCAACGAGCTTGCCGTCGGCGCCCGTGGCGGTGGTTCCGGACACCACCACGTGATCCCCCACGCGCACCGCGCGGGAGTAGCCCATGATCGGCTCCCACGGCGTGCCGGTGCTGAACTGGGTGCGTGCGCCGTACGTCATCGTCCTGGCAGGATGTGCGGATTGCGCTTCATTCCCACTCGATGGTAGCGGGAGGCTTGCTCGAGATGTCGAACACGACGCGGTTCACGCCGCGCACCTCGTTGGTGATGCGGCTCGAGACTCTGGCCAGCAACGCGTGCGGCAGCGGCGCCCACTGCGCGGTCATGAAATCGGTCGTCTGCACGGCACGTAGCGCCACGGCGTGATCGTAAGTCCGGCCATCCCCCATGACGCCGACCGAGCGCACCGGAAGAAACACGGCAAACGCCTGCGCGGTCAGGTCGTACCAGCTCTTGCCGGTGGCCTCGTCGATCGCGAGCCGGAGTTCCTCGATGAAGATCGCATCGGCGGCGCGCAGGATATCGGCACGCTCCCTCGTCACTTCACCGAGAATGCGTACACCGAGACCGGGACCGGGGAAAGGATGGCGAAACACCATTTCGCGCGGCAGGCCCAAGGTGACGCCGAGCGTGCGCACCTCGTCCTTGAAGAGCTCACGCAAGGGCTCGAGCAGCTTGAGATGCAAGGTGTCGGGAAGCCCTCCCACGTTGTGGTGCGACTTGATCGTGTGCGCCTTCTTGGTCTTGGCGCTGGCCGACTCGATCACGTCCGGATAGATCGTGCCCTGGGCGAGCCATTTGGCGGCGGTGGCGCCGTGCGCGAGACGTTCGGCCTCGCGCTGGAAGACGTGCACGAACTCGCGGCCGATGATCTTTCGCTTCTGCTCGGGATCGCTCACACCGGCAAGCGCACCGAGGAACTCGTCGGAGGCGTCGACATGCACGACGTGCACGCCGAGGTTGCGCTCGAAGGTGTCGAGCACCTGCTCGGCTTCGGCGAGGCGCAGCAGGCCGTGATCGACGAACACGCACGTGAGCTGATCGCCGATCGCCTCGTGGATCAATGCTGCAGCAACCGAAGAATCGACGCCGCCGGACAGACCGAGGATCACGCCATCCGAACCAACCTGCGAACGAATCGAAGCGATCGCCTCGCTGCGATAGTCCTGCATGTTCCAGTCGTGCCCGCAGCCGCAGATGTCATGCACGAATCGCGAGAGGAGCGCCGGGCCCTGTTTGGTGTGCGTGACCTCGGGATGAAACTGGATTGCGTAGAACCCGCGGTCCTCGTCGGCCATGGCCGCAATCGTGCATGACTCGTTGCTGCCGATGGTCTTGAAGCCCGGCGGGAGCGCAGTGACGCGATCGCCGTGGCTCATCCACACATCGAGCAGTCCGTGCGCCTCCGCGTTGGTGCGGTCCTGGACGTCCTTGAACAGGCGCGAGTGTCCCCGCGCACGGACTTCGGCGTATCCGAACTCGCGCACGCGACCCGTCTCGACTACGCCACCGAGCTGCGCGGCCATCGTCTGCATCCCATAGCAGATGCCCAGCACTGGCACGCCCTGGGACCAGACCGCGGCGGGCGCGCGCGGCGTATCGCCATCGACGACGCTGCTCGGGCCTCCGGACAGCACGATCCCGCGCGGGGCGAAGGCGCGAACAAAGGCATCGCTCACATCGTAAGGATGTATCTCGCAGTAGACGTTGGTCTCACGCAAACGGCGCGCGATGAGCTGCGTCACCTGAGAGCCGAAGTCGAGAATCAGGATGCGGTCGTGGAGCGGCGCCGCCATCGCATCGCCCGCCAGCACGGGCGACGTCTCGGCGCTGGGGTCTTCAGCGGTCAGCATGCAAGCTCGCGCAGGACCATGGAGATCTGCCCCCGACCTTGGAAGTTGTCGACCTTGCGCAAGATGCAATCACCACAGCACTTCAGTCGACACGGTAGTTGGGAGCTTCCTTCACGATCTGCACGTCGTGCACGTGTGATTCACGCACGCCCGCGGAGGTAATCTCGACGAATTCGGCACGCGTGCGAAGCTCGTCGATGGTCGCGCATCCGCAGTAGCCCATCGCGGCACGCAAACCGCCCATCAGCTGGTGGATCACCGCCATCAGCGTTCCCTTGTAAGGCACGCGCCCCTCGATGCCTTCGGGGACGAGCTTTTCGGCCGCGCCTTCGCCTTCGGTGTCCTGGAAGTAGCGATCGGAGCTTCCCTGCTCCATCGCTCCAATCGAGCCCATGCCGCGGTAGCTCTTGTACGAGCGGCCCTGATAGAGCTCGATCTCCCCAGGGGATTCTTCGGTGCCCGCGAACACGCTTCCCATCATGACGCACGAAGCCCCGGCAGCGAGCGCCTTCGCGACGTCGCCCGAGTAGCGCACGCCGCCGTCGGCAATGGCCGGGATCCCGAGCTCGCCGACGCCTTCCATCGCGAACTGGATCGCCGAGATCTGCGGCACGCCCACGCCCGCGACAATGCGCGTGGTGCAGATCGACCCTGGCCCGATGCCGATTTTCACGGCATCGGCACCGTGATCGGCAAGCGCGCGCGCGCCTGCTGCGGTTGCCACATTGCCACCGATCACCTGCAGCTTCGGATAACGTCGCTTGATCGAGCGCACACGATCGAGCACACCCTGGGAATGGCCGTGCGACGTATCCACGACCAGAACGTCGACTCCGGCAGCGACCAGCGCGTCGACGCGTTCATCGGTGTCGGCGCCGGTGCCCACCGCCGCGCCGACACGGAGCCTTCCGAGCTCGTCCTTGCAGGCGAGCGGGTGTTCGGTCGATTTGAGGATGTCCTTGACCGTGATGAGGCCCCGCAGCTCCATCGCCGAGTTGACCACCAGCACGCGCTCGAGGCGATGCTGATGCATGAGCGCCTTGGCTTCCTCGAGGTCGGCACCTTCGCGCACGGTCACGAGCTTGTCGCGCTTGGTCATGACGTTGGCGACAGGCTGGTCGAGATTGGTTTCGAAGCGCGTGTCGCGGTTGGTGACGATACCGACCACGCGCTTGCCTTCGACCACAGGCAGTCCCGAAAACCTGTGCTGGCGCGTCAGCGCGAGCACCTCGCGCACGGTCATGGTCGGCGGGACCGTGATCGGCTCCTTGACCACGCCACTCTCGAAGCGCTTGACCCTGGCCACCTCCTTGGCCTGTTTGGCCGGCGACATGTTCTTGTGCACGATGCCGAGACCGCCCTCTTGCGCGATGGCGATGGCGAGGCGCGCCTCGGTTACGGTGTCCATTGCGGCGGACAGCAGCGGCACGTTGAGCGTGATGCTCTTGGTGAGCCGCGTTGCGAGATTCACGTCGCGGGGAACGACGCGGGAGTGCGCAGGTACGAGCAGAACGTCGTCAAAGGTGAGCGCTTTGCGGACGACACGCATCTGATTTTCTCCAGCGCAAAAGCGGATTATACAGAAGGGTCGTCAGCACGAGCGCGTGCAGGAAGCCGATATCGGCTCGACTCCGACGGAGCCCGCGGATTGCCGCTCGACCGCCTTTCCTGCGCGTTCGGCCGGTGCCCTTTGACCGCAGGCATGCGCTCAACTAGGGTGCAGTGGCGCTTGTCTTTTCAAACTCGCTGCCAAGGTTACGTGCTTCATGACTGAACCGCTCGATTCACCACTCGTGCCCACAGCGCTCGCGCGATGGCTCCCGCTGTCCGCAGGTCTCGTCCTGTGCGCAGCGCTCGTTGCCCTGCCTGCGCAGGCGGCCATGTGGAAGTGGATGGACGCCAACGGCCGCGTCGTCTACTCGGATATCCCACCGGCCGGGGACATGAAGGCCGAGCGTGTCACCGGGCCGGCTGCTCGGGCCAATCCCAACGCCCCGAAGGAGCTTCTGAGTCAGGAAGCAGAGCTCAAGAAGCGGCAGCTGCAGCGCAACGAAGAAGAAACCAAGACCGAGAAGACAAAGATCGACAGCGGGAAACGTCAGGAGCAATGCACGCTCATGCGCGGGCAGCTCAAGGCGCTGCAGATGGACAACGTTCAGCACTATCGGATCAACGAGCGCGGTGAGCGTGTCGTGATCGATCCGGCAATGCGCAAGCAGCAGGCCGAGCGAATCGAAACCTATCTCAAGGAGCAGTGCCAGGCCGATCGATGACCGCCTGACCTTGCAGCGCTGCGAATGCGAAACGGCGACCGCCTGGTCGCCGTTCTGCATTCAAACGCCCGAGCCTCGCGTCAGCCGAGCCTAGGGGCACCCGAACCTAGGGGTCAGCCGAGCCTCGCGTCACCCGAGCCTCCTCTTTTCCGAGCCCGAAAGGTTGCTCAGCGGCACGTCATCGATTACTGACGCTTCTCCAGGTTGGCCTGGTTGATCTTCACTTCCGACTTGCCCTTCAGCGAAACGAGATACGCTGAAAAGAGCTCGCGCGCGAGCTGCTCGCCGATGTGACTCCCCACCGCCTTCAATTTCTGCTCGTCAGCCACTGGCGGCGTGATCACCTGCGTCACCTTGTAGATCGCGAAACCGCCGCGGTCGTTGGCCGCGCCGACATATTGCGGAAGCTTCGTTGAATCGGCCTGGAAGACGCGCCGCATCGCGTCAGGCGTGATGCCGGGGGCTGGCCGATTCCTCTCGACGCGGGCAGGGGCTGCGAAGGTGAGGCCCACATCCCGTTCAGACTTGCCTTGAGCGAGCTGGGCGAGCTTCTCATTGCCGGCTTTCTGAGCGGCTTCGCCCTGCGCTCTGCGCAAGAGCTGCTGACGGATCGTGTCCTTCACCTGCTCGAAAGGCAGCGGCATGGACGGCTTGTATTCGATGATCCGACCCGCCATGAGGGTGCCGGGTGCAACCTCGATGGCGTCCGTGTTGCGCTTGCCCTGCACCGACTCCGGTGAGAAAAGCACATCGACGAACTTCGCGTTGCCGAGAGCGATCGCCTGCGCCTGCGGCCGCGTCACGACCGGCGAAGTCTGCACGGTGAGGTTGAGCGCTTTCGCCACACCCTGCAGCGAATCTGCCTGCTCATACACGAGGTTCTGGAACTGGTCAGCTGCGGCGGCAAACTTGCTGCTCGCCTTCTGACGCTTGAGGTCGGATTCGATCTGCGCGCGCACTTCTTCGAACGGCTTCACCTTGGCCGGCGTGATGCCGGTGAGCTTGATGATGTGATAGCCGAACTCCGTGCTGACGGGGCCGGCGATTTCGTCCTGCTTCATTGCGAACACTGCGTCGTCGAACGCCTTCACCATGTTGCCGCGACCGAAGGTGCCAAGATCGCCGCCCTGCGGAGCCGATCCCGGATCCTGTGAGTATTGCTTCGCGAGCTCGGCGAAGCGCGAGGGATTGGCCTTCGCCTGTCCCGCAATCTCCTCTGCCTTCTTACGTACAGCCTCTTTCTCTTCGGGCTTGGCGTCAGGCTTCACGCTGAGCAGGATGTGCGAAGCGGAGCGTTGCTCTTCCTGGCCGAACTGCTTGAGGTTGCTCTGGTATTGGGCCCTCGCCTCGGCTTCGTCCACCGACACCTGGGATTGCACGGCCTCGGGGGTGAGCACGACGTATTCGAACTTGCCCTGCTCCGGGGTCTTGAACGCTTGCGCATTGCTGTCGAAGAACGCTTTCACGGCGGCGTCGTCGACCTTGACCTCGCCCGCGAATGCCTCGGCGGCAAGGTTGGCGACCGCCACCTCGCGCTGTTGCTCCAGCAGGCTGAGGTAGCGCTCCTCGCTGGCACGCGCGACGATGCTTCCCAGCGCGATGGGATCGGAGATGGGACCGAGCAGAAGCTCCTGGCGCATGCGGTTCTCGAACTGCACCGGCGTCATGTTCTGGGTCCCCAGGAGCTGCCTGTATTTTTCGGGCGAAAACTGACCGTTCTCCTGAAAGGCCGGCATCGCGCCGATGACTTCCTGGAGCTGCGCGTCTGAGACGCGGAGTGAATCGCTGCGTGCCTTCTCCTGCAGAAGGCGACGATTGATGAGCTGCTCGAGAATGCCGTACCGGATCTCCGGACTTTGCAGCATCGCCGGATCGTAGCCGGCACCAAGCTGCTGGCGAAGCCGCTCCTGCTGCTCGCGCAAGGCTTCGTCGAAGTCGGTTTGCGTCACGCGGCTGTCGCCCACGCGCGCAACCTCGGGCATCGTATCGCCGTTCCGAAAGTAGTAATCGACGCCGAAGAACGCAAAAGGAAGCGTGACGAGCGCGAGCACGATCTGCACTGCTCTTTTGTGCTTGTCGACAATATCGAACATGGGCGTTGCTTTCGGTGTGCGCTGCGCGTGAATGCGGTCGGTGCGCTTCGGTGATCATGCGACGAGTGCCCACACGCCGCGGGCAGCATCGCTCATGTGAAACGGGCGAACTCGCGTTCGCCCGTGCGGAGCTCCACCGGGCTGCCAAGCCCTGCGGAGGCGGCCCGCGGCGCCACATCGACCGGCGGGCATTGCGACCTCGCGATGTTCGATGCGCCGAATACCGCTCGCTAAACTGGCGGAGTGGACGGGACTCGAACCCGCGACCCCCGGCGTGACAGGCCGGTATTCTAACCAGCTGAACTACCACTCCCATTTGCTTCCATACCCTGCCAGACCGCGCAGGCATTTCGTCCTGTCACTCGGCGGGACGGTATCGAAATTCGCGCCCCTCTTGGTCCCCACGAGTGGTGGGTGCTGAGAGGCTCGAACTCCCGACATTCGCCTTGTAAGGGCGACGCTCTACCAACTGAGCTAAGCACCCGTTCTAGCGACCACCGTGCCAAAGCAGACAGCCCGCTAGTTTACCGCGTCCTTCAATGCTTTTCC
>JALYXY010000241.1 GCA_030946875.1 Pseudomonadota bacterium | reverse complement strand
CCGGGCCCGGCAGCTCGCTCGATACGCTTGCGCGCGTGATCGCCGACAAGCTCAAGGATCGACTCGGTCAGCCTGTCATCGTCGAGAACAAGCCCGCTGCGGGTGGCACCGTGGCCACGGCAGAGGTCGCGAGGTCCGCCCCCGATGGGGCGACCATGTTGCTCGGCTTCCCGGGACCGCTCGCATTCGGCCCGCTGTTGCAGAAGCTGCCGTACGACGTGGAAAAGGACCTCGTGCCCGTCATCATCACCTCGAATCAGCCGAGCGTGCTGGTGGTGAACGCCGCACTGCCCGCAAGGACATTGCAGGAGCTCGTCGCCTATGCCAAGGCCAATTCCGGCAAGCTCAATTACGCGTCAGTCGGCAATGGCAGCTCGTCGCACCTGACGATGGAGCTCCTGAAGACGACCGCGGGTTTCGATGCCGTGCACGTGCCCTTCAACGGGTCGCCGCCTGCGGTGACTTCGACCGTGCAGGGCGAAACGCAGATGCTGCTTGCCGTCATGCAACCGCTGCAGCCGCAGATTCAGGCCGGAAAGCTTCGCGCGATCGCGGTGACGACCGCGAAGCGATTTCCGCTCTTTCCGGAGATCCCGGCCATCGCCGAGGCGTATCCCGGATTCGAATCCAACGCATGGAACGGCATCATGGTTGCTGCAGGAACGCCGAAGCCGATCGTGGCGCGGCTCAACGCCGAGATCAATGCGGTGATGAAGCAGCCGGACGTCGTGCAGAAGCTCAACGGGCAGGGGTTCGATCTCGTCGGCGGCACGCCCGAGGAGTTCGGACGTCTTGTGCGCTCCGAGATCGATCGCTGGACGCCGGTGATTCGCAAGCTCGGCCTCAAGATCGACTGAAGGGCGGCTTTCCTGCCCGGATCGAGCACCATGCGCGCGCAGCCGCGCACCCTGCCGGGTTGCTTCAACCGCCACCGGGCTTGCTGCCCGATCGCTTCGAGGTGAGTGTCGGCTCGCCTCGGTCGTCCGCCAGGCTTGGTAACGGCGAACCTTCCACCGGCCTCAGCAAGCCGGTCTTCACGTACGTCATCAGCTTGTCGCGCGTGTCGACGATATCGAGGTTGCGCATCGTGAGCTGGCCGATGCGATCCTGGGGCGTGAAGAATGCCTCACCCCTTTCCATCGTCAACCGCTCGGGCTTGTAGGTCAGGTTGGGGCTCGAGGTATCGAGCAGCGAATAGTCATTGCCGCGGCGCAACTCGAGCGTCACCTCGCCCGTGATGGGGCGGGCGATCCATCTTTGCGCGGTCTCGCGCAGCATCATGGCCTGCGGGTCGAACCAGCGGCCCTGGTAGAGGAGGCGACCCAGACGCCGACCATTGTCGCGGTACTGCTCGATGGTGTCCTCGTTGTGGATGCCGGTGAGGAGACGCTCGTAAGCGATGAAGAGCAGCGCCATCCCCGGGGCTTCATAGATGCCGCGACTCTTGGCCTCGATGATCCGGTTCTCGATCTGATCGGAGACGCCCAGACCGTGCCTGCCGCCAATGACGTTGGCTTCGGCCATGAGCGCGACCTCGTCGCTCATCGTGACACCGTTGAGGGCTACCGGACGGCCCTGCTCGAAGCGCACCGCCACGGTCTCGGGCTTCACCGTCACTTCGTCGCGCCACGAAGCAACGCCCATGATCGGCTCGATGATCCGCATGCCCTTGTCGAGATACTCGAGGTCCTTGGCCTCATGCGTTGCGCCAAGGATGTTGGAGTCGGTCGAATACGCACGCTCGCTGCTCATGCGGTATCCGAACCCCGCGCGCTGCAGGTATTCGGACATTTCCTTGCGGCCCCCGAGTTCGTCGATGAACTGCTGGTCGAGCCACGGCTTGTAGATCCGCAGGCTTGGGTTCGCGAGGAGCCCGTAGCGATAGAAGCGTTCGATATCGTTGCCCTTGAACGTACTGCCGTCGCCCCAGATATGCACATCGTCCGCACGCATGGCCGTGACGAGCATCGTTCCGGTGACCGCGCGGCCGAGCGGGGTGGTGTTGAAGTATGTCGCGCCGGCGGTGGAAATATGGAAGGCGCCAGCCTGCAAGGCGGCGATGCCCTCGGCCACCAGGGCCGCGCGGCAGTCGATCAGGCGCGCCTTTTCCGCACCGTATTGCAGAGCTCGGCGCGGGATGTCCTCGTAGTCGGGCTCATCGGGTTGCCCGAGGTTGGCGGTGTAGGCAAACGGAATCGCACCCTTCTCGCGCATCCAGTGCAATGCGGCACTAGTGTCGAGTCCTCCGGAAAATGCGATGCCGACCTTCTGCCCGACGGGCAGGCCCTGCAGGATATGGCTCATGGAGTTGAACGAAGCGCGCACTGCGCAAGTGCTCGTATCTTACGCGCGCGTGCCCTGCGGCATCGCGGGTGTCCGCGGCCGGGATCCAACGCGCCAGGCGCGAAGGATGTCGAACGACCCGCGTGCCGATCGAACCTGTGCCCGCTTCGGGTCCGAGTGCGCGGCGAGAGTGCGGCGGATCAGCGCGAAGAAGATTTGCGACGCGAGGTACGCTTGCCCGCGCTCCTCTTGCTGGCCGCCTTCGTCCCACTTGCAGTCTTGCGTGCGGCGCTGCTCTTGCGTGCGGTGCTGCTCTTGCGTGCGGCGCTGCTCTTGCGTCCGGTGCTGCTCTTGCGTCCGGCGGTGCTCTTCTTTCCGCTGGCGCTCTTGCGTCGGGCGGTGCTCTTCTTTCCGCTGGCGCTCTTGCTTCCGGTGGTGCTCTTGCGGGCGCTTGCCTTGCGAGCGCCACTCTTGGTGCTCGAGGCGGACTTACGCGCGCCACTCTTGGCACCCGAAGCGGACTTGCGTGCAGCACCCTTGGCACCCGAAGCGGACTTGCGCGCACCAGTCTTAGTGCGCGAAGCGGACTTGCGTGCGCCGGTGCTCTTGCGCGCAGCTGATTTCTTGGCTGCACTCCTGCCGCCCTTGCGCCCGCCCTCGCGTGCCGGCTCCTTGTTGATTTTCTTGCCGCGGCCGGATCCGCTCTTCTTGCCGCCGCCTGTCATCTTGTTCACCGTGGCCCATGCACGGTGCTCCGCCTCCTTTTCCGGCACGCCACGCTGTTCGTAGCCTTCCTCGATATGATCAGCTTGCCGCTCCTGCTTGTTCGTGTATTTGAACTTGTCACCACGTGGCATGGCGTCTCCTTCGGTCGTGAACAACACGCGCGTCCATCTAAGCAATTGTCATTCCGTACAGAATGGTACGTCGCGTACCAAAGCGAGCTGTGCGAACGCACTGTTCAGCCGTGCTCGCTACCATGAAAAAGGATTGCGCTTCGGCGATCCGTTTGCAAAAATTACATGCGATTCCGTCGGTCCGTCCCCGTCGCGTGCCGCTCAAGCGCACACTCTCCCCACTGCACTTCTCCGGAAACACACCATGCCCTCGTTCGACATCGTCTCGGAAGTGAATCAGGTCGAGGTGCGCAATGCACTCGACCAGTCCAACAAGGAGCTGTCCACCCGATTCGACTTCAAGGGGTCGGATGCCCGCATCGAGCACAAGGAAAAGATTCTGACGCTCTATGCTGATGACGAGTTCAAGCTGTCGCAGGTTACGGACATCCTGACGGCGAAGCTCGCCAAGCGCGGCGTCGACATCCGCGCGCTCGATTACGCTGACCCGGAGAAGGTCTCGGGCAACAAGGTCAAGCAGGCGGTGACGGTGCGCGAAGGACTCGAGCAGGAGCTTGCCAAAAAGATCGTCAAGGTCATCAAGGACAGCAAGCTCAAGGTGCAGGCGAGCATCCAGGGCGACGCCGTGCGCGTGTCGGGCGCAAAGCGCGACGATCTTCAGGGTGCGATTGCTCTCGTAAAAAGGAGCATTACCGATTTCCCGCTGCAGTTCAGCAATTTCCGCGACTGACGTTTCGCTGCCGAACGCCAGCGCCGAGCGGTCTCGGTCAGCGAGCGCTACCGTTCACACGAGGTCGTGCACGAGAGAGGCTCGCGTCTCTGCAGGCACCGCCTCGACGCGCGCGGTGTAACGGGGGTGATCGGCTCCGATCGCAAGCGCGAGCGAGGTGTCGCGCTTGACCGCCGCGATCGTCTCGCTGTCCAATTCGAAGCGCAGGAAGTGCACGGCCGAGGTTTTGGTTTCGTTCTCGCGCACGAGATCCTCGTCCGCGATCGCATACACCCGCGGGCGACCCCCGACTTGCACGTAGATGCGGTCCTCGAGGCCCTTGAGCTGCTCGAGCGCAGTCTTCCTCTCGGCGACGTCGTCGTACTCGATCATCATCGTCGCCTTGAAGTTGGATCCATCCGGCACGAGAGGATTGTAGGCGTCGAGCTCGTCCAGGATTCCGCGCTCCTCGAAGGTCCTCTCGACGCGCAGCATCTCCTGAATCTGATAGCGCACTGTGAGCTCGTCCTCGAATAGAAGCGTGAGGTGATCCCCGATCTTCACCGTACGCGGCTTCTTGTGCTCGAGCACACGGGCACGGAATTCGGACCTCGCCCTGGCATACGCCTCGAGAGTCATCAGACTGTCACGCAGAACTCCAGGCATCTCATGCTCCTTCACCAACTCGGTGACACCGGATTGCTGCCGTCGTTGCTTTAGAGGCCGTAGGCGATCCTGAGCAGCGTCAGCGGATGCTCCTTCCGCGCGTGGCCGCTGTTCCCTGCTTCATCCATCCCCTGCTCGATGCGGCGTGCGGCGATCGGGCAGTCGGACGCAATGAAGTCCGGATCACCTTCGCTCATGCGCTTGAAAACGGGACGCCCGATCTTCATGGAGTCGGCGTAATACTCGGCCTTCACACCCCACGTCCCATCATGGCCCGCGCACCGCTCGACGACCGTGATCGCGGTGCCAGGGATCGCCTGCAGCAGTTCGCGCGTCTTCTGTCCGGTATTCTGCACCCGTGAATGGCAGGGGATGTGGTAGCTGATCTTCCCGAGCGGCTGCTTGAAATCCTTGCGCAGCAGGCCGTCCTTGTCACGCAGCACGAGATACTCGAAAGGGTCGAACATTGCGCGCGCGACCGCCTGCACGTCCTCATCCTCCGGGAACATGAGCGGCAGCTCCTGCTTGAACATCAGCGTGCACGAAGGGACGGCGGTGACGATGGCATAGCCGTCGCGCGCGAGCGATGCGAGATGCGGGATGTTCCGGTCCTTGAGCCTTTCGACCGCCTCGAGATCACCGAGCTCGAGCTTTGGCATGCCGCAGCAGGCCTCGGCCTGCACGAGCCGGTACGAAATTTGATTGTGCGTCAGCACCGAGACCAGATCGTGGCCGATCCCTGGCTCGTTGTAATTGATGTAGCACGTTGCGAAGATGGCAACCTTGCCGGGGCTCCGCGTGCCGTGGCGCACGGGCCATGCTAGGGAGTCAACTGCGGTATCGCGGAAGCGCCTGCTGTCGTAGGGCGGCAGGCGCGCCTCGGCTGCAACGCCGAGCACCTTCTCGACCAGCTTGCGTGATGCTGCGTGGCCGTTCACGCCATTGACCATCTTCACGACCACGGGAATGGACGCGAGCTTGCCTACCCGATCGGTCGAGGACAGCACGCGATCGCGCAAGGCGGCCCCGTGGTCCCGAAATTTCTTCGCCTTCGCGCGCAGCATCACGTGAGGAAAATCCACGTTCCACGGATGCGGTGGCACGTACGGGCACTTCGTCATGTAACAGAGATCGCACAGGTAGCACCGGTCGACGACCTTCCAGTAGTCCTGCTTGGCAACGCCGTCGACTTCCATGGTGCTGCTGTTGTCGACGAGATCGAATAATGTAGGGAATGCCGTGCACAGGCTCACGCAACGACGGCACCCGTGGCAGATGTCGAATATCCGCTCCATCTCGCCATAGATCGGCTCGTCCTCGTAGAACTCCGGATTGCGCCAATCCAGCGGATGACGCGTGGGCGCCTCGAGACTGCCTTCGAAAACGGCCATAGGGTTAGGCAGGAGCTAGGGCGAGGGCGATGAACCGCTCGCCGGCGTGCGTGGCACGAGATGCCGGGTGCATTGCGCGACCCGGCACGTTCAGCTGAAGATCAGTCGGCCAGGGCGTCGAGCGCCTTCTGGAACCGGTTCGCGTGCGACCGCTCGGCCTTGGCGAGCGTCTCGAACCAGTCGGCGATCTCGTCGAAACCTTCGTCGCGGGCAGCCTTCGCCATTCCGGGGTACATGTCCGTGTACTCGTGCGTTTCACCTGCGATCGCCGCCTTCAGGTTGTCGCGGCTCGAGCCGATCGGCAAGTCGGTGGCAGGGTCTCCGACCGGTGAAAGATAGTCGAGGTGCCCGTGCGCGTGGCCCGTCTCACCTTCGGCGGTCGAGCGGAACACGGCCGCCAGGTCGTTCTGTCCTTCGACGTCGGCCTTGTTCGCGAAATACAGGTAGCGGCGGTTCGCCTGCGACTCACCGGCGAATGCAGCCTTCAGATTGTCGTGGGTACGGGTGCCCTTGAGGTTTGCCATGCATCTCTCCTGTTCACGTGCGGGAAGCGACGCCACGGGCGCCACGTTAAATCGGATACTGCCAGTGTGCACTGTACGGCCTGCGACGGCGGAACGTCCAATCGATTGCGGCAATCCGGTCGATAGGCTCAACCAATCGAAGGGCGGCTCGAAGCGATCGTCAATCGATGCGTTCGTACGCGGGCAGCGTCAGGAACTCGATGAAGCTGTCGTCGTGCACGAGCTTCCAGAAGATATCCGCCGCTTCGTCATAGCGGCCGGCACCCTGCGCCGTTCCAAGGAGCTCGCGAATGCGCGCGAGCTCCTCGGGAATCATGGCCGCGACCATGTCCTTCGTGACCTTGCGGCCGTCATCCAGCACGCCCTTGGGTGAGCGAATCCATTGCCATACCTGCGATCGCGAGATCTCAGCCGTCGCCGCATCTTCCATGAGGTTGAAGATCGGCACCGCGCCCTGTCCTCCCAGCCACGCGCCGATGTACTGGATGGCCACGTTGATGTTGAGGCGCAGGCCCTTCTCCGTGATGGGCGTCTCGGGCTCGAATCGCAGCAGATCGGAAGCGCCCACGCGCACGTCCTGGCGCTTCTTCTGCTGGATCTGATTGGCACTGGGCATGAGGCGGTTGAAGGCCTCCAGGGCCACCGGTACGAGCCCCGGGTGCGCAACCCATGTGCCGTCGTGTCCGTAGGTTGCTTCACGTTCCTTGTCGGCCTTCACCTTGGCAAACGCCTCGGCGTTGGCAGACTCGTCGTTCTTCACCGGAATCTGCGCCGCCATGCCACCCATTGCATGCGCATCCCGGCGATGGCAGGTCTTGATCAAAAGCTCCGCGTAGCTCTTCATGAAGTGCGTCGTCATGGTCAGCAGTGTGCGGTCGGCCAGGCAGAAATCGCCGTTGTTGCGGAATTTCTTGATGCAGCTGAAGATGTAATCCCAGCGCCCCGCGTTGAGTCCTGCCGAGTGCTCGCGCAGCTCGTAGAGGATCTCGTCCATCTCGAACGCAGCGAGGATCGTCTCGATCAGCACCGTGGCCTTGATCGAGCCGCGCGGCACGCCGAGCGTGTCCTGCGCCATCACGAAGATGTCATTCCACAGCCGCGCCTCGAGATGGCTCTCGAGCTTGGGAAGGTAGAAATAGGGTCCGCTGCCGCGAGCGAGAAGCTCCTTGGCATTGTGGAAGAAGTAAAGCGCAAAGTCGAAGATGCCGCCGGACATGGGATGACCGTCCACCCGCACGTGCTTCTCGGGCAGATGCCAGCCGCGGGGTCGGACGAAGAGCACCGCCGTGGTGGTGCCGAGCGCGTAACGCTTGCCCTCGGGGGAGGTGAAGTCAACGCGTCGGCGGATCGCGTCACGCAGGTTGATGTGGCCCTGGATGTTGTTGTCCCAGCGCGGCGTGTTCGCGTCCTCGAAATCGGCCATGAACACCTGCGCCCCCGAGTTGAGCGCATTTACGATCATCTTGCGGTCGACCGGTCCCGTGATCTCGACCCGTCGGTCGCGAATGTCGGCAGGCACCGGCGCACAGGTCCAGTCCGCCTCGCGCAGCCCACGTGTCTCGGGAAGAAAATCAGGCAGCGTGCCGCGGTCGAATTCGGCCTGGCGCTGGGCGCGCCGCGACAGGAGCTCGTCACGCCGGCTGCCGAACGCTCTCTGGAGCTTCACCGCAAAGGCAATCGCCTCCGGCGTCAGGACCTCTGCGAACTCCGGTGTTACGCGGCCGGTGATATCGACACCCGCGCCGTACTGAGCTGCGGGCCGTCCATCCGACGCAATCGATGCGGATACTTCAGGGGTCATGGCGGCTCCTCCGGCCTGGTCGCGCATCGCCTGGCGTGTTGCGCTGCGAAAATTCTAGCAGAGCGCAGCCGGGTCCCGTCTTGCAAAGCCCGCTCGACTGCCCCGGCTATGCGGGAACGGCGGGCGCTCCGATCGATGCAGCAGCCGCAGCACGGGTGGGCGCCGCCCAGCCACGCTGGCACGCGCGGTTGGCAGCGCTCACCACGGCGCGCAGCGTTGCCGTAACGATGTTCGAGTCCAGGCCTACGCCATAGATCGCCTGATCGTGCCCGACGCGCAGTTGCACGTAGGCGGCAGCCATCGCCCCTTCGCCACTTCCCACGGCGTGCTCGTGATAATTGAGCACATGAATGGGCAAGCCCACGCGATCACGTAGTGCGTGCACGAACGCGTCGACGGGCCCGTTGCCGGTGCCTGCCAGCTCGCGCATCTCGCCGTCGATGGAGAGGTGAGCGACGAGCTCCTCCACTCCTGTGCCGCCGGCCCGCGCATGCGCACTGTGGTCGAAGTACCGGAAAGGCGAGCTGATCTCCACATACTCGTCGTTGAACACGCGATGGATCTCACGCGCGGTCAGCTCCTTGCCGCTCGAGTCGGTGATGCGCTGAATGATCTGGCTGAACTCGATCTGCAGCAGACGCGGCAACGCAAGACCGTAGTCGCGCTCGAGGAGATACGCGATCCCGCCCTTGCCGGATTGGCTGTTGACGCGAATCACGGCATCGTACGTGCGGCCGACATCCGCCGGATCGATGGGGAGATACGGAACCTCCCAGTTGACCACCGCTTGATCGTCGTCGCTGGTTCGTGATGCAAGGCCCTTTCGAATCGCATCCTGGTGCGAGCCCGAGAAGGCGGTGAACACGAGATCGCCGGCATAGGGGTGGCGCGGAGGCACCGGAAGCTGCGTGCAGTGCTCGGCAGTGCGCACGATCGCATTGATGTCCGAAAAATCGATGCGCGGGTCCACGCCTTGGGTAAAGAGATTGAGGCCCAGGGTCACGAGACACACGTTGCCCGTGCGCTCGCCGTTGCCGAAGAGACAGCCCTCGATGCGCTCGGCGCCCGCCATGAGCGCGAGCTCGGCCGCTGCCACCGCACAGCCGCGATCGTTGTGAGGATGCACCGAGAGGATGAGCGAATCCCTCCGCGCGAGGCGGCGCGACATCCACTCGACCTGATCGGCGTACACGTTCGGCGTGGACATCTCGACCGTCGCCGGCAGGTTCACGATCATCTTGTGCTGCGGAGTGGGTTGCCATACCTCGCTCACTGCATCGCACATCTCCACCGCGAACTCGAGCTCGGTACCGGTGAAGCTTTCGGGCGAGTACTCGAAGGTCCATCTCGTGCCGGGACAATCGGCCGCACAGCGGAGGATCTCCCTCGCACCCTCGACCGCGATATCGCGAATGCCCGGGCGATCAAGACCGAACACGACGCGGCGCTGCACGGTGGAGGTGGAGTTGTAGAGGTGGACGATCGCACTCTTCACGCCGGCGAGGGCCTCGAAGGTGCGCCGGATCAACGGCTCCCGCGCCTGCGTGAGCACCTGCACCGTCACATCGTCGGGGATGCGATCTTCCTCGATCAGCTGGCGCACGAAGTCGAACTCGGTCTGCGACGCAGCCGGAAACCCGATTTCGATCTCCTTGTAGCCCATTTGCACCAGCAGCTCGAACAGCTTCAGCTTGCGCACGCCGTCCATGGGCTCGATCAGCGCCTGATTGCCATCACGCAGATCCACGCTGCACCAGGCGGGCGCGCGCTCAATCATCTTCGATGGCCACTGACGATCAGTGAGGGGGACGGGCGGAAACGGCCGGTACTTGCTGTATTTGGAGCTCATGGATTGCCTCGCGTAAAGCGTAGCGCTGAAAGAAGATCACGCCGTCCGGAACAAGGACGGTGGTGCTGCACGGCAGGAGGGGGGATGTATTTATCTGCGCGCGGGGCGCAGCAGTAGCAGGCCGCCCGCAAGGGGGGAGAGCGCGAGGAGCGCTGGGCGGCTGGCGGAAAGCGAAGGCAAGGGCGAGGGCAATATTCTGCTCATGATCCACCCACTATACCCCCGGGAGCGTTGCCCCGCAAGGGCGGGCTCAAGGCACGCGCCATATCGCGTGCGGCGCAACGTTCGTCGCCGGCGTCGGTGGGGTATCTTTCATGCCCGCCGCCTCCACCGATCCCTTGCCCTCCCTCCTCGATACGCCCGCGTGGCGTGTACGCGACTCGCTGCTTCTGGCGCTCCTCGGAGCCGCGCACCTTGCGCTCCTCTGGTATGCGGCAAAACTTGCGCTTGCCGACGTTCTGCTGCTGTACGAGCCCCGTCCGTTTCTGCGCGCAGGCCTCGTCACGCTTGGGTTGACATGCGTTGTGATCGCGTTCGCGCGACGCCATGCCAGCGCGGCTTCGTGGATGCTCGTGATCCTCACCGCCATCGGACTCTGCGGAATGGGGCCGGTGCTCGCGGTGGGAGCCTGGCTCCTGTCCGCGTGGCTCTCCGGGCGACGCGTGCTGCGATGGCTCGATGTACCGGAAGGAAGCGCGTGCGTAGCCATCCTGCTCGGGCTGTGCCTCTGGATCGGCGTGATCAGCGCAACCGCGGCGATGAAGGTGCACTTCATGCCGGTGTATGTGGCCGCGGTGGTGATGACGCTGATCCTCACGCGTCGGGACCTGCTGGCGCTGGCACCCACGTGGCTCGCAACCGCACGCGCGCGCGAGCCGCGTCCGGACATCTTCGCGCTGGCATGGACGGCCCTGCTCACGACGGTGGTGATCCTTCACCTTTTCATTGTCGCGAAGCCCGAGGCGGGATACGACGCGAACACGATGCACCTCTACATTCCGCTCCTGACGAGCGAAATGCATCGGTTCTCGTTCGATGTCACCCGCCATGCCTGGGCTGTGTTCCCCCTGGGCGCAGACTGGATGTTCACCGCCGCCTATATGCTCGGCGGCGAAGCTGCGGCGCGACTCGCCAACCTCGCTTTCGGCGCGCTCGCGTGCATGCTGCTGTACCGACTCCTGCGCCGTCACGCAACGCCTGCGCTGGCTCTCGCCACCGTCACGCTCCTTGCGGCAACCCCTGTCGCATTCCTGGAGACCGGGTCGCTCTTCGTCGAGAACCTGTGGCTCGCGTACCTCCTGGCGACGCTCACTGTCACCCTCGATCGCTTCGACCGCGGCTCGCCGGCGGCTTTGGCGGTGCTCGCCCTTCTCGCGGCCGGCGCAATGCAGTGCAAGGTCCTCGCTGCGGTGTGGCTCGTGCCCTTGCTTTTGGTCGCGCCGATCGCGTGGCGACGGTCGCTGCGCGCCTGGAGCAAGCCGGCACTGGCGACGATGGCGATTGCAATCCTGATTGGCGCATGGCCCTACGCCAATGCCTGGATGCGCACCGGCAATCCGGTGTTCCCGTATCTCAACAGCGTGTTCGGTTCGGCGAATTTCGACACCGCTGCGGATTTTTTCAACGATCTGTACCGCACGCCGCTTCGACCATGGAGCCTGTACGAGATGATCGTGCACAGCGAGCCATTCATCGAAGGCCACAACGGCGCGGCCGGCTTTTTCTGGCTGCTGCTGCTGCCGGGTCTCGTGGTGGCACTCACACGCTGGCGCAGTCTGCTGCCGTGGGCATTGCTCGCACTCGGGGGGGGGTTCTTCGCAGTGGTGTTCGCCCAGCAAAGCTATCTGCGGTACGTGCTGCCGGCATTCGCCCTGCTGGCGGTGCTGGGGGGATGGGGCCTGGCCGCGCTGCCGCAGGGCCGCGCGCTGTCAGTCGTCGTTCTCGTGACAGGTGTCGCCGTAGGGACGCTGCAGCTTCGGCTCATGTACACGGCGAACTGGAACCATGCGCGACTGTGTGCAAGTTGCGGGTTCGACCGCGCCGCGCGCGAGGCCTACCTCGTGACATTCATGCCGGATCGTGTCATCGGCGAAACGATGAACCGATTGCTGCCATCGACGGCACGCGTTGGATTTTTCATGCCCAACGCGCCGAGCCCCGCCGGTTTCCTGGGGTATGCACGGCAGGCGAACTGGCATGATCATGCCGCCTTCGAGCGGATCGCGCGTGCCGAAACGACCGAGGACCTGATGCAAGTCGTGCGTGCTTACGGCCTGACGCACGTGGTGTGCCGCGAGCCGCCCTCGGAAGACGACACGGCGGTGATCGTTGCCTTCTGTCGCGAGCGCGTCATCCCCTTGTGGCGCGCACATGGTCGGGTCGTGGGCACGGTCGACGCATCCACCGATCACTGACCGCGTAGAGCTTCAGTCCACGGACGGTGCAGCCGTTGCAAGGGCTCGCGGGGAACGTTCTGGATATCGAAGTGGAGCGCGGAGAGCAACAGCTGCACGCCGATCAGCAGGGGAAGCGCAGCCAGCATCACCGTGCCTGACGTGGTGGGCACGCCCGTCAGCACGGAACGGTGCCACTCGAGCCCGCCGAAGATGGCCCCGAATGCTGCGAGCACGAATCCAAGCAGCAGCAACACGGTGCCCGCATTGAAATCACGCAGGAAGTAGGCGTAGAACACGCGCTTCATGGCCGCCTTGCCGTACTTGGCAGGAAACACCGCGGCCGAGTGCGATAGCGAAAGGCTGCTCGTCTCATCACGATAGCGGGCAGGCAAGGCCACGTCGCGCACCACGGCGCGAATCGTGTATAGCCTGAAGAGCATGTCCGACTCGAAAAAATATCGAGGATCGAGCTTGTCGAGCGGCAGCCTCGCAAGCGCGGCCCGATGAATCGCAGTGTAGCCATTGGTCGGATCCATCACGTCCCAATAGCCGCTCGCCATCTTGTTGACGAGCGATACGAGGGCATTGCCGATGAGCCGCCCGCGCGGCATCTCCTGCAGGAGTTCGAAATCGTAGAACCGGTTGCCCTTTGCGTAGTCCGCCAGACCTGCGACGACGGGCCCCGCGATGTGCGGCAACGCCGCAGGATCCATCTGGCCGTCACCATCGATCTTCACGACGATGTCGCTTCCGTCAGCCAGGGCCGCCCGATAGCCGGTCGTGACCGCGCCCCCCACACCACGGTTCTGCTTATGCTCGATCACGATGACGCGCGGATCGGCACACTCGCTCCGCACACGCTCGCCGGTGCGCTCCGGGCACGCATCATCCACCACATAGATGCGACTCACTTCAGGGCCGATGCGGGCGAGCACGTCCAGCACCTGTCGCGCAACCCGGTAGCAAGGCACGACCACGGCAACGACCGGCGCGCTCACCTTAGCGCGACGCGATGATGATGCCGGCCATGATGAGGCCGCCACCAGCGAGCGTATTCAGCCCGATGCGCTCTCCGAACACGAAATGCGAGAGGATGGGCACGATGACGAACGCGAGCGAAAAGAGGAGATACGAGGAGGCGAGCGGCGCCGTACGCAGCACGTAGACCCATAGCACCGTTGCGACGCCGTAAATGACCAGCGCGAACACCATGCGTGCGGAGAAAAAGCTCTGCACGATGCGCCAGATGCTGCCTTCGAGGCGCCACTCACCGGCGGCGGCCTTGAAAAGGATCTGCCCCACAGCGAGCATGACCACGCAGGCGAGCGTGAGCGCAACCGTGCGGGTCGTCACGCGGCTTCCGCTAGGGCGTTGCAGGCGGCCTCGTGCGCCGCCGGCGCAACATCATCCACGCGTAGCCCACGTAGCCGGAGATGCCATACACCACGAATGCGGCGAAGAGCCATGACGGCTGATAGGCGATGAGAGCCACCCCCACCACGATCAGCAGGACTGCCACGAACGGCACGCTGCGCTTCAGGTTGACGGCCTTGAAGCTGTAGAACTTCACGTTGCTGACCATGGTGAGCCCGGCGAAGAGCGTCACCGACCACGCCCACCAGCGAACGGTGCTGGGATCGATCGCGTAATCGTCCATGATCCAGACGAAACCCGCGACGAGCGCCGCTGCCGCGGGACTCGGCAGGCCGGTGAACCAGCGCTTGTCCGCGACGTCGAGCATCGTGTTGAACCGCGCGAGACGCAGCGCCGCGCCGGCCACGTAGACGAAGGCCGCGACCCAGCCGAGCTTGCCCATGCCCTTCATCGCCCACTCGTACATGACGAGGGCGGGGGCCGCGCCGAATGACACCATGTCGGACAGGCTGTCGTACTCCGCCCCGAACGCGCTTTGTGTGCGCGTGAGGCGTGCGACACGACCGTCGAGCGCGTCGAGCACCATCGCAATGAAGATCGCCACCGCCGATTGATCGAAGCGCGTGTTCATCGCCTGCACGATCGCGTAGAACCCCGCGAAGAGCGCAGCGGTGGTGAAGAGATTCGGCAGAAGGTAGATCCCGCGTCGCCTGACGCGATTCTTCTGCAGCACCCGTTGCGTGTCGAAGTCGACCATCAGCTTGTGCCAGGCGATTTGGAGACCCCAGGGTTGTCCGCGCACGAGCGGCCTTGGGAAAGCACCGGCGCGCGATGTTCACCGGCGAGGCAAACCTGGCGCGCCGCGCAAAAGCCTATCAGCCTCACGCGGGAAGCTCCGCGAGAATCGTCTCAGTCGCCTTCACCACGTCGCCGATAGCCACCATCGGGCGCGCCTCGGGCGTGAGGTAGACGTCCACGCGCGAACCGAAACGGATGAATCCGAAACGCTGGCCGCGCGCCAGCGTCTCCCCTGGCGAAACGTAACAGAGGATGCGCCGCGCCACGAGCCCGGCAATCTGCACGCAGGTCACATCCTGGCCCGATGCGGTGCGCAGATGCAGGGCATTGCGCTCGTTCTCCCCGGAAGCCTTGTCGAAGGAGGCGTTCACGAATGCACCCGCGTGGTACCAGGCGTTGACGATGTTTCCGTCCACCGGACTGCGGTTCGAATGCACGTTGAACACATTCATGAACACGCTGATCTTGAGCGCCTCGCGATTGAGGAAAGGATCGAGTCCCCGCTCGACCTTGAGCACGCGACCGTCGGCGGGACATAGGACGGCACTCGGCTGCTGCGGGATCTTGCGTGGCGGATCGCGAAAGAACTGAACCACGAACACCACGATGATCCACGCGGGGACAGCAAGGATCCACCAGTGCAGAAAGGACAGCACGACAGCGGCGGTGACCGCGAGCGCGATGTGGAGCCATCCTTCGCGGGCCAGAATGGGATGCGGGTAGTTCGACACGAGCTTTGACGATCCGATATGAGCCGGTGATACTAACATCGGCTTCCGAGTGCCGGAGTGGTGCGCCGCGACGCAGCACTCCCGCTAATCCGTCGTGCGGACGTCCTGCGGCTTGTCGACCGACGCGGCACGGGTTTCGGCAGCGGCACCGGCCCGCAGCACGTCGGCCTCGAGCCCACGCGCCTTCTCGAGCGGCGACTTCGCGGTGCCCGATGTTCGCGCGACCGCATCGGCACTCCCGGCAGCAGGAGAAGCGCTGACTGCCGCAACAGGCGGGCTATCGCTCTGCTCCATCTGCTTCGCGAGATACCGGAACACGAACCCGACCACCACAAGCGCGAGCAGGAGCACGGCGATGCCGGCCCATCCGCGCTGGCGAATTGCCGAATCCGCGAAACGTTTCATGCTCTCCTCACCTGCCAGTGACAGCGTGCCGGAGACGCAGCCGCAACGCGAACCTGGCGGTCGTGTGCTGCCGGTCACCCATGGTCGGCGACTAGTTGCGTGATTGGTCGACGAGCTTGTTCTTCTTGATCCACGGCATCATCGACCGGAGCTTCTCGCCCACGATTTCGATGGAATGCTCGGCCATCAGCCGCCGGCGCGAGCTCAGGGTGGTTGCGCCCGCGCGATTCTCCAGGATGAAGTTCTTTGCGTATTCGCCGGTCTGGATGTCGCGCAGCACCTGTCGCATCACACGCTTGGTTTCCTCCGTGACGATCTTCGGTCCCGTGACGTACTCGCCGTATTCTGCGTTATTCGAGATCGAGTAGTTCATGTTCGCAATGCCTCCCTCGTAGATGAGGTCGACGATGAGCTTCAGCTCGTGCAGGCATTCGAAGTACGCCATCTCCGGCGCGTAGCCCGCCTCGACCAGCGTCTCGTAGCCCGCCTTGATGAGCTCGACGGTGCCGCCGCAGAGTACAGCTTGCTCACCGAACAGGTCGGTCTCCGTTTCCTCGCGGAAGTTGGTCTCGATCACGCCGGCGCGCGCGCCCCCTATGGCTGCCGCATACGAAAGCGCAACGTCACGCGCCTTCTGGCTCGTATCCTGATGCACCGCGATCAGCATCGGCACGCCACCGCCTTGCGCGTAGGTGGATCGTACGGTGTGGCCCGGAGCCTTTGGCGCCACCATGACCACGTCCAGATCGGCACGCGGCACCACCTGACCGTAATGAATGTTGAAGCCGTGGGCGAACGCAAGCGTCGCGCCCTTCTTGATGTTCGGCTCCACTTCTTCGCGGTACACGGCGGCGATGTGCTCGTCAGGCATCAGCATCATGACGACGTCGGCCCCGGCCACGGCTTCACCCACCGGCTGTACCTCGAGCCCTGCAGCCTTGGCCTTATCCCACGATGCACCGCCCTTGCGCAGGCCCACGGTCACCTTCACACCGGAGTCGTTGAGGTTTTGCGCATGCGCGTGACCCTGCGATCCATATCCCACGATCGTGACCTTCTTGCCCTTGATGAGCGACAGGTCCGCATCCTTCTCGTAGTACACCTTCATTCCTTCTCCCTTCCGTGAACGTATTGGCTTGTGGCGGATGCCCGCAACCCGCGAGCCTGCGTGGATGGCCGTCAGATGCGCAGGATGCGCTCTCCGCGGCCGATACCCGATGCGCCGGTGCGAACGGTTTCCAGGATCACACCGGGCTCAATCGACTGCAGGAAAGCATCGAGCTTCACGCCGGTGCCGGTCAGCTCGATCGTGTAGCTCTTGTCGGTCACGTCGAGAATGCGCCCGCGAAAGATGTCGGCGAGGCGTTTCATCTCGTCGCGATCCTTGCCAGCGGCACGTACCTTGACCAGCATCAGCTCCCGCTCGATGTGGTTGCCTTCGGTGAGGTCGACGACCTTCACCACCTCGACGAGCTTGTTGAGCTGCTTCGTGATCTGCTCGACGATGTCGTCGGATCCCGTCGTCACGATGGTCATGCGCGACATCGTAGGATCTTCCGTCGGTGCGACAGTGAGCGACTCGATGTTGTAGCCGCGGGCCGAGAAAAGACCCGAGATGCGCGACAGCGCCCCGGCTTCGTTCTCCACCAGTATGGACAGGATATGTCTCATGTTTGCGTCCCCAGCGGTGCACGCGCGACGGCGCCGGAGGGCCGGGCGATCATGCGCAACCGCATTTGACCACCAGCTTCCAGGCCGCAGCGCGCCAGGCCGCAGGCACCTTCATCCCGCTCGTCGGCGCTCACAGCTCCTCCGCCAGGATCATCTCCGTCAAGCCCATCCCGCCGGGCACCATCGGAAACACGTTCTCGGTCTGATCGGTGATGAAGTCGAGAAACACCAGGCGCTCCTTCTGGGCAAACGCCTCCCGCAAGGCTCCGTCGATATCGGCGGGGCGCTCGATCTTCATGCCGACATGCCCGTACGCCTCCGCGAGCTTCACGAAATCGGGCAGCGCGTCCATGTACGACTCCGCGTAGCGATTGCCGTAGAAGAACTCCTGCCACTGTCGCACCATGCCCATGTAGCGGTTGTTGAGGTTCACGATCTTGATGGGCAGGTGATATTGCTTGCAGGTCGAGAGCTCCTGGATGCACATCTGGATCGACGCTTCGCCGGTGATGCACGCGACCGTCGCCTGCGGATTCACCATCTGCACGCCCATGGCCGCCGGCAAGCCGAAGCCCATGGTGCCGAGGCCGCCGGAGTTGATCCAGCGCCGCGGCTTGTCGAACTTGTAATACTGCGCGGCCCACATCTGGTGCTGGCCGACGTCGGAGGTGATGAACGCATCGCCCCGGGTGAGCTCGTACAGCTTTTCCACCACCATCTGCGGCTTGATGAGATCGCTGCTCTTGTCATAGCGCAGGCAATCCTTGCGCTGCCAGTCCTTGATCTCGGACCACCAGCTCTTGAGCGCCGCGGCGTCCGGCTTTTGCGGCGAGTTCTCGATGAGCTTCGTCATCTCCTCGAGCACATCGGCAACGTAGCCGACGATCGGCACATCCACCTTCACGCGCTTCGAGATGGAGGATGGATCGATGTCGATGTGGATGATCTTGCGATCGGCGCGGAAGAAGTGCGTCGGATTGCCGATCACCCGATCGTCGAAGCGCGCGCCCACCGCGAGCAGCACGTCGCAGTGTTGCATTGCCATGTTCGATTCGTACGTGCCGTGCATGCCGAGCATGCCCGTGAACTGCGGATCCGTGCCGGGGAATCCGCCGAGGCCCATGAGCGTATTGGTACACGGATGGCCAAGCAGGCGCACGAGCCGGGTCAATTGTGGTGCGGCGTCGTTGAGGATCACGCCACCGCCCGCATACACCATCGGCCGCTTCGCATCGAGCAGAAGCTGCACGGCCTTCTTGATCTGTCCGGCGTGGCCCTTCGTCACCGGGTTGTACGAGCGCAGGGAGACGGTCTTGGGATAGCTGAATTCCGCCGTGGCCTGGGTGACGTCCTTCGGGATATCGACCAGCACCGGACCCGGTCGCCCCGTAGCCGCAAGGTAGAACGCCTTCTTGATCGTGATGGCGAGGTCCTTGACGTCCTTGACCAGGAAGTTGTGCTTGACGCAAGGGCGCGTGATACCCACCGTATCGCATTCCTGGAACGCGTCCTGTCCGATGGCGTGCGTGGGCACCTGGCCGGTGAGGACCACCATGGGAATCGAATCCATGTACGCCGTGGCGATTCCGGTCACCGCGTTGGTGACGCCGGGTCCCGAGGTAACGAGGCAGACGCCGACCTTGGTCGATGAACGCGAGTAGCCGTCGGCGGCGTGCACGGCGCCCTGCTCGTGACGCACGAGCACGTGCTTCACCTTGTCCTGCTTGAAGAACTCATCGTAGATGTTGAGGACGGCCCCGCCCGGATAGCCGAACACAAATTCGACGCCTTCTTCCTGAAGGCAGCGGAGAACAATTTCTGCGCCCGTAAGCTGCATGCCAAGCCCTGATCTAAGTTGATGCGTCGCCACAAGAGTCGCTCGACGAGCGGCGCCTGGAGTCGCAACTTCGCTTGCACGCCCCGGAATGGGACGTGCCAATGCCGCACTCGCGCGTGAACCGGGTAACGCGCCCTACAATCCGGCTTGAATCGGGTAGATAGCCGCAAGCGAATCGACCGCGGGCTGCAAAGCACAGGCGGGCCCCAGGGATGTCCGCAGACGCTCGTGACGTCGACGGAGGGGCGCTCAAGCGCCTGCCGCGGTACAACATCGACCGTCGTGCGGCCGACGTCAGTACGTTACCTGCCGCCCGAAGCCCGGTCAAGCGCTGCAGTGCACCAAAACGCCTGCAGCAAGGTATCCGAAGGGTCGTGCCACATGGCGGACATGTGCCGCGTACGTCCCACCAGCGCCGGACGCCGCGCCGGAGCGCCGGGTTCTATAATCGCTTGTTTGCCGCACAAACGGGACCCCCCTGGCCACGCATCAGGAAATATCCACGTTTCTCGCCGAGGTCGAGCGCCGCGCCTTCAAGCAGGCGATGTTCGCGGTCCGGGACGAGCACTCGGCGGTGGATGTCGTGCAGGACGCCATGCTGAAGCTCACCGAGAAATACGCGCAAAAGCCTCTCGCCGAGCTGCCGATGCTGTTCCAGCGCATCCTGCAGAATACGATCCATGACCACTTTCGCCGGCAGAAGGTACGATCGACCTGGACGACCCTGCTCTCGGCTATGGGCAAGGGCGACGAAAAGAACGAAGATTACGATCCTCTGGAAACGCTCGCCGCCAAGTCGGCCTCCAATGCAACAGTCGATCCCGCCGAGCAGTTCCAGCAGGCGCAAACGGTGCAAATGATCGAGCAGGCGCTTTCGAGGCTTCCTGCCCGTCAACGGGAAGCATTTCTGCTGCGTTACTGGGAAGAGCTGGACGTGGCTGAAACGGCGGCGGCGATGGGTTGCTCTGAAGGGAGCGTGAAGACCCATTGCTCGCGAGCCGTACACGCCCTGGCCGAAATGCTCACGGCCAAAGGAATGAAGGTATGACAACTCACGACGACGAATTCGCCCGGAAGGTCACCGGTTACCTTGACCAAGGGACGGCCTCGCTGCGGGCCGGTACGGCTTATCGCCTGCAACTTGCCCGACAGCGGGCGCTCGCGCGACTGAGCCCTGACACGGCACGCAGCCCTGCGCTCTCCGGCGCCCTGGCCGGGGTCGGCGGGGGCATGGGCGGATCATCGCCTCGCGACCGCAGCACCCTCGCCAACGGCAGGCTGTGGGTTGCAGTGGGCCTGCTCGCCGTGGCCACCTTCGGCTACGAGGGCTACCGCACCTGGCAGGCTCACCAGACCACCAATGAACTCGTCGAGACGGACGTAGGGATCCTGACCTCTGATCTCCCGATCGATGCTTACCTCGACCGCGGGTTTCAAAATTGGCTCAAGCACCTGGACGACCGGTGATGTGGGCGCGCACTGCGCTGTTGGCGTCCGCTCTCGGCGCGGCGGTCGTGCTCGCGGCGATGCCACCGGCGTTCGCCCAAGGCTGGTCGCAGCTCTCCCCAGGTGAGCAGCGGGTGCTCGAGCCGCTGCGGCCCGACTGGGAGCGGCTCGAGCCGCAGCGCAAGGAAAAGTGGCGCGGGCTCGCGCAGCGCTACCCGCAGATGCCGCCTCCGGACCAGCAGCGCCTGCAGCAACAGATGCGCCCCTGGGCAGAACTCACCCCTGACCAGCGCCGTGCCGCGCGGGACCAGTATCGGTCGCTGCGTGAGCTGCCGCCGGACCGCCGTCAGGAGATCCGCGACCGTTGGGAGCAATACCGCTCGCTGCCGCCTGAAGCGAGGCGCGAGTACGCGAACCGCCCCCCGGCGCCTCCCATGCAGAATCGTGACGGCAGCCCTCGCGAGTATCGCGGCTCCTCCCGCCCGTCTCAGCCCTATCCGCTGCCCCCCGGGCGGTGACGCTGCAGCACCGAGGCCCGGCGACGCCAACGCCAGAGGTCCTCGCGCCACTCCGGCGTCGGCTCGCGGCGGCGCTTTATGAGATCCTGCTCCTGGCGGCCCTGCTGGTCGTGGTGGGGTTTGCACTGCTGCCCGTCACCTCGCCCGCCGCCGGCGCGGGACTCCCCACACCGAGCGGCGCGGCGCGGGCGATCTCCTTCTGGGCGACCTTTTTTGCCCTCGCCGGCTACGCTGCGTACTTCTGGACCCACGGAAGGCGCACGCTGCCGATGAAGACCTGGCACCTGCGGATCATGCGCGCCGACGGCACGGCGCTGACCGCAGGCACCGCGCTGCTGCGGTACGTGGCCGGCTGGATCGGCCCTGGCCTCGCGTTGATCGCTTACCTCGCCTTGCGCAACGGCGGCCATGCAAGGCAGGCGCTTTGGCTCCTCGCCTTCAACTTCCTCTGGGCATTCGTCGACCGAAAGCGGCTATTCCTGCATGACCGACTGGCCCGCACGCGTATCGTCGTGGCAAGCTGAATACGTGAGAAGAGGGGCCGGCGGACACCCCGTCCGGCGATCGCTTCGCGCGCTAGGCACCCGGCTCGAGCGAACCAGGCGGACCCTTGGCGACTTGCGCACGTGACATCGCGACCCCCAGGGCGATCAGGACCATGCCGGCGATCGCCTGCCCATTGAGTCGCTCACCGAACGCCGCATACGCCATGACGGCCGTGAACGGCGGAACCAGATAGAAGAGCCGTGCCACGTCCGCTGCTGCGCCATGACGGAGCAGCCAGTACAGCAGGCTGATCGCGCCGACCGACAGGACGACCACCGACCACCCGAGCGCGAACACGAAGTCGGCTGTCCAGCGCACCGGCTCGTGCTCGAGCAACAGCGCGAGAGGGGCATACAGGAGAGCGCACGCGGCGAACTGCAGCACCGCCCCACTGCGAAGGTCCACGCCACCGCAGAAGCGCTTCTGATACAGCGTGCCCACGCTGATGCCGGCGAGTGCGACCAGCGTCGGAAGAAGGCCGTCGGTCTCGCCGGCAAAGCTCACCTTCTCATGCACCACCAGCCACACGCCGCCAAGCCCCAGCGCGAGGCCGAACCATTGCCGTGCCTGCACGCGCTCGCCGAGCCATGCTCGTGCCATGAGCACGGTCAGGAGCGGCTGCAATCCGACGAGCATGGACACCGTGCCGGCCGTCATGCCGTCGGAGATCGCCACGAAGACCCCGCCGAGGTACGCGCCGTGGACAAGCCAGGCGGCGACCGCAACATGCAGGATCTGCATCGACCGGCGCGGCCACGGCGCGCGCGAAACGACGCACACGACCAGCATCAACGCGGTCACCAGCAGGAAGCGGTACCAGAGGAACGTGAGCGGCGGCGCATGAGGGAGGCCGTACTTGGCCGCGATGAAGCCCGTGCTCCACAGCAGCACGAAGAGACCGGGGAATGCGAGCTGCCGCCGGGCATGCGCGCGCGAGGTCAACGCGCTGGCGCTACGCCGGACTGGTAGCGCGCGATGCTGCCGAGGATCTCCTCCTTTGCGTCCTGCGCGTCGGTCCAGCCCGAAATGCGCACCCATTTGCCGGGCTCGAGGTCCTTGTAGTGCTCGAAGAAATGCGCGATCTGCAGCGTCGTGATCTCGGGCAGGTCACGCGGCGACTGGATGCCGCGATACAGCGCGGAGAGCTTGTCCACGGGAACCGCCAGAATCTTGGCGTCCCCACCGGCCTCATCGTCCATCTTGAGCATGCCGATCGGGCGACAGCGCACGACGACGCCGGTGATGAGCGGCACGGGCGAGAGCACCAGCACGTCGCACGGGTCACCATCATGCGAAAGCGTTTTCGGGATGTAACCGTAATTGCATGGATAGTGCATCGACGTCGACATGAAGCGGTCGACGAACACGGCGCCCGTCTCCTTGTCGACCTCGTACTTGATCGGATCCCCGTGCATGGGAATCTCGATGATGACGTTGCAGTCGTTGGGCACGTCACGCCCGGCAGGTACGCGGTCCAGGTTCAAGTCATAGTCCCCGGTAAGCCGATGAGTAACCGACGTAGATGTCGCGAAAGCGCCCGAAAGCTTCGCGCTCGCTCGCCTTCACTTCGCGGAACGCGCGTGCGGGGCGGCCTGCCCAGATCCAGTTCGACTCGACGACAGTGCCCCGCTCCACGTACGAGCGCGCCCCGACGCAGCCACCCGGCCGCACCATGACGTTGTCCTCGAGCTCGCAACCCATGCCGATCAGCGCGTCATCGCCGATGTCCGCCGAGCCCACGCGCGCGTTGTGGCCGACCGTCACTCCGGAGCCGATGACGAGATCGCCCCGCGCGCGATGAGTGATGAGGATCGAATTGTCCTGTATGTTGGTTCCGGGCCCGATCTCGATTCGGCCATCACCTGCGGCGACGATGCAGCCGAAGAATATTCCTGCGTCGCGATGCACCATCACGTCCCCGACCACCACCGCGGTCGGTGCGACATACGCGTGATCGACTGTGGGCTTAGCGCCACTTGCCAGGGCGCGTTCGACCTCGGACAGGACGAGCGCCGGCAAACCGCTTCCCTGCACAGGGTGCTGCGAGCGGCCCCCGCGCAGTTCGGCAGCCCATTGCCTGGTCTCTTCACGGGTGATCGAGCGCACCGGACTCGCAGGGTTGCCGGCATAGAGATGCCCGCCGGGCAGGTCCTTGCGCGGCGGCACGAGCGTTCCTGCTGCAATGACCGCATAGGCGCCGACGCGCGCTCCGTCCATCACCGCAGCAGCGTCCCCGATGACCACGCCGTCTTCGAGCGTGCAGGCATGCACGAGCGCGTAGCGGCCGACGGTGACATCGTTGCCGACGGACGACGGAATGAGGCCGTCCGCGATATGCACCGTGGCGCGCTCGTCGAAGAACACGTTCTCGCCGATCGTGATCGACTCGCCGTCTGCACGCAATGTGGCGAGGCTGCGCAGCACGAGGCGCGAGCCTGCACGCGCGCGTCCGATCAACGCGGCGTCGCCTGCGATCTCGGAAGCCTCCCCGTGGGTGGGGGTGTGCTCGCGGTAGGGAAGCAACATGGGTTATGCGGAGATCTCGAGCCTAGAACACCGGCCGCTCGCGGTACGTGCCCCACAGCAGCTTGAGACGCTCGACCACGTCCCCTATCGTGCCGCCTGCGCGCATGAGCTCGATGGTGACCGGCATGATGTTCATCGCGGGGCACGATCGCGGTGTGAAGATCGACGGCGACGCGTCAGATCGAACGGCTGCACAAGGTGCGGCGCGAGCGCGACAACGCCAAGTGAGCGCGCGAATCGGTGTCGGTGCGGTTTCCATGGGGTTCCTCCCTGGCTCGGCGTTGATCGGCGACCTCAAGGATAGCGCATGATCTCGGGCACCGAATCGGAGCCGCGGCGTCACAGGACGGTGTGGCCGGGTGCGGAAAAAGTTCCGGCCATGATGCAAGTCCGATGCATGTCGCCGCGGCGAACCGTCAGACGCTCTGTTCGCGCATCACCTCGCAATCCTGCGCGCTGATCGAAACTCATGGAGGACACGTGCTGCCATCACCAGCAAGTAACGTCGTTGCATCGGTGATTGCCGCTTTCTGCAGCATCGCGGTGTCGACCGGATATTCGGGCTGTGTGGCGGCCACATCATGCCGATCTGGATGGCGGTCGACGCGATCGGCATCCGGATCGTGGACGTGCGCGACGAGCGTGCCGCCGTGCACATGGCCCACGCGCATGCGGAGCTCACGGGCTCGCTGGGCGTGGCGCTCGTCACGGCGGGCCCGGGGGTCACCAACGCCATGACCGGCATCGCCAATGCGCACGTCGCCCGAGCGTCCATGCTGGTGCTCTCCGGCGTGCCGCCGCGCCACCAGGAGAATCGCGGCGCCTTGCAGGACATCGTGCACACCGAGCTCGCGCGCAGCGTCACCCGGTACGCACGCTCGGTGCGCGAAGCCTCGGCGGTGCTGCGGGAGCTCGATGGGATCGACACCGCGGTGCGCCATCGCGCGCCCCTGCTGATCGTGGTGGCCAATAACGGCGCCTGGCAGATCGAGGTCGACGATCAGGCACGAACGTATGGCCGCGTCGTCGGCACGCGCCTGCAATTCTCCGACCATGCGGCCATGGCGCGGGCATTCGGAATGCACGCCGAACGGGTGGAGCGCGCGGCCGATCTCGCCGGTGCGCTCGATCGCGCGTTCGCGAGCCGCCCCGCGTTGCTGGACGTCGTGGTCACGCCCGAAGCGGTGTCGGCGGACGCCAAGTCAGGGCTCGCGATCGTGCCCGATCTGCAGCCGCTCACCGCCTGGGATGATGCTGAACGGCACTGGCGCTCGGCACCTCCTGCCTGACGGTGAGCCGACGTTGAATCCAGACCGCGCCCTCGGCGCATCCAAGGCCAAACCTGGAGGTGAACCGATGGCCAGATCTTTCCTTCATCCGTCGCGCTACGCGGCAGTCCTCCTCATCGCAGCCGCGAGCGTGGCGGTCACCACGCCGGGGGCGGCCGCAGAGATGTGGTCGAAGACGGTGGCGCTGACCGACTTCCACAAGCTGCGGGTCGAAGGCAACGCCGAGATCGTGATCAAGGCTGGCGCGGCCGAAAAGGTGACCATACTCGTGCCAGAACGTCAGCGCCGCGACATGACGATCGAGGTCGAGGACGGGGTGCTGCTGATCCGCACCCATATCAGGCATGGTTTCTGGTCGGGCATGTTCGGGGCCACCATGACCCCACCCCGCATCACAGTGGTGTTCCGACACCTCGACGACATCGAGATCGCCGGGGCGGTCAAGCTGCGCGGCGCCGATGTGCGTGGACCGCGCCTGTCGGTGAACATGTCCGGTGCGGCGTCTGTCGACCTGCGCGACGTCGAACTCGACGAGTTGCGGGTCGAGGGCTCGGGGGCGGTCAAGGCGAAGCTCGCCGGCCACGCAAAGAAGCAGGAAGTCGAGATCACGGGGGCAGGCAAGTACGACGCGCCGTCGCTCGCAAGCGATGAGGCGCGCGTCACGGTCAGCGGCGCGGGGCGCGTGATCGTGCGCGCCGACAAGACGCTGCAGGTGAAGCTTTCCGGTGCCGGCGCGGTCGATTACCTCGGCGAGCCGGCAGTGACCCAGCAGATCACCGGCGCGGGCCGGGTGCGGCGACAGGACGCGATCCGACCCGCCCCGGGGCGCACGACCTCGTAGCTATTGCAGGAGCGCGCCTTCGGGAATGGTCTCGGGCTTGAACATGAGCGGCGCGGTGGATCCTGGAATCCGGTCCGGGTGCACACCCGCCAGGAGCCTCACGTCCGTGATGCGACAGTCCTGCAGAAGATCCAGCAGCATGCGCAGCGGCGCGGTCACGGGCTCGATGGCAAGGATCGGGCAGCGAAACCCTTCGGCATCACGGGTTTCGAAGGGCGACGAGAGCGAGAGCCGCAGCTCACCACCGCCTGCCGCCGCCGCGCAGCGGTGACTGCTGATCACCGCCGTGGGCTCCCCGGTCGATGAGCGCAGCCGCCGCACGGCGTTGCTTGCGAAGAGTTGCGCGCTCACCTCGCGCTGCGCCAGGATGCCTTCGAGGTGGGCAGAAAAGGGCTGATGGGGTGCGCGCGGCAGGGCGAGCAGCGACATGTCAGGCTCGGCGAGCTGCCGCGTCAGCTCGATTGCGAGCGGGCGCCCCCAGGTGCCGACGCTGCGGCTCGCAAGCACGTCGATGTGACGCGGCGCCACCGCGGAGCCGATGATGAAGCGCAAGTGCGCGGCTTCTGATCCGGGCGCGACTTCAATGCGTGCAGGAGCGAACAACGTACGCGCGGCTGCATCGAGGGACAGGCCTGCCGATCGCATGGGCTGCCACGCCGGCCACGCGGCGATCGCAAGCGCCGAGGGCGACACCATCGCATCGTGCACGGCGAACGTCTGGTTGGAATGCAGCGCCGCGCCGGAGCGCAGCACGTCGACCACGCGTTGCGGCTCGCGCAGCATCCCGCTCAAGCTTGCCCCCGCAGCGCTCGCGGGGGCGCCCGCCACGATTACAACGGGAAGCGCAAACGGCGTGACACCTACGTCGTGCGCATCGGGTGCCTCGCGCCACATCGCGTCGACAGCGCGCCATAGGTGACGCGCGATGTACGGCGAAGGCGCAGATTCGATGGCCGCTTGCACGCTCGACGCCGAGGCGACCAGCGCCTCCGCGAGGCTGCGGCGAAGGTCCGCCTCGGCCACATCGCGGTGCATCGCGTGCTCGGCTTCGAGGCTCGCCCCGGCAAGCTCATACCACTGAGCCGCGTTGGGTGGAGGGGTCCTGTCGCCGAAGGTGCGCGGATCCGAAAACCCCGTGAGTTCTGCGGCGATAGGTGTCACCCGTGAGATTGTGGCATGTCAGTCGCCGCGCCCCTGCCCGTCGTGAGGTCGCACACGAGCTCAACAAATCGGGCTGTGCGTCTCCGGTCGTGCGCGCCTGCCGGCCTGAGAAATTGCCGCCTGCAGCGTGGCGGCTTCGGCGCCTCATGCAGATGCGACATCGGTAACTTTTGCCTGGCCCGCCCGGGCGAAGATGCCCGGCGCAAGGGCAACGTTCAGGGGTGGAGCCGCTTGCGGCTACAATAGTGCCCTTTTCGCCCAATCTATGCGGGTCTCCCGCTACTATCTCGCAACCCTCAAGGAAGCCCCCGCCGAAGCCGATGTCGTGAGCCAGCAACTGATGCTGCGCGCCGGCCTCATCAAGAAGGCTTCATCGGGGATCTATACCTGGATGCCCCTCGGACTGCGCACGTTGCGCAAGGTCGAGGCGATCGTGCGCGACGAGATGAATCGCGCGGGTGCCGTCGAGATCTACATGCCCCACGTCGTCCCCGCCGAACTGTGGCAGGAGACCGGCCGGTGGGACAAGTTCGGGCCACAGCTCCTCAAGATCCGCGACAGGCACGAGCGCGATTTCCTCTTCGGGCCCACGCACGAGGAAGTCGTCACCGACATCGTGCGCAAGGACATCCGCAGCTATCGCCAACTGCCCGTGAATCTCTATCAGATCCAGGTCAAGTTCCGCGACGAGATCCGGCCGCGTTTTGGCGTGATGCGCGGGCGCGAATTTCTGATGAAGGACGCGTACTCCTTCGACATCGATCGCGACGCACTCATGAAGAGCTACGACGCCATGTACCGCGCATACGAGCAGATCTTCACCCGGCTGGGGCTCACGTTTCGGGCGGTCGACGCGGATACGGGCGCAATCGGCGGTTTCGCATCGCACGAGTTTCAGGTGCTCGCGGATTCCGGCGAGGATGCCATCGCCTGGTGTCCCCAATCCAATTACGCGGCCAATATCGAGCAGGCCGAAGCGGTGGCGCCATCCAGCGAGCGTGCGCAACCGACGCAGCCCATGCAACGCGTGTCCACACCGGGTCAGTCAACCTGCGCCGAAGTTGCCGAGCTCCTGGGCCTCCCGCTCGCGCGCACCGTGAAGTGCCTCATGATCACGGCAGACGACAAGGTCCACATGCTGCTGGTGCGCGGCGATCACATGCTGAACGAGGTGAAGGTCGGCAAGCTTGCCGGCCTTGCGAGCTGGCGCTGGGCATCGGACGCGGAAATTCGCAGTGCCACAGGGTGTGCGCCGGGGTACCTGGGCCCCGTCGGCATTCCCGAATCCATGCCGCTCATCGTCGATCGAGCGGTCAGCCCGATGGCCGATTTCGTTTGCGGGGCCAACGAGGAAAACTACCATCTGTCCGGCGTCAACTTCGGCCGGGATGCGCGGGAGCCCGACCAGATCGCCGATATCCGCAATGTGGTCGAAGGTGACCCGTCCCCGGACGGCAAGGGGCCCCTCCTCATCCGGCGCGGTATCGAGGTGGGCCACGTCTTTGCCCTGGGCACCCGCTACTCCGAGGCCATGGGCGCGTCGTATCTTGACGCCCAGGGGCAGTCGCGGCTGATGGAGATGGGCTGTTACGGCATCGGGGTCACCCGCGTCGTGGCGGCAGCCATCGAGCAGAACCACGACGCGAAGGGCATCATCTGGACGGACGCCATGACCCCTTTTCAGGTAGCGATCGCCCCCGTAGGATACGACCGCAGCGCCGTCGTCCGGCAGACAGCGGATCGGCTGCACGACAACCTGGAAGCCGCCGGGGTCGAGGTGCTGATGGATGATCGCGGCGAGCGCCCTGGCGTGATGTTTGCAGACCTGGAGCTGGTCGGCATCCCGCACCGGGTCACCATCGGCGAACGCAGCCTGAAGGAAGGAAACGTCGAATATCAGGCCCGGCGCGGCGGCGCAGCGGAGCTGATCCCGGTGAACGCAATTGCCGATAACCTGACCAACCGCCTTGCCCATTAGACCTGCCCACATGCGATTCCCTGCCCGTCGTCTCCTGATCGCGATCCTGATCGCCACCGCAACCCTCACGGCCTCCAGCGCCCGTGCTGGTGCGCAGACCGAGGAGCAACTCGCTTCGTCCGTGGTGACGCTCCTTTCGCATGCGGTGAGCGACAGCCCGGTCCCGGAGCGCTATGCCGATTCGAATGTCGTGCGCTCTTGGCTCGATGCGATGGCGCCGCGTCTGGGCTCCCGGTTCCGCGACGCCCGGGAGCGCAGCGAGTTTCTCGCCACGGTGCATTACGAAGCAACGCGGGCGGGTCTCGACCCGCAACTCGTGCTTTCCGTGATCCAGCATGAGAGCGGCTTCAAGAAGTACGCGGTCTCTCTTGCGGGTGCACGCGGCTATCTTCAGGTCATGCCGTTCTGGAGCAAGCTCATCGGCACGAGCGACCACAACCTCTTTCACCTGCGCACCAATCTGCGCTATGGCTGCGTGATCCTGCGGCACTACCTCAACATCGAGAAGGGTGACGTCTTCCGGGCGCTCGGCCGTTACAACGGCAGCCTTGGCCGACCTGAATATCCCGAGGCCGTGCTCGCCAACTTCAACCGGCACTGGCAGTACGTGCCCTCCCAGGCGAGCCTGCCCATCGGCCCGCTCGCTTCGGCCAACAGCGCCCGGTAGTCGCCGGCTCCGGCGGGATCCGCCCGCGAGCCGCCATGTCTCACGTCGTGGAGTACCGCGGCCGTTTCGCGCCCTCGCCGACGGGTGCGCTCCATTTCGGATCACTCGTTGCGGCACTCGGCAGCTACTGCGATGCCCGTCACGCGAACGGCCAGTGGTTCGTGCGCATCGAGGATGTCGATGCCCCTCGCGCAAGACGGGAGCACCCAGCGGCCCATCTGCGAACCCTCGAACGCTACGGCTTCACCTGGGACGGCGAGGTCCTCGCACAATCAGCGCGCACGGAGATCTACCGCGACGCGCTCAACCGGCTGATCGACCAGGAGGCGGTGTTCCCGTGCACCTGCACGCGTGCCGATCTGAGCCGCGCCCCGATCTCCTCCGGGGGTGACGCCGTTTACCCAGGCACCTGCCGCCAGCGGCTCGCGTGCGATGCCGCGGCATTGCCGCGCTCCGCGTGGCGAATGCGCGTCGAAGGCGCTCCACCGATCGCTTTCACAGATCGCCTGCAGGGGCCCCAAAGGCAAGAGCTTCGAAGCCAGGTAGGCGACTTTGTCGTGCGGCGCTCGGACGGGCTTTATGCTTACCAGCTTGCGGTCGTGATCGACGATGCGTTGCAGGGCATCACCGATGTCGTACGCGGGGCTGACCTTCTCGCGTCGACCGCGCGACAGATCTATGTGCAACAGCGCCTCGGGTTCCCGACGCCTCGGTACCTGCATTTGCCGGTCGCTGTCAATGTCCGCGGCGAAAAGCTCTCGAAACAGACGAGCGCCGCGCCGCTGCCCCTGACTCCATTGCCCGCGCTGACGGCCGCATGGCGGTTCCTGAACCAGCCTGCGCCGCCCGAGCCGCCAGGGTCCGTCGGAGACTTCTGGACCTGGGCCGTTCGCGCCTGGTCTCCGGCCCTGTTACCAGCCGTCCCGACGCTTCAGGCGCCGCAGGAAACCTGGCCTGCCGACTGAGGTGCAGCGCCCTGTGAGCGGCGGATATAATGCCCGGTTTCCCGCGGGCTTTCCCCGCGCGGCCAGGAACGCCCCCTGATGACCACCTTAGTAGCCGTTCGCAAGAACGACGAAATCGCCATTGCCGCCGACTCCCTCACCACGTTCGGTGACACGCGGCTCTCGGCCGAATTCGACAAGAGCTCGGACAAGATCGTGCAGCATCGAGGTAACTACATCGGCATCTGCGGCAGTGCGGCGCACCAGCTCGTGTTCGAAAGCCTGCTCGGCAAGCATCAGGACCTGGATTTCGCCAACAAGTCGGCGATCTTCGAGACCTTCAGCCGGCTGCACCCGATCCTCAAGGAGCAGCACTTTCTGAACCCGAAGGAAGAGGAGGACGACCCGTACGAATCCACGCAGGTGACGGCATTGATCGCCAATGCAAACGGCATCTTCGGCGTTTACTCGATGCGCGAGGTGTTCGAGTACACGCGCTACTGGGCCGTGGGCTCGGGACGTGAATTCGCCCTTGGCGCGATGTACGCGCAGTACGATCGCCTGAAATCTGCCTCTGCCGTCGCGCGGGCAGGGATCGAAGCGGGCTGCGTATTCGACAAGAACTCGGCCTTGCCCATGACGCTCTATACCCTGACCCTCGCCTGATGACCGGCATGCCACCAAAGAGCAGCTTCAGCGACTCGGTATCGCGCTTCGTCTTCGAGGCGGGAGCCGTTCGTGGCGCGGTCGTATCGCTCGATGCCTGTCGCACCGAAATCATCGCCTGCCACCCGTATCCTCCTGCCATTGCGCGCGTCCTGTCCGAGCTGCTTGCAGCCTCGGCGCTCCTCGCCTCGACTCTCAAGTTCAACGGCAGCCTGATCGTGCAGCTCCAGGGAGAGGGGCCACTGCGCTTGCTCGTGGTCGAATGCGACGCTGACCTCAACCTGCGCGCCACCGCCCAGTGGAAGGCAGACATCGAGGCTTTGCCCGATGGTGCCGCGCTTGCAGTGCTGGCGGGCGGTCCGCAACGCGGGCGGCTCGCGATCACGCTCGATCCGCGCAATGGCGAGCCAATCTATCAGGGCATCGTCGCACTCGAGGCGACCGACATCGCCAGCCTCATCCAGCATTACCTGGAAACGTCCGAGCAGATCTCGAGTCGCCTGCTGATCACCAGCAACGCTGATAGGGTGCGCGGCCTCTTGTTGCAGAGGCTCCCGGGCGGCACTGAAAGCGACGACCTTCTCTGGCGCCACGCGCAAGAGCGGATGGGCAGCCTCGATACAGGCGCTCTGGCGGGCTCGTCGAGCGTCGCGGCGTTCCTCACGTCGCAATTCCCGGAGGACGATCTGCGCCTTTTCAACTCGCACCCGGCGCGGTTCGCCTGCAGCTGTTCGCAAGAGCGCGTCGAGAATGCGTTGCGCATCGTCGGCCAGGTCGAGGTGGAGGACATTCTCGCCGAGCAGGGTGAGGTGAGCGTCACCTGCGAGTTCTGCAACAGGCGCTATGCGTTCGCACCCGCGGATGCGCGGGCCGTGTTCGCAGAGCCGCGTTTGCACGAAGGCGTCGCTACGCAAGTGCGCACTGATCCTCGATGAGCCTCTACGTTCCGACTCATTTCGCTCCAAGCGAACGCAGTGGCGTCGTTCGTCTGATGCACGATCACCCTTTCGCGACACTCATCACGCCTCAGCAGGGTGAGGTCGTGGCGAGCCACCTGCCGCTCATCCACATCGCGGATTGCGAGCCGCACGGCACACTGCTGGGCCACTTCGCGCGTGCGAATCTGCACGTCGACTGCATCGAGCTGCATGAATCGGTGGCCGTGTTCCATGGTCCGCATGCCTATGTGTCGCCCTCGCTGTACACAGACCCGGATGGATCGGTGCCGACATGGAACTATGCGGTCGTGCACGCACATGGCACTGCGCGTCTGGCGACCGATCCAGTTGAGACGCGCTCGATCCTCGACGCGTTGATCCATCGTTTCGAAATGCCGCGCCCGAAGCCATGGACGCTCGCGCTCGACGCCGCACGTCTCGACGCGATGGTCGGTGCAATCGTCGGCTTCCGGCTGCGCATCAAGCGCATCGAAGGGAAGTTCAAGCTGTCGCAGAACCGCAGCCGCGAGGATCGACTGCGGGTTGCGGAAGGACTCGCCGCCGCGGGCGATCCGGAAGCTGCGGCGACGGCGGCATGGATGCGCAGCTACTCCGACGTCGATGGCAAGGGCTGAGGCCGCGCCGGACACCCTGGGAAACACTGACGAGCGTACGCGGCTCGACAAGTGGCTCTGGGCTGCACGCTTCTACAAGACGCGCAGCCTCGCCGCGCAGGCAATCGACGCCGGTCAGGTACGGCTCAACGACGAGCGCGTGAAGCCGGCGCACTCGGTGCGACACGGCGATGGCATCGTCATTCGCAAGGGCAATGCGAGCTGGGATGTGCGCGTCACCGGGATTTCGGAGCGCCGCGGCCCGGCTTCCGAGGCTGCGCTTCTGTACCGCGAAACGGCCGAGAGTGTCGCGATCCGTGTCGAGCAGGCGGCGCAGCGCAAGGCTGCGGGGGCTACCGAGCCGCGCTTTCCAGGCCGCCCGACCAAGCGTGAGCGGCGAAAGCTCGAGGACTTCCTGAACGAACCCTGAGCGCGAAGGGCTGTTCGGGTCCGGGCGCGTTCAGCACAACCGCCAGGCCGCGAGGTCGAGCATGAGCTCAGGGCTCTGATAACCGCGCCAGATGGCGTATGCGAGCAGCGCGGCCAACACCGCGCGGCTGACTTGCCACAGCATCTGCCACAGGGCAGAGGAGCGCGGGCGCTCCCCTGCACCCACGCCATGAAGCGCCGGGTGCCCCGTGCAAGGTGGTTGGGGTGCCGAGGTCACCCCACGAGCTTACGCCCGCAAGCCTTCTTCCGGCAAAAGTACGTTGACGGGACCGCTCGGCAACACGCCGAGCTCGCGCATGCTCGCCATGATGGAGCTGAAATCGGCCGCGGTTCGCACCTCGACGATCGCCTTCGCAAGGAGATTCACAGCGCGTCCGCTGACGATCAGCGGCATCGCATGTGGCAACTCGCTGCGCAGTGACCGAATCTCCTGACCTGCGATCTTGCCGGAGATGCCGCGATCGAACAGCAGCACGACGACGGCCACGTTGTACGCGCTCGCTGCGCCGGCAATCTCCTGCGCGGGTACGCCGGCACCGAGCGTGAGGCAATTCACGCCTTCGGTGAACAGCAGCAGCTCGAGAATCGCGAGACCAAGCTGGTTGGGATCGTTCGGGGGTGTCGCAAGCAGCACGTGACGTGCATCGCGCGTCGGTCGCACGAGACGGGTGACATCACGCAGCAGTCGTTGTGCGAGATCGCCGAACCGAAGCTCCTGGAACGTCTGCATCTCTCCGCGCACGACACGATCGTGTACGGCCTCGTTCAGCGGAATGAGCGTGGCTTCCAGAAACTTGCGCAGGCCTTGCCCCACGAGCAGCTTCGAAAGATGATTCTGAAGCTCTCCGATGCGATGTTCGGCGAGAAGATGCACGGCGGTTTCGATCTCTCCCGGCAGCGGTGCAGGATCCTCGATGGTGAGACCGAGCATCGACTGCAAGGCGCTTTCGGCGAGCGGCACCACGGCGCCAGCGCGCCAGCCTTCCGACAGCAGCTGCTTGATGAGCTTGAGACGCGCCACCTGCTCCGGCGGGTACACGCGGTCGCCGAATGCATCCCGCAACGGCGAGGGAAATGCATAACGTCGCTGCCACATGTAGAGCTGCTCGCGGCGCAAACCCGTGATGCGCACGACCTCGCGAATGTGCAAGGCGCTGCGCGGCTCGTGCACGGCGCCGGGCGCTTCGGCCAGTGACACGGGTGCCTCGTGGCGCAGCGTCGGGACCTTGATCAGGATGCCCATGGTTGTCCTTCCCTTTCGTTTTTGGTCACCTGCGCTGCTGCGCACTGTTCTGCACAATGCCGCGCTTCACCGACGACCGGTCACCTGACCGTGACGGCAGCGAAGTTCGCGCGAGGCTTAGGCGAGTGTTGTTGGAATGCGAGGGCAGCTATGCAGGATGCATGCCAGACGATTGGAGCACCCTTGCCCGTTCGTCGCGTTTGCGAGATCATCGAGCGACCGCACTCGTTCGATTTCGGCTATGCAGCGTTGGCCGTTCTGGTGCCTTGCAGCGCGATTGAGGAGCCGAGGCGATGTTCAGATTCGCCGGATCGAACACCGAGCCACTTGCCAGCGCGCGCTCAGCCGCACGCTGGCTGGGGTCGCTGCCCACCAACGATCCGCTGGCGGTGCTCTCTGCGATGAACGCCGAGCTTGCGCGTATCGCGGAGCCCAACGCGCGACGCAAGCCAGCGCAATCGGAAGCGCTCTTTCTCGCGGACACGCATGCAACCGGGATCCGGGGCACGTTGACCGCGCAATATCTGGAGCACGCGAACCGCTCCCCGAAGATCGAAGACCAGCTGTGGCGGGCGCTCTTCGACAACAGCGAGGCCTTCGTGTCTGCCTATGCTGCGGCAAAGGACGAAGCACTCGCGCACGCGCAGGATCCACGCTGGCGCGACGCGTTGCCCGAAACGGCAGCGCGCGCGATGCTGCATCTGTCGAGCCAGGCCATGCTCTGCATGTTTCGCTATGAGCGGCCGGCCGCAAGCAAGTGGCTGGAGCTGCACAACCTCTTCGCACTCGCGTCGGCGCAACGTTTCCATCGGCAGCGATTGACGCTGCGCGACGATGGCAACCCGCTCACGATCGAGCTCGTCTACGCCGCCACGCTCCTGCTGCACC
>JALYXY010000208.1 GCA_030946875.1 Pseudomonadota bacterium | reverse complement strand
CACCAGGGGCACCGGCCGGCCCAGTAGCTCCGCGAGCCGCACCGCGACCGGTGCCAGGGAATCGGCCTCGCTCCACTGCCCTTCGGTCGGACGCCCGAGGTGCGAAGTCACCATCACCGCTGCGCCTCGCGCAAGCGCATCGCGAATGCCCGGCACCGAGGCGCGAATGCGCGTGTCGTCGGTGATGCGTCCGCTGTCCTCCTGCGGAACATTGAGGTCGGCGCGGATGAACACGCGCTTGTCGTCGACATCGAGGTCCATCAAACGCATGACGTGCATCGAGTCAGCCACTCACTTCGCCTGCATCAACGCAACGGTGGTATCCAGCATACGATTGCTGAACCCCCATTCATTGTCATACCACGACGAGACCTTGACCAGCCGACCCGAGACCTTGGTGAGCGTCGCGTCGAACGTCGAAGATGCGGGATCGTGGTTGAAGTCCACCGACACGAGGGGCGCCGTGTTGTAGCGCAGGATGCCGACGAGCGGGCCCGATTCGGACGCGGCCTTCATGATCGAGTTGACTTCCTCGACGCTCGTGTCGCGCGAGGCGATGAACGACAGGTCGACGATCGACACATTGATGGTGGGCACCCGGATCGCGTAGCCGTCGAGCCTGCCGTTGAGCTCCGGCAAGACGAGCCCCACCGCCGCCGCCGCGCCGGTCTTGGTCGGGATCATGCTCATGGTCGCTGAACGCGCGCGTCGCAGATCCTCGTGGTAAACGTCCGTGAGCACTTGATCATTGGTATACGAATGTACGGTCGTCATGAGACCGTTCTCGAGTCCGATCCTGGCGTGCAACGGCTGCACCAGAGGCGCAAGGCAATTGGTCGTGCACGAGGCATTGGAAATCACGGTGTGCGTGGCCTTGAGCGTCTGGTGATTGACGCCGTAGACGATCGTCGCATCGACGTCCTTGCCGCCGGGCGCCGAGATGATCACCTTCTTCGCACCCCCCTTGAGATGCGCGCCGGCCTTTTCCTTCGAGGTGAAAAGTCCGGTGCACTCGTGCACCACGTCGACGCCGAGCTCGCCCCAGGGCAGCTGCGACGGATCGCGCTGCGCGATGACCCTGATGCGATCACCATTGACCACCATCGCGTCGCCTTCGACCTCGACCCTCCCGGGGAACTTGCCATGGGCCGTGTCGTAGCGAGTGAGGTGCGCGTTGGTCTCGGCGTTGCCGAGATCGTTGACGGCCACGATCTCGATGCCATGCTTCTTTCCGCTCTCGTAGTGCGCGCGAAGGATATTGCGGCCGATTCGGCCGTAACCGTTGATGGCGACCCGGATAGTCATGAATTCTCTCCCTGTACTTTCGTGATCAGTGTTGCAGCATATCGACCGGACCGCACGCGGTCATGAGCGCCTCGAGGTCGCGCCACCCGTAGCCAGCTTCGACGAGGTCGAGACCGTCCCACTGGAAACGCTGCTCGATGAGAAGCTCAGCGTCGAGCTTTTCATAGAAATGGCGTGCCTTGCGATTGGCCGCGATGACCCAGACCAGAAGGCCTGTTGCGCCGAGCGCGCGCTGCGCGGCCGCAACCGCACCGACCAGGCGCCGGCCCAGGCCCATCCGCTGATGTCCGGCTTGCACGTACACCGCGCTCAGCTCCGCATCGAGCTCGTGCTTGGGCGGGGCGAGCATCAGTCCGGAAGCGAATCCCACGACCTGGCCTGCGGCTTCCGCCACAAAGGTGTGCGTCGTGTTGGGTCCAGCCGTCAGGACGCGATGCCAGAGCATGGTGCTCGCATCGACGTTCATCGAATCGAGGTACGCGTCGGGCACCATGCCGCGGTACGTTGTGCGCCAGCTCTCGACGCGCACTTTCGCGATGGCGGGGGCATCATCCACAACAGCAGGTCGAATGGCAGCGGGAGCGGGCATCGGTTGAGCGCGGCACGCGGGGTGACGCGCGCGGGCAAGCACAATTTTACCCGGTGGCGAGAACCAGCCGCTCGAAACGGGACGCGCGATCAGCGCTCCAGCAGCGCACGCGCGCTGCGCGCCACGTTCTCGGCAGTGAAGCCGAAGTGCGCGAACAGCACCGGTGCCGGCGCGGACTCGCCGAACCGATCGATGCCGATGACCGCCCCACGTGGATCGTCGACAGCACCGACGTACTTGCGCCAGAAGTCGGATGAGCCCGCCTCCACGGCGAGACGAGGAATACCCTGCGGCAGCACGCTCGCGCGATAGGAGGGCTCCTGACGATCGAACACGGCCGTGGAAGGCATCGACACCACGCGTACGCCGAAGCCTTCGGCCTGCAGTGTCTCGCGCGCCGCGACAGCGAGCGGCACCTCCGAGCCGGTGGCGATGATCACCACCCGCTTGGCGGCGTCTTCGAGCCAATCCGCCAGGACATACCCCCCGCGCGCGATCGCTGCTGTCGCGTCGGCCCCACGCCTCTGGAACGCAACGTTCTGCCGCGTGAGCAGAAGGCATGTCGGGGCGTGGATATTCTCGATGGAGGTCGACCATGCGACCGCGGTTTCCACCGTATCGCATGGGCGCCAGAGCTCCATGCCCGGAATGAGTCGCAGACTCGCCGCGTGCTCGATCGATTGATGGGTCGGCCCGTCTTCGCCCAGTCCGATCGAATCGTGAGTGAACACGAACACGCTGCGGATCTTCATGAGCGCGGCCATCCGCAACGCGTTGCGCGCATAGTCCGAGAACGTGAGAAACGTGCCCACATACGGAAGAAAGCCGCCGTGCAAGGTGATCCCGTTGGCGATTGCGCACATCGCGAACTCGCGCACCCCGAAGTTGATGTAGTTACCCGGCGCGGACCCTGACAGCGCTTTGCTTCGCGACCAGTTGGTGAACACCGAACCGGTGAGGTCGGCGGATCCGCCGATCATCTCGGGCAGCACCGCTGCATAGGCCTCGATGGCCTGCTGCGAAGCCTTGCGCGTGGCGATACTTTCGCCTTTCTGAGTCTGGCGCTCGAGGAACGAATCGCGGGCCGAGGCCCAGCGCTCGGGCAGCGTGCCCGCCATACGGCGCTCGAGCTCGGCAGCAAGCTCCGGATGCGCGGCGCGATAGGAAGCGAAGCGCGCTTTCCATTGGGCCTCGAGCTCGTCTCCGCGTGGACGCGCGTCCCATGCACGGTAGATCTCCTCGGGAATATGGAACGGGACGTGCGCCCACGTGAGCGCCTCGCGTGTGGCGGCAATCTCCTTTTCGCCGAGCGCACTGCCGTGACTGTCCGCGCTGCCCGATTTGGTTACCGCGCCCTTGCCGATGATGGTCTTGCAGCAGATGAGCGTGGGATGGTCGGCGCCGCGTGCGGCAGTGATCGCGCGATCGACTGCATCGACGTCGTGTCCATCCACGTCGCGGACCACGTTCCAGCCGTACGCCTCGAAGCGAGCCGGGGTGTCATCGGTGAACCAGCCGTGCACGTCGCCATCGATGGAGATTCCGTTGTCGTCGTACAGCACGATGAGCTTCGACAGTTGCAACGTGCCCGCGAGCGAGCACGCCTCGTGCGAAATGCCTTCCATGAGGCAGCCGTCGCCCACCGTCACGTACACGTTGTGATCGATGATGGTGTGGCCGGGCCGGTTGAACTCGCTCGCGAGAAGGCGTTCGGCGATGGCCATGCCTACTGCGTTGGCGAGTCCCTGCCCGAGCGGTCCCGTCGTGGTCTCGACGCCTGGCGTGATGCCGAGCTCCGGATGTCCCGGCGTCCTGGAGCCAAGTCGGCGGAACGCCTTGAGATCATCGGTCGTGAGTGGATAACCGGTGAGATGCAACAGCGCATACAGCAGCATCGACCCGTGACCGTTGGAAAGCACGAAGCGATCGCGGTTCAGCCAGTGCGGATCAGCCGGGTTGTGCCGCAGGTGCCGTGTCCACAGCGCCACGGCGACCTCCGCCATGCCCATCGGCATTCCGGGATGTCCGCTCTTGGCTGCCTCGACCGCATCCATTGCGAGCGCGCGAATGGCGTTGGCGCGGAGCTCGTCGGTCACTTCGGGTGATGCGCGCTCGAGCATCGAGGTGCCCTCGCGGGCGGGCGACAGGGGGGCGTTGACGTCGTGATTCATGGCACCGTGCAGGTCGGAGAGATTTGAATGCGGGGCATGGCGCGGCGGATGCGTTTCGGCCGCTCGCGTCAGCAATTTGCGGCGATGCTTTCCGCGCCGGTTGCGAGCGGGTTGGCGACCCGCTGACGCGGGGAAAGCAATCGAAAATTATCGCGTGTCGGGCAAGTTTGTGCAATAATCCCGCGTTTGTGCGCGGTGCGTACCGTGCCCATGGTGGGGTGCCCTTCACTCGCGCAAGCGGGGGTCGGGCTTTTTATTTGACGTTAGCCCAACGCGGGGACGACTAATGGACGGAATCCATCTGTTAGGCGAATGGTACGGCTGCCCTGCCCATACGCCCGAAGTCACGAACGCCGGCGCGCTGCGCTCGGCGTGCCTCAAAGCAGCGCAGGCGGCAGGCCTCACGATCGTCGGCGACTGTTTTCACCAGTTCGAGCCGCAGGGCGTGACCGGCACGGTGCTGCTTGCCGAATCCCATCTGGCCGTTCACACCTGGCCCGAACATGGCTTCGTGTCGGTGGATGTTTACGTGTGCAACCTGCACTCCGACAACAGCGCCAAGGCCGAAAGGCTCTTCCGCGCGTTACAGGACGTGCTGAAGCCGGAAACCACGCGCTTTCACACGATCCGCCGCGGCGGAACCGATGCCTGAGCAACTGCCGCCGGCAACAGCGGCGGCAGCAACCACGGCGAGAGCAACCGCGCCGGGAGCCAACGGCGAGATCGCTCCCGACCTGATGACCGAGTACCTCACGGACGGGTGGGGGTACTTCATCCGGTCGAGCAAGGTGCTGGAACGATTCCGTTCGCGCTTTCAGAATGTCGAGGTGCACGACAGCCCCGCTTTCGGGCGCCTGTTTCGCCTCGACGGCCATTTCATGACTTCGGAGCGCGACGAGTTCTTCTATCACGAGAACCTCGTGCACATGGCGGCACTTTCGCACGTAAATCCTGCGCGCGCCCTCGTCATTGGCGGGGGTGATGGCGGATCGGCGGAGGAGCTCCTGAAATATGCGTCGATGTGCTCCGTCACTCTGTGCGAGATCGACGAGGCGGTGGTGGATATCTCGCGCCGCTATCTGGGCGCTGTCCACCGAGGCGCGTTCGACGACCCTCGGTTGCACGTGTACATCGGAGATGGCCTCAAGTTCGTGCGTGACGATCGCTCGCAATACGATCTGATCGTGCTCGATCTGACCGATCCGGGTGGTCCGTCGACGCCGCTCTACACGGCCGAGTTCTATCGCGCCTGCACCTTGCGGCTTGCCGACGGGGGCGCGCTGACGCTGCATGTCGCAAGTCCGATCGCGCACCCCGACCGGATTCGGGAAAGCATCGCCGATCTTCACACGGCGTTTGCTCGCGTGACGCCTTATCTCACGTCCATTCCGCTGTACGGAGGCATGTGGATGATGGCGTGCGCATCGCAGTCGCTCGACCCTGCGGCGCTGAGCGAGAGCGAGATCGACGAACGCATCGCTGTACGAGCGATTGGCGATCTCTCCTGCTACAACGGTGCGATGCATCGCGCGGCGCTCGCGCTGCCCAACTTCGTACGCACGCTCGTCGCCTCGCCCGCACTCGGTGCAAAGGCCTGAAGGCTGCTGCTCTTCATTCGAGCCGCGCGGCACGATGCGGTGACTCGGGCGTGCAAACCCAGTTCAGCGAGAATTCAGGGAACTTGAGCACTCCTGCGAGACCGCTGCCGTTGTAGGTCGGCCGCTGTTTCGCCTGTCATCCGCCATGTGGGGTTCGATTGCTCCTTTTGATTTCAGAGGGTTGCGCGAGCTCCAGCCTCCACCGGCGTCTCCATGCTCGCGAACCTTCACAGCCTTCCCTCGTCTGATGGTCAGGAGCCCGACGCCGAAGATCGCTGAAGCTCTTGAACCGCCGCCTGGTGGCCGCACCTTGGAAGTACGCAGGCAGGCATCAGGGTCGCCGACAAGCATCAACGTATCGGAGGTGTCAAAGTGTTCAAGGCAGCGCAAGCAATGCACGACGCGGACTTCGTGCTCGTGAACGGAGTCGTCTTTGTGACCGAATATCTGCGAGTGCCGGACGAAGACACCGTAGCGGACGATGTGATTCTCGAAGCCAAGCGCGGCGAGGACGAGATTGCGCTCACTCGCGACGACATGGACAGTGCAGAGTTTCTGGGCGATGGCGTCTATCGCCTGAAGTCCGGGGCGATGCTGCGTTTCTTGACGAGCGCGACAGTCCACTGAGTTTTTTGCATGAGGGCAGCGGCCGCAAACGACGGCCGTTGCCGAGTGCCGAGCCGATCCAAAATAGGTGCTGATCCACAGAGAGCGTCGCCGGTCCCGCCCAACGAGATTCGCAACGTCTCTTCTCACCCTCGCATCGAGGTTGGTTCCATATCCCCGTCGTTGATTTTCGCTTGGGTAGCCCACGCAGTCGAGAGCGTCTGCGTCACCCTTGACGAAAGGGAGCGCGGCTGGCGTTTGGTTCGGGCTGTCGCACCCCTGTTGACACGCCAACATTATGCGTTCATGCTCATGTTCGCATGAGCGCAATCTTTCGCGGCAATCGAGGAAGTTCGTCCGCCAGGCGGGACGCTGCACCGGGTGCGCGCGCGCACGCCGCCAAGCGGGCGCCTGCTCACGCCGAAGCTCTTCATTTTGCTTCCGCTGAGCTCGATAGCGTGTTCGCTTCGGTCGCGCAGTACTTCTCGCTGCTGGCCGAACCGACGCGGCTCAAGATCCTGCACGTCATCTGCCAGTCCGAGCAGTCGGTATCGGCGATCGTCGCGGCAACGCGGTGCACGCAGACCAACGTGTCGCGTCATCTGTCACTCATGCACCGCGCAGGTGTGGTGGCTCGGCGTCGCGAAGGCAACGTCGTGCGGTACCAGGTGGCCGATCCCGAGCTGGTGGCGATCTGCCGAACCGTTTGCGTGCAGATCGCCGGACGCATCGACGCGCGGCAGCCTTTGCGCGAAGACTTGCTCCAGTTCGCCGCAGGTCGGTCGTGACCGCGCGCTCGGGTGCGGCGATGCGTCGCGCTTTCCTGCGCCGCGCCGCAGCGCTGTCGGGGGGCGCACTTGCAAGCGCTGCACACGGCGCGCTGAACGAGCCATTGAGCGAGCCATCCACGTCGAGATCGCCGCCCGAAGTGCCGCCCTGGAGTCGGTCCCTCGGTGCGCCGATCCTTGCGCATCCGTACGGCGAGCCATCCACGTACGAGCACAACGTCAAGCGGCGCGAGAGCCCGGGTCTCACGCGCACTGCACATTCCTCCGTCTCGTTCACGCCACTGCAGAACCTCCTGGGTGTCATCACGCCCTCCGGCCTCCATTTCGAGCGTCACCACGCCGGAGTGCCGGACATCGAGCCTCACCAGCACCGGTTACTGGTTCACGGGATGGTGCGTTCGCCGCGTGTGCTCACCATGGATGACGTGATGCGGTATCCATCGGTGTCACGGGTTCACTTCATCGAATGTGGCGCCAACACCGGCATGGAATGGGGCAATGTTGCGGTACCCACGGTGCAATACACGCACGGCATGCTCGGTTGCAGCGAGTGGACAGGCGTGTTGCTCTCCACGGTGCTCGCCGATGTCGGTATCGACAGCAAGGCTGCCTACGTTCTCGGCGAAGGCGCGGACGGAGCGTCGCTCACCCGCACCATTCCGCTGTCGATGGCACTCGATGACGCGATGCTCGTGTATGGACAGAACGGCGAGATGCTGCGCCCCGAGCAGGGCTATCCCTTGCGCCTGCTGGTGCCCGGCGTGCAGGGTGTGTCGAGCGTCAAATGGCTGCGGCGGCTCAAGCTCGGCGATCGGCCCTGGAATACCCGCGAGGAATCGCTCCACTACACCGATCTCATGCCCGACGGGATTCACCGCCAGTACACGTGGATTCAGGAAGCGAAGAGCGTCATCACCTCGCCTTCGGGCGGCCAGTTCATCCTCGACCGCGGCTATCACGAGATCCAGGGGCTTGCCTGGTCGGGTCGCGGCAAGGTCAAGCGCGTTGACGTGTCGACCGATGGCGGGCGCAACTGGCGCACCGCGCGATTGCAGGACCCGGTGCTGACCAAATGTCTGACGCGTTTCCGCATCGACTGGCAGTGGGACGGCGGATCTGCGCTGCTGCAGTCGCGGGTGATGGATGAGACGGGATACGTGCAGCCGACGATCCGGCAGCTGCGCGAGGTGCGCGGCAGCCGGTCCATCTATCACAACAACGCGATCCAGACATGGCGCGTCGACCCGTCTGGCGAGGTCAGCAATGTCCAGGTGGTCTGAGCTTGCGCTCGCGTCGGCGTTGCTCCTGGGCGCCTTGGCCTTCGACAGTGTCGCCACGGCCGCTGGAGCACGCCTCAACCCCTTCGGATTCGGAAGCCCCGCCACGCCGGCTGAAGTTGCGGGCTGGGACATCGACGTTCGTCCCGACGGCGCGGGTCTGCCGGCGGGTGGCGGCACCGTTGCCCAAGGCCAGGAGATCTACGACGCCAAGTGTGCAAGCTGTCACGGCACGTTCGGGGAGAGCACGGATTACCTGGCGCTTGCGGGCGGAGTGGGCACGCTCGCATCCGCTCAACCCATGCGCACCACCGGCAGCAAGCTCAATTACGCGACCACGCTTTTCGATTACATACGTCGCGCGATGCCGTTCGCCAATCCGAAGACCCTCACCATCGACGAGGTTTACGCGTTGACTGCGTACGTGCTGCACCTCAATGACATCCTGCCCGCGGACGCGACGCTGGACAGGGCGTCCCTGCCCAAGGTGCAAATGCCCAATCGCGACGGTTTCACGACACGGCACGGTTTCGGACGGAAGGATGCTGCGCCCGACACGCACAACGTCGCCTGCATGCGCGACTGCGCTCCTGCGGTGAGGCTCTCGTCGGAAATCCCCGACCACGCCCGCGACTTTCACGGTGCGCTTGCTGAACAAAGCCGTTCGCTCGGGCCGGTTGAGGGCATGCTCAAGTCCGGAGCTGCTGGCAGCAATCCCGAGCAGCGAAATTCAATCCCCGAAGGGCGGAGCGCGCGCGCCATTGCGCTGGCGGCCGGATGCACGAGCTGTCACGCCGTCGCGACGCGGCTCGTCGGTCCTGCATTCCGCGAGGTGGGGGAGCGTTACGCCGGCGATCCGCAGGCGGCGGCGAAGCTTCTCGCGAAACTGCGTCAAGGCGGCAGTGGTGCGTGGGGGTCTGTGCCGATGCCCGCGCAGGCGCTCGCACCCGCCGACGAAAAGCTGCTGGTCGAGTGGATCCTCGCCGGATCCAGGTGAGCATAGCCATAGAAGGGTGCGGTCTGAACACATGACGTCGCACGTACTAGAATGTCGGGTTCCCAAAAAGGAGTGCACCGTGGATATCGAACGCAGAGAAGTGCTGAAGCGCGGCGGCGGCTTGTCCTTGCTCGCGCTCCTCGCCGCGGCGGGCTGGCTGAAGCCGGGCGATGTGCTGGCGGCTGACTGGAACAAGGCTGCCTTCGACACCAAGTCCGTGGAAGAAACCGTGAAGGCGCTCAACGGCAGCACGCCGGCACAGAGCAAGGACATCACGTTCTTCTCGACGCCCGACATCGCCGAAAATGGCGCGGTGGTGCCCATCGGAATCACGAGTGCGATTCCGAAGACAGAGTCGATAGCGATTCTGGTCGAGAAGAACCCCAACACGCTGGCGGCCGCGTTCGACATTCCGGCAGGTACCGAGCCCTCGCTCAATACCCGCATCAAGATGGGCCAGACCTCGAACGTGTATGCGCTCGTCAAGGCGGATGGCAAGTATTACATCGCGTCCAAGGAGATCAAGGTCACTCTCGGCGGCTGCGGCGGCTAGAGTCACGGACCACACAGGAGACAGTCATGGCAGATCCGATGAAGATCCGTGCAAACGTGGTCGGCGATTCAACCGAGGTCAAGGTGCTGATGAGCCACGAGATGGAGACCGGCCAACGCAAGGATCCGCAAGGCAAGACGATTCCCGCATGGCACATCACCAACGTCACTGCCACATACAACGGCAGGACCGTGCTGAGCGCTCAGTGGGGTCCGGCGGTGGCGAAGAATCCCTTCCTCTCGTTCAAGTTCAAGGGTGGGGCCAAGGGTGACAAGGTGCAGATCACCTGGGTCGACAATCGCGGTGACAAGCGAAGCGACGAGGCGACGATCGCCTGATTTCTGACTGAAAGAGCCGGCATGCACATCGAGCATCGAAAAGTAGCCCTCATTGCCGCGCTCGCCGCGCTCGCCGGTGCACCGTTCGCGGTTGGCCAGACGAGCACGGAAGAAGGCATCGCCAAATACCGCGAGGCCTTGCAAGGAGCTAATCCGGCCGAGCTCTGGGAGGCGCGCGGCGAAGATCTGTGGAAGCAAGCGCAGGGACCGCGCAAGGTATCGCTCGAGCAGTGCGACCTCGGTCTCGGCGCCGGTGTCGTCAAGGGCGCCTACGCGCAGCTACCGCGCTATTTCGCCGACGCGGATCGTGTCATGGACCTCGAGACGCGCCTCGTATGGTGTCGCACGTCATTGCAGGGCATGAGTGAGGCCGACGCGAAGAAGAACCCGTTCGGCGGCGGCAACGACAAGAAGTCCGATCTCGAGGCACTCGTCGCCTACGTGACCTCCGAGGCTCGCGGCGTGCGCATGAACGTGCCGCTGGCGCATGCCAAGGAGCGGGAGATGTATGCGCTCGGCGAGAAGATGTTCTATTACCGGGGTGGCACGCACGACTTTGCGTGCGCCACGTGCCACGGTGATGATGCCAAGCGAATCCGTCTCCAGGACTTGCCCAACCTCACGACCGTCGAAGGTGCGCAGAAGGCCTACACCACCTGGCCCGCGTACCGCGTTTCGCAGGGCGAGCTGCGAACCATGCAATGGCGACTCAACGACTGTTTCAGGCAGCAGCGCTTTCCGGAGCTCGTGTTCGGCTCGGATGCCTCGATTGCACTCACAACGTTTCTGGCACGCAACGCAAACGGCGCGCCCCTCGATGCGCCTGCAATCAAGCGCTGAGGACGAACCCATGCACACGAACCGCTTTGCGCGTTACGCCACCGCGGCGGCTGCCGCCACACTGATGGCGGCGTGCGCCTCGTCTGCGCGAGCGCCGCAGGAGGATCTGCAGGCCAAAGCCGCGGCCGTTTTGAAGGCCTCCTTCGTTGCGCGTGGGCAGGCGGAGCTCGATCGTCTGGAGCAGGACGAGACACAGCGCTATTGCACGGAAGCGGGCACCAAGGCGCCTGCAAAGGACGTCGCGGAAAAGATCGAAAAGCTGAATCTCGCCACCGTCCAGTGGCCTGCCGACGGCAAGTACCTCGGGGACTGGAAGAACGGGGAGAAGGTCGCCCAGGAAGGTCGGGGCAAGCAATACAGCGACGACCCCAAGGGCCCGATCGGCGGCAACTGCTACGCGTGCCACCGCCTCACCCGTGAAGAAGTCTCGTTCGGGACGATCGGTCCCAGCCTTTACCAGTTTGGCAAGCTGCGCGGCTACGGCGCCGACATCCAGAAGTACGCGTACGGCAAGGTCTACAACGCCGAAGCGTACGCCGCGTGCACGAACATGCCGCGGTTCGGTCACAAGGGAATCCTCACCCAGGCGCAGATCAAGGATGTGGTCGCGCTCCTGATGGACCCCGAGTCGCCGGTCAACAAGTAACCGGCGTGCGGCGCTCGCGCGCCCTGAGGTCCGGTCGGGCACGCCACGAAGCGGCCGCGGAAAACTTCGCGACCTCATCCACTACGAGGCGGCAATGAACCGTCGGGATTTCCTGCAGGTGGTCGCGGCCGCAGCCGCGGCCGGTCTGCCACTCACGAGCAGGGCAGCGCTCGACGCGGGGGACGGGACGGCGTTCTACGATGTACCCGCTTTCGGAAACGTGAGCCTCATTCACTTCACCGATTGCCACGCGCAGCTCCTGCCGCTCCATTTCCGCGAGCCGAACGTCAACATCGGCTCGGGTGACGCGGCGGGCCGACCCCCGCATCTCGTCGGTGAAGCGCTGCTCAAGCAGTACGGCATCATGCGGGGCAGCCGCAAAGCGCACGCGTTCACCCATCTCGATTTCGAGCGCGCCGCGCGTGCGTACGGCAAGGTCGGCGGCTTCGCGCACCTCATGACCCTGATTACGCGACTCCGGGCCTCGCGCCCTGAATCGCTGCTGCTCGATGGGGGCGACACGTGGCAGGGCTCTGCGACGTCGCTGTGGACGCGAGGGCAGGACATGATCGATGCCCAGAAGCTGCTGGGCGTCGACGTGATGACGGGGCACTGGGAGTTCACCTACGGCGCCGAACGCGTGAAGCGTGTCGTCGAGTCCGACTTCGCCGGACGCACGGCCTTCCTTGCGCAGAACGTGAGCACCGCGGACTTTGGTGACGAGGTGTTCCCGTCGCACGTGATACGCACGATCAACGGCGTGCCCGTGGCCATCATCGGCCAGGCATTTCCGTATACGCCGATTGCGAACCCCCGTTACTTCGTGCCGGAGTGGACGTTCGGGATTCAGGACGAGCGTCTGCAGAAAACGATCGATGCCGTGCGTGCCAAGGGAGCGGTGGTCGTGGTGCTGCTGTCGCACAACGGCATGGACGTCGACGTGAAGCTCGCCGGCCGCGTGCGCGGTCTGGACGCGATCCTCGGCGGCCACACCCATGACGGCGTGCCGGAGCCGGTGCAGGTGCGAAATGCCGGTGGTGTCACGCTCGTCACCAACGCCGGAAGCCATGGCAAGTTCGTGGCCGTGCTCGATCTCGAGGTGAAAGGTGCGCGCCTGGAAGCATGGCGCTACCGTCTGCTGCCGGTGTTTTCGCGCTTGCTGCCGGCCGATGCAACCATGCGCGATCACATTGCCAAGGTGCGCGCGCCGTTCACGGAAAAGCTCGAGGAGAAGCTCGCGACCGCTGAAGCGTTGCTCTACCGGCGAGGTAACTTCAATGGCAGCTTCGACCAGGTGATCCTCGATGCGCTGATGGCCGAGAAGAACGCCGAGATAGCCTTTTCGCCGGGGTTTCGGTGGGGACCGACGCTGCTGCCCGGAGATTCCATCACGTTCGAGGACGTGATGAACCAGACCGCGATTACCTACCCGTTCGTCACCGTCAATGCGCTGACTGGCGAGACGATCAAGACCATTCTAGAGGACGTCGCCGACAATCTCTTCAACCCGGATCCGTATTACCAGCAGGGAGGAGACATGGTGCGCGTGGGGGGCCTCCAGTACGCGATCGATCCCCGGGCAGCGATGGGGCAACGCATCAGCTCGATGACGCTCGCGGGCAAGCCGATCGAGCCCTCCAGGAGCTACAAGGTTGCCGGTTGGGCTCCCGTGTCCGAGGACGCGAAAACCGCCGGTGGCGAGCCCGTGTGGGAAGTGGTCGCGCGCTATCTGAGATCGAAAAAGATCGTTACGCCGCGCCCCCTCAACCTGCCTGAGGTGCGTGGAGTGCAGAGTGATCCCGGGATCGCATGAGGGCTGCACGGCGGCTCGCCCTCATCGCGGTCCCGGTGCTCCTTGGCCTGTCGATCGCGGCGGCGACAGGAGCTGAAAGACTGCTCGTCACGACATCGAGTCTGACCACGGAAGCGGCGTTGCGCGCCGCCCGGGCGGCGCTCGAGAACTGCCGGGACAAGGGTTTCACCGTGGCGGTCAGCGTGGTGGATCGCGCGGGCTCGCCGCTCGTGGTGTTGCGCGACAGCTTGGCCGGCGCGCACACGCCCGCCACGGCCGCGGGTAAGGCGAGCACTGCCGTGAGCTTCAGGATCGACACGCGCGAGCTCGCTGCGAGCACCGGTCCGGCAAGCGCCATGAGCGCGATCCGTCAATTGCCCAATGTGGTCGCCGTGGGCGGCGGGGTCGTCATCCGTGCGGGCGGAGCGTTGGTGGGCGGCATTGGCGTCTCCGGCGCGCCGGGTGGGGATGCCGACGACGCATGCGCGCGTGCCGGCGTCATGGAGATCAATGACGCGATCGAGCTCGAGTAGTCGCCGTCGTCTACAGTGTCAGGCGATGGTCACGCGCGCGAACTTGCGCTTGCCCGCCTGGATCACCACTGTGGTGCCGGCAGAGAGCACGAGCGTCTTGTCGGCGACCACGTCGCCATCGACCTTGAGGCCGCGCTGCGCGATGAGCCGCAGCGCCTCGGAGGTTGATTCCACAAGCCCCGCTTGCCTGGTCGCCTGCGCAATGGGACTCCCCGCGCCGCGCGTGTCGAGCGTCACCTCGCGCATGGACTCGGGCATCGCGTGCTGTCGAAAGCGCGCATTGAACTCCTGCAATGCGTGCTCGGCCGCCGACCGGGAATGGAATCGTGCGACGATCTCCTGGGCCAGCATGACCTTGGCGTCACGCGGGTTCATTCCTTCGGCGCACGCCTGGCGAAGCCGGACGATCTCTTCGAGCGACCGGAACGACAAGAGCTCGTAGTAGCGCCACATCAGCTCATCGGAGATCGACATGAGCTTGCCGAACATCTCGCCCGGAGCCTCGGTGATGCCGATAAAGTTGTCCAGGGACTTGGACATCTTATGCACGCCGTCCGTCCCTTCGAGCAACGGAAGCGTCAGGATGCACTGCGGCTCCTGGCCGTAATGGCGCTGCAACTCGCGACCGACGAGCAGATTGAATTTCTGGTCGGTACCACCGAGCTCCACGTCGGCCTTCAAGGCCACTGAATCGTATCCCTGCGCTAACGGGTAGAGAAACTCGTGCACGGCGATCGCCTGACCGGCCGCGTAGCGTTTGGCGAAATCGTCCCGCTCCAGCATGCGCGCGACGGTGTATCGGGCGGCCAAGCGAATCATTCCCGCCGTGCCAAGTTCATTCAACCACGTCGAATTGAACGCAACCTCTGTCTTTTCAGGCGATAGTATCGCAAACGCCTGCTCGGTATACGTTTGGGCATTCGCGGCGATCTCCTGGGGGGACAGCGCCGGCCGCGTCACGTTGCGGCCTGTGGGATCGCCGATGAGCCCGGTGAAGTCGCCAATCAGGAAGATGACGTGGTGGCCGAGATCCTGAAGCTGCCGCAGCTTGTTGAACTGAACAGTGTGGCCAAGATGGAGGTCAGGCCGCGTGGGGTCGAACCCTTCCTTGATGCGCAGCGGCACGCCGCGAGCAAGCTTGGCCGCGAGCTCGGACTCGACGAGCAGCTCCTGCGCGCCCCGCCGGAACACGGCAAGATGGTGGGCGACGTCGAAAGTCAAGGCAGGAGGGCGGCCAACCAGCGGGTTCGGCATCGGCCAACGGTTACTTGTCGTGTAGGACAGACACCCATTGCCGAAATGCTTTGGTAGAATCGCGGCCTTCGGATGCAAACGCTCACGATGGCCGAACGACTCCTGCACATTCTAGCCCAAACGTTTTCTCCTGCGCGCGCAGCGTTCACGTTCCTTTCGCGCGGGCAGTGGCTCGCCGTCGCAGTGCTCGCCGGTTCCGGCATGGCTGCATTCGGCATTGCGCCTGACGCGGGGCTCGACGCACCTCTCGGCACGCTGGTCCAGCGTGCGCTCCCGCAACCCAAGGTGGTACCGCTTGTCGCTGAGGACGCAGGTTACTGGCGGGAGGAGCGCGTCCAGCGCGGCGATACCGTGGGTCGTCTCCTCGCGCGAATGGGCGTGGACGATCCGGATGCCCTGGACTTCGTGCGTACCAATACCGTCGCCCGGGCTCTTTACCAGCTCAAGCCTGGCAAACCCCTGCGTCTGGAAACTGACGATCAGGGCCGGCTTCTCGCCCTGCGGTTCGTCGCACCCAATGGCGAGATGCTTTCCATATCGCGTCGAGGGGACGCGCTCGCGGCGACACTGGCGCCGGCGCCCACGACCATCGAGCTCAAGGTGGCCACGGGACAGATCCGCTCCTCCCTGTATGCCGCAGCTGACGCCGCGGACCTGCCCGACGCCATCACGCGGCAGCTCGCGGACGTCTTTGCCGGCGACATCGATTTTCACCACGACCTGCAACGCGGCGACCACTTCTCCGTGGTGTACGAGGTACGTTACGCGGAGGGAGAGCCGGTCGGTGTCGGCAGCATCGTCGCCGCCGAGTTCGTGAACGATGGTCTTGCTCACCGCGCCTTCCTGGTTAGAGCCGCCGACGGCCGCGACAACTATTACGCGCAGGACGGCAGCCCTCTGCGCAAGACATTCCTGCGTTCTCCCATGGAGTTTTCGCGGATTGCGTCGGGATTCACCCAGGCACGCTTCCACCCCGTGCTCCAGGAGTGGCGTGCGCACAAGGGCGTCGACTACGCCGCGCCGATCGGAACGCCGGTACGCGCCACAGCCGAAGGCAAAGTCGCGTTTGCCGGCATCCAGAATGGCTACGGCAACGTGATCCAGCTGCAGCACGAAGGTATCTACAGCACGCTGTACGCGCACCTTTCCGACTTTGCGCAGGGGCTCCGGCCCGGCATGCGCGTGGCCCAGGGCGACATCATCGGTTTCGTGGGCCAGACCGGCTGGGCGACGGGGCCGCACCTGCACTACGAGTTCCGGGTGAACAACGAGCAGCGCGATCCCGAAACCGTTGGACTGCCGAACGGCGACGCCTTCAACCCGTTGCAAGGGTCGGAGTTCGCGAACCGTATTGCGCCGGCGCTCACACAGCTCGCGATGGCCCATGCGTTGCCGGGTCGTCTGATCACCGCAGGCGATTGACCGGGCGCTCGCCCGTCCTTCACTCCCCCACGTGCGCCGAGAACTTTACGTCGGCGTGATGTCCGGTACGAGCCTCGACGGCATCGATGCCGTTCTCGTCGACTTCGGACCGCTGCGTGAGGCGCGGCCCTGCCGTGTGCTTGCCTCCGCGACGCGCCCGCTCGCCGCGAGCCTGCGCACAGAGCTCATGCAGCTCCAGGCACCAGCCCCGGACGAGCTTGCGCGTGCTGCGCGCGCTGCCAATGCGCTCGCCGACGCTTACGCCGCGATCATCCAGGCGGTGCTCACCCGCGCGGGTGTCGCTCCTGACGACGTCGAGGCCGCAGGGGTTCATGGCCAGACGGTACGGCACCGGCCAGAGGAGAGCTGGACATTGCAGCTCAACAACGCCGCGCGGATCGCCGAATGTTGCGGCGTCACCGTCGTAGCCGATTTCCGCAGCCGTGATGTCGCCGCGGGCGGGCAGGGTGCGCCGCTCGTGCCCGCGTTCCACGCCGCACTTTTCTCGGGTCCTGTGCACCGCGTGGTCGTGAATGTGGGCGGCATTGCCAACATCACGGACCTGCCGGTGGATGGCCCGGTGCGCGGATTCGATACGGGCCCAGGCAACGTGCTCCTGGACCTGTGGCATTTGCGGCACCGCGGCAACGCTTTCGACCGCGGGGGGGCATGGGCGCGCAAAGGGCGCGTGGATCCACGGTTGTTGAGGGTCATGCGGGCCGAACCGTACTTCGAGCGGGCGCCACCGAAGAGCACGGGGCGCGATCTCTTCAACGCAGCCTGGCTGGAAAGCCGGTTGAGCGAGGCTGCGGCCGACGGGCTCACGCGCGCGCCCGTGGATGTGCAGGCAACCCTCGTGGCGCTCACGGCGGGCACCGTCGCAGACGCCATCCGCACACAGTGCAGCGGTGCCTCGGAGGTGCTCGTGTGCGGCGGGGGTGCCAACAACGGTGCCTTGATGGATGCACTGGCCGCCGAGCTCGCGCCGAGGCATGTGATGAGCACGTCGGTGCGGGGTGTGGCCGCGGAGCAGGTCGAAGCGATGGCCTTTGCCTGGCTCGCCCGTGAGTCGCTTGCGGGCCGCGAAAGCAGCCTTCCGGACGTTACGGGCGCCCGGGCCGCGCGCGTGCTGGGCGCGGTTTACCACCGCTGAGCTCGCACAAGGGCTTGTCGGGTGCCACAAGCGACAACGGCGCCCGCGGCGCCGTTGTGCTGCCCATCAGCCAGGGTCAGGCAGAGAAGGACGAGCCACACCCGCACGTGGTGGTGGCGTTGGGGTTCTTGATGACGAACTGGGCGCCTTCGAGGCCATCCTGATAGTCGATCTCGGCCCCGACCAGGTATTGATAGCTCATCGGGTCGATGAGGAGCGTCACGCCATTCTTGTTCATGGCGGTGTCATCGTCGCTCTGGACCTCGTCGAAGGTGAAGCCATACTGGAAGCCCGAGCAGCCGCCTCCGGTGACGAAGACGCGAAGCTTCAATTCAGGATTGCCTTCCTCCTCGATTAGCGATTTGACCTTGTCGGCGGCGCTGTCGGTGAAGACGAGAGGGACGGGCATGTCAGTCATTGCGTTCATTGATGCTCCTTGTGCTTCGCAGCACGATTATCGGGCTTCGGCAGGGTCCCCGCAAGCACGGTAGCGCAGCCCGATCCGGCAGGATGCTAGATCTTCGACCGGCAGTCCGTGACCAAGGTTCGCGGTGCCGGCGTTTTATGCGAGCCATCAGGTGCGACCTTCCAGCATCCGTAAGATGGGGGCGCGTTGCTGGGGCTCAAGCCGCGAGCCTTCCAGCACGCCCCGCGCCCGCGAGACTGCCATGAAGGAGCGGCTTCGGTTTCCCTCGCCGCCCGACGGCCGCGACCACCCGACGAATTCACGGCACCACAGGCAAGGCAGTGAGACCGGTCGTTTCAGGCAATCCGAACATCAGGTTCATGTTCTGAATCGCCTGCCCCGCGGCACCCTTGACCAAGTTGTCTTCGACGGCGAGGATCACCGCGATGTCCCCATCCTGGGGGCGGTGCACCGCGATGCGGCAGGTGTTGCTCGCCCGGACGGACCGCGTGTCCGGGGTGCTGCCGGGGGGCATCACGTCGACGAAGGGTTCGAGCCGGTACCGCTTCTCATACAGGGCTTGCAGATCGACGCCCGGCTGCGTCACGCGCGCATACAAGGTGGCGTGAATGCCGCGAATCATCGGCGTCAGATGCGGCGTGAACACGAGCCGCACCGGCGTCGTGCACACATCGGTGAGCCCCTGCACGATTTCCGGCAGATGGCGGTGACCTTTCACGCTGTACGCCTTGAAATTGTCGGATGCCTCGGCGAATGAGAGTCCGAGCTCCGCCTTGCGGCCGGCGCCCGATACGCCCGATTTGCAGTCGGCGATGAGGTGCTCGGCGTCGACCACCGCCGCTTCCAGCAACGGCAGGAAGCCCAGCTGCACAGCGGTTGGGTAGCAGCCCGGGTTCCCCACGATTCGCGCCGTGCGGATCGCCTCCCGGTTGACCTCGGGCAGCCCGTAGACGCTCTCGGCCAGCAGTTCCGGACAGCTGTGAGGCATCGCATACCACTGCTCGAATACGGCAGGATCCTTGAGGCGGAAGTCCGCCGCAAGATCGATGATTCGCACGCCGGAGTCGACCAGTTCGCGTGCCTGCGCCATGGCAACTCCGTGCGGGGTCGCAAAGAACACCACGTTGCACGATTTGAGATTCGCTTCGCCCGGGTCGACGAACGCGAGGTCGTAGCGGCCGCGAAGGCTCGGAAACATCTCGTCGATGCGCGTGCCTGCGTCCTTGCGCGAGGTGATCGCGCGCACGTTCGCCTCCGGGTGCTGCGCAAGCAGGCGCAGCAGCTCGACACCGGTGTACCCGGTTCCGCCGACGATTCCAATGTCGATCATCCTGACCTCACCCGATGGGTTGTGACATGACAAAAGGCCGCCCGAAGGCGGCCCTTTCGCGTTCGACTCGCGGTGATCAGCGCTTCGAGAACTGCTTGCGTCGGCGGGCCTTGTGCAAGCCCACCTTCTTGCGCTCGACCTCGCGCGCATCGCGCGTGACGAGGCCGGCCTTCGAGAGCGTCGGCTTCAGTGCCGCATCGTAGTCGATGAGTGCACGGGTGATGCCGTGGCGTACCGCGCCGGCCTGTCCCGACTCTCCACCACCTGCAACGTTGACCATGATGTCGAACGTGCCGTCGTGACTGGTGAGCTTGAGCGGCTGCCGCACCACCATGCGCCCGGTCTCGCGCGCGAAGAACTCATCCACGGGCTTGTCGTTGACGACGATCTTGCCCGTGCCCTTCTTCAGGAAAACACGCGCGACCGCGCTCTTGCGACGGCCGGTGCCATAGTAGTAGTTGCCGATCATGACGTTCAGACTTCCAGGTTCTTGGGTTGTTGAGCCGAGTGCGGATGCGCCGCGCCCGAGTAGCACTTGAGCTTCTTCAGCATCTTGTAGCCGAGCGGACCCTTGGGGAGCATGCCTTTGACCGCCTTCTCGAGCGCACGGCCCGGAAAGCGCTCCTGCATGCGGGCAAAGGTGGTGGTCCTGATGCCGCCCGGATAACCGCTGTGGCGGTGGTAGAGCTTGCCTTCGGCCTTGTTGCCCGTGACGCGGATCTTCTCGACATTGGTCACGACGATGAAGTCGCCGGTATCCATATGCGGCGTGAAGATCGGCTTGTGCTTGCCGCGCAAGCGCAACGCGATCTGGCTCGCCAGACGGCCGAGCACCTTGTCGGTGGCGTCAACGACATACCACTCGTGACGGATATCCTCGGGCTTCGCGGAAAAGGTCTTCATTGCAGTCCTGTGTTCTTGTAAGCAGGCGTCCGGCTCTGGCTGGAAGCTCGAGCAGGCACGCTGAAGGAAGTGCGGGATCGTCGCGGCGGACGATCGGCTTGCCTCGCGGCAAGAGGGTCTGCGCGCGAAGTCAGCAAAGTCTTGCATAATAGTATGTTAGCGGGATGCGTGTCAATCGAGCAGGTCCGGGACGGCCGGGTGGACAGGATTCGCCGGTCTCCGTCCCACCCGCACGGGTCAACATGGATTAGAGCTCGAGAGGAAGGCATGAAGGCGCGGGTCAAGTGGGTTGAGGACGTGGCATTCGTTGCCCAGAGCGACAGCGGCCATTCCGTGGTCGTCGACGGGGCCGCGGAGCAGGGCGGGCGCAATGCCGGCTTCAGGCCGATGGAGCTCGTCCTCGCCGGCGCGGCCGCGTGTACTGCTTTCGACGTGGTGACGATCCTGCGCAAGGCCCGCCAGCCGATCACTGACTGTGTCGTGGACGCCGAGGCGCAACGCGCGGAGGACCCGCCGCGCGTCTTCACTCGCATTCATCTGCGCTACATGGTCACCGGTCGCGGGCTCGACCCGCACCAGGTCGAACGTGCCGTCAAGCTTTCGAAAGAGAAGTACTGCTCGGCGACGCTCATGCTCGCGAAGACGGCGGAGATCACGCATGAGGTCGGCATCATCGAGGAGGGCACTTTGGCGCAGCGCTGAAGCGG
>JALYXY010000205.1 GCA_030946875.1 Pseudomonadota bacterium | reverse complement strand
GGTCACGAGATCGCGGGCGTGAGCGCGTCCCTGCGGGTTCTCGAATTCCTCGATCTGTTGCGGTGGCTTGTCCGAAGGTTGCATCTCGAATATGCGAGCGCGGCTGTTGTTGGCAGCAAGAATCCAGGTTTTCTGCATGTGAAACCTCCCCAAAGAATCTTTCGACGAGCATGCCGCGCCTTGGTTCATGGGGACGCCCGCGCAGTTGCGGTAACATCGTCGCGAATCGAAGACCGGGCTCGGGAGGAGAGACGAATGCAACCGAATACCAGGACAGCAGTCGTCACGGGGGCCGGCACAGGCATCGGCAGGGCAGTATCGCTGGCCCTGCTCGCCCAGGGCTACTGGGTGGCGCTCGCGGGTCGCCGTGCCGAACCGTTGCAGGCCGTTGCACAGGAGGCCAATGCAGGTGAGCGCGCGCTCGTCGTGCCGACGGACGTCGCCAAAGCCGAATCGGTGCGCGCGCTGTTCGAGCGCGTAAAGGATGCCTTCGGTCGTCTCGATCTGCTGTTCAACAATGCAGGCATCGGCGCGCCGGCCGTTCCCATCGAAGACCTGACAGTCGAGCAATGGCAGAGCGTCGTCGACATCAACCTCACGGGCGCGTTTCTTTGCACGCAGGAAGCGGTGCGCATCATGAAGACGCAGGAACCGCGCGGCGGCCGGATCATCAACAACGGTTCCATATCGGCACACGCGCCGCGCCCGTTCTCTGCTCCATACACTGCCACCAAGCACGCGATCACCGGACTCACCAAATCGACGTCGCTCGACGGGCGGCCTCATGACATCGCCTGCGGACAGATCGACATCGGCAATGCCGCAACCGAACTCGCCGCACGCATGGCCAAAGGCGTACCGCAGGCCAACGGCAGCATCGCCATCGAGCCGCTGATGGACGTGTCGCACGTGGCGAGCGCCGTCCTCTACATGGCCAGCCTGCCGCCGGAGGCTAACGTGCAGTTCATGACCGTCATGGCGACCAAGATGCCTTTCGTGGGCCGCGGTTAGACCGACCCTTCTGTTTGCTCGGAGGCCCCGGGCTCGAAAACAACACTGCGCGTTCCGAACGCAGGAACCGTGCGACGTTGTCTGCCGGTGCGCGACTTGGGAACCTTACAATTCGGTACGCGACAGGCCGTTCGTCAGACCTGTTCCGGCGTGCATAGGGGGGGCCGTCCTCGCAAGGGGACGGCCTTGCGCGCCTGACAAGCAGCCCGACTGCTCGCGCCGCGGATGGATGTGCTCACTGTCCGTGATCGTTGGCAGGGCTGCCGGGACATTGGACGACCTGTCCCCAGTAGCCTTCGCAATACTGCAGGCGGACCCGCTGCTCGCATAGAAAGCCGCCGAACAAACCGTCGCGCGCGCAGCCTTTGAGGTTGGTGGCCATGCGCTCCCAGCGATTTGGCCGGGAAGCTTCGACCGGCCGCGCCCGCGATTCCGTCGTCACTGTCACGGCCGTGCGCGCGCTCGCGCCATCCGTCGCATCCGCGTCGTCCTGAAGAGCGCGCGGCGGACCTGCCGGTGCGCTCTTCGATGGATCCGCCTCCGTGTTCGGCCTGCGAGCTTGAGCATCTCGGCGCTCGGCGCGCAGCGACCGGGCGGTTCCCGAATGCTCCCGGAAGTCCAAATGCGCCGGGCCGGATCGCACCTCGAGCGAGGGTTGAGGGGGCACCGGGATCGTTTCCAGCGGTTCTGCCGCCTCGAACGAGCGCGCAGGTACAACGGGCGCTACCGAGCCGCGCTCGCGCGGCGCGTCAGAAGATGACGCACCGTCGCGCAACGCGCTCTCGTGGTTGTTGGACATCGTGGCTGCGGCGCCCAATGCGCGAGTGACCACGCCATAGGCGACATACGTGACCACGAGCACCATCAACGTCACGATCACCCAGACGAACACGGATGCGCGGGTCCTCGTTGGCACCTCGAGGAGACCTCCATCGGTCAGTCCGGAAGTGCCACGCTGATCGTTCCGCCCGCGCGCCGGACGCTCGCCACGCGGCGCGGCACGGCCCGTGCTCCGCTGGACCTGCCGCCCGGCCGCAGTCGCGACAGCAAGCCCGGGGAGCGGCTGGAATTCCGAGATCGTGCGGTCCCGCGCACGCTCAAGGGCCGCACGGCAGGCGGTACAGATGGAGCCGCGCTCGGCGCCATGACCACAGATCGCGCATTGCTTCGTCATCGAACCCTCGTGGCGTGCGCCGCCGTCGATCATGCGGCCAATATATGACAATGGCATGGTACCTGCGTTTCTGACAGCTGCAAGCGCCGTCCATCGCCTGGGCCCGCCATCAAGGCGGAGCACTTCCGTGCGCGTTTCGGTATCCTCCAGCTTTGAATGCTCCGCCAACATCGTGCAACCGCTCGCGCTCCTGCTCGTTTTCCTCGCCGGTTCGCTGGTGGTGACCTCCGCCGACGCGGGTCTCTTTGATCGCCTCAATCCTTTCTCCTCGTTCGAGACCCGGTGTGAAGCGCTGCCCCCCGCGCGCTTCGAGGTCGTGGCCGCGCCGATCGCATTCGTCGAGGATTTCAGTCAGTCCCTGTCGGCACTCTCGTCGATGAACGATGCGCCGCGGTTTCGCCGTACGGTGGGCCTCATGCAGGCTCGGATTGCGTACGAGTCCACGCTGGAAAGCAAGGGCCTCGAGGATCGTCCCGGTGGTCGCGTGTGCTCACGGCCGAGCGTGCGACTCGTCTTCTCGGCGACTCCGATGACCGTGTTCGTCGCCCGCGAATTCGCCGACGATCGCTGCCGGCGCACCATGATTCTCGAGCACGAGATGCGCCACGTGGCCGTGTATCGAGAGTCCCTGAATGAGCTCGTCGAACGGGCGCGGCGGGAGCTCACCGCAGCGTACGGCGATCAGGTGCTGTACGCGAACGATGCGCGCGAATCGCAGGAGACGATGCGGCAGCGCCTGCAGGCATTCATGCGTAAATTCATGCAGGCGCGATACGCCGAGATCAAGGCACGGCACGCGGAGATCGACACGAGCGAGGAGTACACGCGACTGGGGCAGGCCTGTGTCACGAGTCCGGGCTGAGCGCATGCAGACCGACAAGACACCGGGTAAAGACGTGTCGTCGCAGAATGCGGTGTCGCCGGACGCTCTCACGTTGGATGCCGACACCTGCCAGCAGGTCCTGGCTGAATGTCTCGAGCTCTTTGCCACCACGTTGCACGGCGCCGCGCGCCTGTCGATCGAAACCGCGACCGATCTCTTCGAGAAGCACGAGGTCGATGACAAGGACGAGCTCGGTTTCCTGACTGGACGCGAGACCTGGCTCGTGCAATTCGATCAGAAGATGCGCACGCTGATCCAGCGTCGCTTCGCCGGTCATCGCCGCAGCGGCCGCCGGCCTGATCCCGATGTCTCGCTTGCAACCCTGCGTGTGCTGAATCCGTTCGACCAGGAGAAGCAGGCAGCCATTGCGCAAGCGGTGCGCGTGCTTGCGCGGTGGTCACGCAAGGAGCTCGATGCCCTGGACGTGCGCATCGCCGAGCTCCTGCGGGAGCCTGTCGTGCGCGACGTGGACAATCCGTTCGCCCCTGATTACGTCGTCGATGCCATCGGTGCGAGCGCGCGCGGGATGTTTCCGAATCCGCGCATATGGCGCCCGTTCATGGAGCGCGTGCTCACCGATATCACGCCATCGGTGCCGAAGGCCTACATCACGCTCAATCGCCTGCTCGCCGATCACGGCGTGCTGCCGGAAATCAAGGCGGCGCTGCGCGCCCGCAGCGAGCACCGTCCTGCCGATGACAAGGATCTCTTTCCCGCATTCAGCCGTTTGCTGGAGGAAGCAGGGCCGGACGTCGAGACCATCGACATCGACGTGCCGCCGATCGGCGCGAGCTTCATCGACGAAGAGGATGCATCTTCTCTCGCGCGGGCTGATGCTGTCGTGGAAGCGACGCCGGCGGGCGAGGAGGCGCGACAAGCGCCCGATGCGCGCTTGACCGCGTCGGAGCGCGAAGCACCGCTTCTGGATGTGCCGGTCCCTGCAACGCCCCCTCGCGCCGAAGGCCATGTGCCGCTGCCGGTGGTTGCCGCAACATCCCCTGCCCCGAGTGGCGATGGCCTGCGACGCATGGCAGGCGGGACCTTGCTGCAGATGGCCGCGCTGCCGGATGCCGCACCGGTGAATCCGCACTCGTCCGAAACGCGTGCCGCCGTTGAAGCGACGGCTGCGATGTGGCCGGGGAGTGCGCCCCCGCCAACCCGCGCGCCGGCGCGAGCCGATGACGGCTTTCCCTCCGTCGACCCGCTTCTGACGCTCGGATCATCGTCGCCGGTGTTCGAGGTGCTTGCGCAGTGGCAGAACTTCGACCCGCGAAACGAAGGGACTCAGCGCGAGCTCAAGGCGCGCGGCGTGGATACGGCCGCGCTGCCGCTCAACCGCATTCCGTACATCCGGGTCGCGATGGGCACCGAGCCCATGAGCGCGAGCGACAAGATCACGATGGACGTGATCTCGCTGCTCTTCGATTACATCTTTCGCGATCCTTCGATACCCGAATCATCGCGCGGCATCTTCGGCCGGCTGCAGGTGCCGATCCTCAAGGCGGCGCTTCTCGACAGGAGCTTCTTCTCCGACAAGAGTCATCCCGCCCGCCGGTTGCTGGATCGACTCGCATCCGGCGCGGTGGGGTCGACCAGCAACAAGGGTTATCGCGTCGCCTTCGAAGGCATCGCGTCGCGCGTGGTGGACACCATCTGTCGCGACTTCGTGCTCGACCTCGAGGTCTTCGATCGGGCAGACCGGGAGCTCGCTGCATTTCTCGAAGGCGAGCAGCACAGCGTGTCGCGCGCCATCACCGACGACATCGAGGCAGCGCTCGACGCCGAAGCGCGCGAAAGCGATCGTGCTCATGCGCGGGCTCTTGTTCGAGATCGCCTCGCGGGATTGCGCGTGCCCGCGGACGTGCGCATGTTCGTTGAAACCGCGTGGGCCGATTACCTGACCGTACTGCGCCAGGAGCACGGCGAGCGCGGCGCCGCTTATCGCGGTGCGCTCCAGACGATGGACAATCTGCTGTGGAGCATCACCGCCAAGGAGCGGTCGGCACAGAAGGCGCGACTGACCAAGATGGTTCCCGGCATCATCGGCAGTCTGCGCAAGGGATGTGCCGCCGTCGCTTTGCCGGACAACCGGGCAAAGCCGTTCTTCGACACGCTGTACGACCTGCATATCGCCGCGATCAGGCCGCGCACAGCGGCGGCTGCTCCCCCGATCACTGCAGCGCCACCAGGGGCAAGCGGCCAAGGGGTGGCGCAGGGCGTTCAGCGGGCGCAACCCGCTCCCGCGCCGACATCTGCAAGCCTGGGCGCGACGCCAGCGCCCACGCCTCGCCCCGAAGCGATCACACCTGCACATCCGATAGCGGCAGGGATCGGGACTCCACGCGGGACAGCGTCGGCCGCATCGGGAGCGAGTGCCGGATCACTCGGCGGAGCGCAGGGCGCCGTCGAGAACGGAGGCTTCCGCGGTACGGACAATTTCCACGACTACGTAAGCGAGATCGCGGTGGGCACCTGGCTCGCGTTTCGCGAGGGGGATGACTGGATCAACGCACGCCTGACCTGGGTGAGCCCGTTGCGCACCAAATATATCTTCACGAGCCGACTGCGCAGCAGCGCTTTCGTGCATTCGCCGGAGGAGCTTGCGTGGGAGCTCGCCGTGGGCCGCGCCCGCATTGTCCTGGAGCCCGTGCCGCTTTTCGACCGCGCGGTGAGCGCAGCGCTCGACAGCATTGCCGCGAAAAAGAGCGGCGGAACCGCAGCCAAGCCCGTATCCTGAGCCCCGGGTTGCCGGCCCGGGGGAACTCGCCCCCGCGGCGGCAGTCCCTTGATACCAGGACCACTTCGGTCCAGCTCACCGGGGTTACGATGGATCGTCAGCTATGGCGCCGCCTGTGCATGGTGGCGACGTTCTCCTTTGCATGTGCGCTCACCGGCAATGCCGTGGCAGCGCTGATCGATGCCATCGAGTATTACAACGCGCCGCTCGACCACTATTTCGTCACGGCTTTTCCTGACGAGATCGCGAAGCTCGACAACGGTGTTTTCGTAGGTTGGCAACGAACCGGCCAATCATTCAAGGTCAGCGACATATCGACGCCGCTCGCCGGTGGCACGCCCGTGTGCCGTTTCTACGGCAGCCCGAGCTCCGGTCTCGATTCGCACTTCTATTCCGCGTCACCGGCCGAATGCGCAGCGGTGCAGCAGAAGTTTCCCGATGCATGGTTGCTCGAGGCGAGCAACGTGTTTCAGGTCTATCTGCCGAACACCACCACGGGGGCCTGCCCCGCCGGCAGCGTGCCAATCTATCGCGCGTGGAACGGCCGCGCCGATTCGAATCATCGCTACACCACGTCGCCAGCCATCTTGCAGAGCATGGTCGCAAGGGGCTATGTCGCCGAAGGGTATGGCAGCGCAACCCTGCCTGTAGTCATGTGCTCTCCGGGCGCGGTGGGGCCCGTGCCCCAATGCTCCATCAGCGCGAACGACACCAATCCGCTCGTGGGGACGCTCATTACGTTGCAGAGCAACTGCTCCGGCTCGCCTGCGAGCTACACGTGGTCGGGTTGCAGCAGCACCACGGCGAGCTGCAACGTGACCTCCAACGCCCCGGGCATCTTCACCTACAGCGTCATCGCAACCAATGCCAATGGCAGCAGTGCGCCAGCAACCATCGACATCGCCTGGCGTGCTTCGACCCCGCAACTCCCACCCCCTGCCTGCACGATCACGGCGACCTCTGAGACCGATCCTCCCGTAGTGGGATCGACGGTGCAGCTGACCGCGTTGTGCACGAACAACCCGTCATCCTTCAGCTGGTCGGGCTGCAACGGCACCAGCAGTTCGTGCTACGTATCGGAAGGTGCCGCCGGGCCGCATACGTATACCGTGGTCGCCAGAAACCCGAGTGGCCCCGGCACGCCCGCTTCCATCACGCTCAACTGGTCGGCCTCGACGCCGGTGGCGCAGGATTTCTGCGGCAACTTCCCGTCGGTGTTGCGCACGAACGTTCCCTGGGCGACGCAACGAGCCATCACGGCCGGGTATCCCGACCCCGGCTTTCAGTGGAACGGAGTGTGGGTGGTGCGTTTCACGGTCCCGGCAGGAACCCCGGCGTCCTCCACCTCGGGGCGCCTTTTCGTGGCCGAATTCGGTGGGCCGCCGGTGGTGCGTGACGTGACCGTGTCGCGCTTCGCGTGCGATTTTCGCGGCGTGGATGTCTCGGGCACCAATGGGCCGCTCCTCGACACCGGTGGCGTCAGCGCAAACGGCCTGCTCACCGTATCCAGCCCCGCGGGTGGCGCGGCCGTCCTGCAGCCCGGGCAGACGTATTACATCAACGTTCGCAACCGGGGGAGCGACGGGTCGATCTCGTGTCCTGCCGGACAACGCTGCGACGCCTTCCTGGATCTCACGCTCCCGCGCTGATGTGCCGGTCCTCTCGCTGACGCGCGCACGTCTGGCCTATGGCCATCGCGCCTTGCTCGATGGCGCGGATTTTTTGCTCGAGCCGCGCGAGCACGTCGCGCTGATCGGTCGCAACGGCACGGGCAAGTCTTCGATGCTGCACGTCCTCGCGGGCGACCGCGATCTGGACGACGGCGAGCGCTGGCTTGCGCCTGGCATGCGGGTCGCGCTCCTCGAGCAGGAGCCGCCACTCGTCGCCACGCACACGGTGTACGAAGCGGTGGCATTGGGGCTGGGTCCCGAGGGCGCCTTGCTCACCGCCTACCACGACGCAACGGCACGGCTCGCGCACACGCCGCACGACGCGCAGGTGCATTCAACCGTCAACGCGTTGCAGGCGCAGCTCGATCAGGGTGGCTGGACGTTGGGCCACCGGGTCGACACCGTCATCTCACGGCTCGGCCTCGCCCCCGACGCCATCGTCGGCTCGCTGTCGGGAGGATGGAAAAAACGCGTGGCGCTTGCACAGGCACTCGCAGCCGAACCCGACATTCTGCTCATCGACGAGCCGACGAATCATCTCGACATCACCGCCATTTCGTGGCTCGAGGAGCTCATCGCATCGTTCGCAGGCGCACTCGTCTGCGTCACGCACGATCGCCGCTTTCTGGATGTCATCGCGCAACGGATCGTCGAGCTCGATCGCGGGCACCTGCGCAGCTATCCCGGCACCTTCGCGCAGTACCGCATCCGCAAGGCTGCCGAGGAAAACGAGGAAGCCCTTGCCAACGCCCGCTTCGACAAGCTCCTCGCCGACGAGGAGGTGTGGATCCGCAAGGGTGTCGAAGCGCGTCGCACCCGCAATGAAGGGCGCGTGCTGCGACTCGAAGCATTGCGCCGCGAGCGGGCGCAACGCCGCGAACGCCTTGGTGACGTGCGCTTCAACATCGCCGATGCCGAGCGATCAGGTCGTCTGGTTGCCGAGCTGCTGAACGTGCACAAGTCGTACGGTGAGCGCAGGTTGATCCATGACTTTTCGACCCGTGTCATGCGCGGCGATCGCATCGGCCTCATCGGACCCAACGGCGCGGGCAAGAGCACGCTGCTGAAGCTCATTCTCGGCGAGATCGAGCCCGATAGCGGATCGGTGAGGCGCGGCACTCAGCTCGACATCGCGTACTTCGATCAGCTCCGCGAGGCGCTCGATCCGGAGGCGACGCTTGCCGAAAGCATCAGCCCAGGCGCCGATTTCATCGAGATCGGAGAATCGCGACGACACGTCATCACCTACCTCGGCGATTTCATGTTCGCTCCGGAACGGGCGCGTTCGCCGGTGCGCTCACTCTCCGGAGGTGAGCGCAACCGACTTTTGCTCGCTCGTCTCTTCGCACGGCCCGCGAACGTGCTGGTTCTCGACGAGCCCACCAACGATCTCGACATCGAGACGCTGGAGCTCCTCGAATCACTCCTGCTCGACTATTCGGGCACGCTGTTTCTGGTCAGTCATGACCGCGCATTTCTGGACAACGTCGTGACGCAGACGATCGCGTTCGAAGGCAATGGCGTGCTGCGCGAATATGCGGGCGGCTACTCCGACTGGGAGGCCTACCAGCGTGCGCACCGCGAACCGAGCCCGTCGCGAAGCACACGCACGGATTCAAAGGCGCGCTCGAGCGCACGCAACACTGCCACCACGGCAGGCAAGCAGCCGGCACTGGCCGATGCGACAGGCAGTCGAGCGTCGCCGCCTTCGCAGAAGCCCCGCGACAGCCTCTCCTTTCGCGAGCAACGCGAGCTCGAAGGACTGCCCGCGATGATCGAGGCGCTCGAGGGCAACGTTCGCGCCCAGCAGTTGCGGCTTGCCGACCCCGCTCTGTATAGCCAGGGCGCCGATGCAGTGGTCATCCTGCAACGTGATCTCGATGTGCTCGAACGACAGCTCGCCACCGCGTATGCGCGCTGGGAGAACCTCGAGTCACGCGTGGCACAAACGACCGGCCGCTGAGCGCGCTCCACGTCCCGCCGCACGTGTCACAGGGTGGGCTTCGGCACCGTCAGCGCGATCACCGCGCCCATGGCTGACATCGCTGCGATCATCGCGAAGACGAGCCCGAATGCGTGATCCAGACGCGCAGCCAGCGCGGCACGCTGCGGCTCGGCGAGCTGGGCCATGAACGCACTCCCTCCTTCGAGCGCAGCATTGAGGGTGGTGGACACATCGCCGCTTTCCTTTCCCACCACGACGAACAGCACGGCACCGACGAGAGCGACGCCGACCGCACCGCCCATCGCGCGCGCAATCGCAATGGACGCTGTCGCTGCTCCGAGCGCCTCGCGGCCCGACGCATGCTGCACGATGACCTGCGTGGGCGGCATGACGGCGCCAAGCCCGGCTCCGGTCACCATGGTCAGCACGAGGACAGCGGGCGTCGGCAGGCGCGGTAATGCGATCGCAAGCACGATCATCGCAAGCATCGTGGCGATCAGGCCGCGGAACGGGAATTCGACGACGTGCCCCGTGCGCGCGATGCGCCGGCCGACGAGCGCGGAGGAGCCGACCATCGACAAGGTGATCGGCAGCAGCAGCACGCCGGACTCGCCGATCGCGACCCCGCGGCCGAGTTGCAGATACAGCGGCAGGTAGAGGATCGTCGAGAA
>JALYXY010000199.1 GCA_030946875.1 Pseudomonadota bacterium | reverse complement strand
GGAGCGTGCCACAGCCCTGATCCTGTCGATTTGTGGCGGCCACGCGGGACCGCTCTCTGACGTCACCGCATTGCCGCTTCAACGGCCTGCCGTCCGCGTGCGTCCAGCGCGAGTCAGGCGTCTCCTCGGCGTCGATGTCGCGTCGGCCTTTGTCGCGACATCCCTGAGGAAACTCGGCTGCACAGTCGAAGCGGCCGGCGGCGACTGGCTGGTCACGCCTCCCACCTACCGCTTCGACCTGGCGATCGAGGAGGACTTCGTCGAAGAGGTGGCACGTCTTCATGGTTACGACCGCATACCGGCCGTGGCATCAGCGCACGTGCACAGGATGCTTCCGGCGAGTGAAGGCCGCCGCACGCCCGTCAAGATCAAAGAGCGGCTTGCGATTCGCGACTGGCAGGAGGTGATCACGTTCAGCTTCGTGAGCTCCGTTCAGGAGCAGCTGCTCTTTCCGGAACGTGACGCGGAAGAGGCACCGATTGGCGTGCTCAATCCCATTGCGAGTCACCTCGATGTGATGCGGACCACGCTGGCGGTCGGACTTCTGGAGGTGTTGCGCACCAACCTCGCCCACCGGCAGGACCGCATTCGCATCTTCGAGCTCGGCCGCTGCTTTCATCGCTCGAGTCACGGTGACCGACAAACCCTTCGCCTCGGTGGCCTTGCGTATGGAGATGCGATCCGCAAACAGTGGGATGCCGGCGCCCGAGCGGTGGATCTGTTCGATGTCAAGGGAGACTTGCAGGCGGTCGTGGCGCCGCTGATGGTCACGACCTGTGCCGCACCCCATCCTGCGCTTCATCCGGGCCGCAGCGCCACGATCTCGGTCGATGGGCACCCGGCAGGCTGGATAGGTGAACTGCATCCCCGCATCCTGCAGCGCCTGGAGCTTCCCGCGCCCCCAGTGCTGTTCGAGATCGACGTGGCGCTTCTGACGGAAGTACCGTGCCCACGGGCGCAACCCATTTCGGCGCTCCCCCGGGTGAGGCGGGACCTTTCCGTGGTGGTCGATGAGGCAATCCCCGTGCAGGAACTGCTGAGTGCACTCGCCGTTGAACGTCCAGGTCAGGTCGAGTCATTGCAGCTCTTCGACGTGTACCGCGGCCCGTCATTGGGTCATGGAAAAAAAAGCGTTGCGATTCTGGTGGTTATGCAGGATACTGAACGTACTTTGACCGAGAGCGAGATCGAAGCTGCCATGGCTTCACTGCTTCAGGTTGTCATCACCCGCTTCAACGGCGCGCTGCGTCAGTAGGATTCGATCGATGACCCTTACCAAAGCGGAACTCGCCGACCTGCTTTTCGAGCAACTCGGCCTCAACAAGCGTGAAGCCAAGGACATGGTCGAGCGATTTTTCGAAGAGATTCGAGTGGCCCTCGAAGCCGGCGACAGCGTCAAGCTCTCCGGCTTCGGAAATTTTCAGCTGCGTGAGAAGCCGCAGCGGCCGGGCCGCAATCCCAAGACCGGCGAGGAAATCCCCATCACAGCCCGACGCGTGGTGACCTTCCACGCAAGCCAGAAGCTCAAGGCCATGGTCGAAGCCGCAAACTATGTCGGAACACAGCCGACTTAGAGCCGAGCTTCCGCCGATCCCTGCCAAACGGTACTTCACCATTGGCGAGGTGAGCGAACTCTGTGCGGTCAAGCCGCACGTGCTACGGTATTGGGAACAGGAGTTCGCACAGCTCAAACCCGTGAAGCGCCGCGGCAACCGGCGCTATTACCAGCACCACGAAGTCCTGCTGATACGGCGCATCCGGGACCTTCTGTACGAGCAAGGCTTCACGATCAACGGCGCGCGGCATCGCTTGGATAGCGAGCCCGAGGCTCCCGCGACCGAATCCGCACCCGGAGATGGGCAGGGGACTCTTCTACACGGCCCAGAAGCCACTGTTCTCGCACGCGTTTCGGTGGCCGAAATACGGCAGGAACTGGAGCAAATACGGCAGTTGCTAGGCCGGAGTGACTGATCGCGCTATAATGCTGAGTTACGTCGGGGCGTAGCGCAGCCTGGTAGCGCACCTGCATGGGGTGCAGGGGGTCGGAAGTTCGAATCTTCTCGCCCCGACCATAAAATCAATGGGTCGGCTCGAACTCTTCGAGTCGACCCTTTGCATTTGTGCGGACCCTCAACCGCGGCTCAGCCGCAATCCGTGCAGTGCGCCCTCGCCCAAGGCATGGAGCTTGCTTAAGACTCGTGCTCTTCTCTTCAACGGGTTGCAGGACGGAATTCGAAGGATCCGATGTCTGCTGCGCAGCTCAGGTTCAGCCCCAACAGCAATGGCGTCGGTTCGGTCTCCGAGCTCGCGCTGGCGCGCGCCCAGCGCAACACCGTCCTCATCATCGACGACCTCTTCAGCAGCCGCCTGCTGCTTGCCGAGATCGTGCGGCAGATCGACAACCGGCTGAACCTCGAGCTCTTCGAGACGCCGAGCCGTGCGCTCGAGTATGCGCGCAACAACCGCGTGGACATGGTGCTCACCGACTACAAGCTGCCGGAGTTCGACGGCATCGAGCTTGTGAAGCAGCTGCGTGCCTTGCCGCACTGCGTCGATGTGCCGATCGTCGTAATCACTGTCGTCGACGACCGCAAGATCCGCTACGAGGCGCTCGAAGGCGGAGCCACCGATTTTCTGATCAAGCCGCTCGATGAGCACGAGACGCGCGCGCGCTGCGCCAACCTGCTCGACCTGCGCCGGCACAAGATCGTCCTGTCAGACCAGGCGCGAGTGCTGCAGTATCAGGTCGACAAGTCCGTGGGCGAAATCCATGAGCGCGAGCTGGAAACGCTCGCCAAGCTGGCCAAGGCCGGGGAATTCCGCGATAAACAGACGGGCAATCACCTGCAGCGCATGGCCAAGTTTTCGGCGCTGATTGGCCATAACCTCGGACTCGGCAACGATACGGTCCATGTGCTCGAGGTCGCCGCGCCCATGCACGACATCGGAAAGATCGGAATTCCCGATTCGATCCTGCTCAAGACGGGCCCCCTTACGCCGGCCGAGCTCGAGGTGATGCGGTCACATCCACGCATCGGCTATGACATCCTGAAGGGCAGCCCGTCCAAGTACCTCAGCATGGGCGCCATCATCGCGCTCGGCCACCACGAAAAGTTCGACGGCACGGGCTACCCCAACGGCCTGCATGGCGAGGACATCCCGATGGCAGCGCGCGTGGTTGCCGTGGCCGACGTCTTCGATGCCCTGATCAGTCAGCGTCCATACAAGGCAGCCTGGTCCGTCGACGAAGGTATCGAGCACGTCCGTTCCCAGCGCGGGAAGCACTTCGACCCCGTCTGTGTGGACGCATTCTTCGCGGACATGGGGCGAGTCGAGGAGATAAGGTCCACGTTCAAGGATTGAGGCATTCACGGAAAGTCACGCGAACCTGCGCAGTTGTCTTTGCAGGGCTGTCCTGACGAAACTCGTCACCGATCGTGCGACGGTGTGGACGCCGTACAGGAATTTGCCTCGGGACACTGGGTGTGCATCCAGTTCACTACAGGGCACGGTCTTTGCTCACTCGGACTACGCTGAGCCGCCCGTCGGCTGACGCATAGGAGTCACTCTGTTGCTCTCCGATTCTGTGGTGCCGACTCAACTCCGCCATGTAGGCGAACAGCTCCATGCGTTGAAGCGGCGCGGGCTCAACGCATTCGGATTGAAGGAGCTCGTGGACGCCGCCCCCCGCGCGGAACTCGAGCAGGCCGTTCTCCGCGTGGGCATCGCCGCGGTGGTGCTCATTTACCTCCTGATCTACACACTCAGGGACGGGCACATCAGCGATCACGAGTGGGAGGTCGACCTCGTGGCGATCGCTTTCTTCCTGTTCGGGGTCGCACTCGCCCAGCGAATCCTTACCACGGGACGAGACTCGGTCGCACGTCGTTTCATAGGTATGGTTGCGGACAATGCCGTAACTACGTACTGCCTGATCAGAATGGGCGAAGGCGGCGCAGTTGTATTGGGCGTTTACCTGTTTGTCACGTTCGGCAATGGATTCCGCTTCGGACGCACGTACCTGCATGTCTGCCAAATTCTCGGGCTGGTCGGGTTTTCGCTAGTTTTAGCGATCTCTGATTTCTGGTCGCAACATTTGGAGATCGGCATTGGGCTCATAGTCGCGATGGTGGTACTCCCCTTCTATGTGGGGGTACTCGCTGAGCGCATCAATGAAGCGCGTCGCCGCGCAGATGATGCCAATAAGGCAAAGGGCCGATTCCTGGCCAACGTGAGTCACGAGATGCGTACGCCGCTCAACGGCGTCATCGCAATGGCGGACGTTCTGCGCGAAAGCAGTCTCAACGAATCTCAACGTGAGATCGTCGACACGTTGGGTACTTCCGCTCATCTGCTCCTGATACAGATAGAAGACGTGCTCGACATGGCCAAGATCGAAGCCGGTCGAGTGCAGCTTTCAAAGGCCCCATTCGATCTGGGGCAACTGCTCACGAGTACGGTCAAGGTCATCTTGCCCCAGGCTCGCCACAAGCAACTCGAGCTAAGCGTCGACTTGCCTGCCGAACTCAACCGGTGGTTCGAAGGTGATGCGCACCATCTGAGGCAAGTGTTGCTGAACCTGCTTGCCAATGCCGTCAAGTTCACCGACCGAGGCAAGGTGCAGCTACGCGTCAGGCCCGTCGAATGCCCGACCGAGCAAAGCGTGTTGAGATTTGAGGTTCAAGACACCGGGATCGGCATACCGCTCGAAAAACAAGCGGCTATTTTCGAGCCTTTCACGCAAGCCGACGATTCCATCACGCGCCTGTACGGGGGAACCGGACTAGGTACAACCATCGCACGCCAGCTCGTCACCCTGATGGGAGGGCGAATCGGAGTAGAAAGCGCGCCGGATGTCGGCAGCCTGTTCTGGGCCGAAATACCCTTCAGCCACGCACACGCGAGGGACTCGGAGGCGATTGGAAGCACGTGGGACTCTGCGAAGTTCACCGCGATCGCGCGCTCGATCGGCGAACACCGCGCGCCAAACGTCACGAAGATCAAAGGCGCCCGTATTCTGGTGGCGGAGGACAACACAACCAATCAGCGCGTGGCGCAGCTCGTCCTTGAAAGTGGCGGCTATTGCGTGACCATTGTGCCAAACGGTGAGGCCGCGCTCGATGAGCTGGAAAAGGGCTGCTACGACCTGGCCCTCATGGATCTCTCAATGCCGCTCGTTAGCGGCCTCGAGGCTCTCAAGCTTTATCGGTTTACTACCCCAAGTCCCATCCCGATCATCATCCTTTCCGCAAACGTCACGAGTGAGGTCGTCGCAGAATGCAAGGCTTCAGGCGCAGCCGAGTTCGTGGCGAAACCACTTCGGCCCAACGCCCTGCTTTCTGTGATCGAGCGGCACCTGGCCACGGGTACCCAGCAATCGGTGCCGACGCCTCGGAGGGACGAGACTCCTGCACTAACGG
>JALYXY010000195.1 GCA_030946875.1 Pseudomonadota bacterium | reverse complement strand
AACAGGTTGCGAATCGTCGCGAGATAGCGATTGACCGTCGCCGGCTGGTTGCCGCGCTTCAATTCCCCTTGAGTGACCTGCCAGATCACATCCCCGCTGATCTCGCGCAGTGCCAGTGCACCCAGGTAAGGATCGAGGCGCCGACAGATGCGTTGCACGTCGGCAAAACTCCGAAGATGTTGCTTGCTCGAGAGATACCGGACCACGGCCTCCTGCCACGAGCGCTGCGGCTTGATCCCGAACTTGGCTTCTCGAAACGCCTCGACCTTCAGCTTGGCGAGGAGGGCTTCGGCTTCCCTTCGGTCTTCAGTCCCAGTGCTTTGGCGTACGCGCTGGCCGTTCGGTAGCGTTGTTGCCATCCACCAGTGGCGGGAGTCGCCACGTCGGTAGATCCCAGTTTCACGGGCCATTGACTCTCCTTTCCGGCCCGCCCTCGCTGCTTATATTCGTCCAGCCAGGCGTCGAGGTCAACGCGGTCGTACAGGCACCGGCGACCGAAGTGGACCGCCGGGATGCGCAGTGCCTCGAGCATCGTCACGCCGATGCCGAGATACTCCGCGGCTTCCGCCTTGGTGAGGCAGCGAACCACCGGACGTGGAAGGGCAGCTGGGTCCATGTGAGACAGGCGATGGCAGGCATGGCCAGTGTGTGCGTCGCCAGCATCCACAACAACCTACTGGGGCGTACTCCAGCGCACTCCAGCGTAGATAACCGGCGGTGCTGAAACGGCGGCTGCGGGTCGCGGCGCTCCACCGAGGTGGTTCTCGGCTGTTCGAAACTGGCTGCTTGCCCGACCGAGTACGCCGGAGTGCGCTGGAGTGAGTTTGCAGGGAGTGGATGCGGAGGCAACATCGAGTTGGCCGCCAACGTAACGGCGAATGGCTCCAACCGCTCGATGAGGACAATGGTGATGAAAGACTTCTATACCGTGCCGGAGATCGCCGAGCTGCTGCGGGTACGGTCCGGGACCGTTCGCAATCGACTGGGTCGCAAAGATCGCAGTCTCCCGCCATCCATCCTGATCGGCCGTCGGCGTCTGTTTCCGGTGGCTGCATACGAAGCCTGGAAGCAGCGTCTGTCTGACGTTGCACTGTAATCCCGTGCACACCGGCGAGTGCAGCACGCGTTCGCCCTGGTGACTGCGGCAAGGCGAGCGCGGTGAGTCTCAAGGTCATGACCTGGGCCTGGACGGTGCATCTGGCACCGGCACCGAAGCTGGTGCTGATGGCGCTCGCCGATGAAGCCAACGATCTTGGCTTTTGCTTCCCCAGCCATCGCCACCTGGCCGAGAAATGCGACATCAGCGAGCGCAGTGTGCGGCGGATGATCGGACTGCTTGCGGCACAGGATCATCTGTCCATCCAACATCGCTTCAGTAAGCACGGCGGCCGCACCAGCAATGGCTACCTTCTGCGCTGGGCACCCCCCCGGCCAAACTGTCCAGGGGGTCACGGCGATTCTGACCGGGGGGATCGGACAGCAGTGGCCGGGGGGCCTGGTCAGCCTTGGCCAGGGGCCCTGGACAGTAGTGTCCGAGTAACCACCACTGAACCGTGTATTGAACCAACACCACAACCACGGTGCGGTGATAGCACCCGTGCACTGCAAGGTGGTGGTGGTGAGCTTTGTTTCCCGGCCGCACTGAGTCCGGCACAGCGACAGGCACTACGCCGACAGCTGGAAGCAGTGAACAGGCCAGCGGCGCAACAAGTGCTCGACGAGCTCGCCGGACGCATGCAGGCGATGCAGGTCAGAGACCCGATACGTTACTGCGCCGGGTTGATCCGTCGCCTCGCGCAAGGCAGCTTCACCGCCGAGCTGGGTATTGCGATCGCAAAACACCGTTGCCAACCCGAGGAAACTGCCGAGCCGGCGACTCCAGCAGGAGAAGCAACTGCACCGGCCACTGGCAACTTCGGCAGCGCGTTGCCGGAAGAGCTCCGCCTACGCTTAGAACGCATGCGTTCGAAAAGCGAATCGTAATCGTTAGTTCGCGTGAGCCGCGCTACGACGGCCGCCCTCTCACGAAACGGTCATGCAACGTTGAGGGCGCTTGCGACGGCAAAGTTTCAGCGGCCCCCCTTTTTCAGCTACCAAGGCTCGGCCCGATGCAAATGCGCTGGCACCCTCCGCGAAAAATCGCGTTTAGGAGCACAACCGGCGAACACCGGTCCTCGGAGTTCAGACCGCGCCGCAGAGCACGTCACATCACTCAAAGGAAGGATGGGGGAGCAGTAGACTACCGTCGCAGCCTGCTGGTCACTGGATATGACTGGGGCTGAGGCCAGATGGCCAGCGGCGAAGGCCTGTAGCGACTCGCGAACTATCCGGGAGCGTTCGTCTTAAGGGACTCGTCGGCTAGCCGCCTCGCGGGCACCCTGCACAGGTTGCTTCCGGGAGAACCCACATGTTCGCTACGTTCAACGGCGCGCCGCCTTCCACCTGCCAATCGGGCATTGGTGGCCACCCTTTGGAGCTGATTCCGCTGTTCCGGCGTTGGCCGCGAAGCATCATTCGCGACCTCCTCTACACCGTCATTTGGAACTCGCTGTTTGCACTCGCTTTCACCTTGATGGCGCTGCTGTTCGACCCGCACTTTGACTTGCGCGAGATGCTGCGCGTGAATATGGTGTTCGCGCAGTCGATTGGCTTTTCAATTCAAGCGCTCTTTGTAGCAGGTGACCGGCTCCTGCGAGGCATTCATCGGCGTACCAAAGTGGTGCGCACGTTTTACTACACCATGCTGCCCATCGCGGGGGTGTTCATCGGCTATTGGGTTGGCTCCCAACTGCTTGGGTTCAGCCAGTTCCAGCGTTGGCTGTTCACAGCTCGCGGCTTTACGGCCGTTTCCGCCTTATCGTTGATCATTAGCGGCATCCTCCTGATGATTTTTATTCCGCGCGAACGCGCCGCCCACGCTGAAGCCGAGGCGGCGCGCCAGCAGGCCAAGGCAACTGCGGCCGAGAAAGACTCGGCTACGGCCCGGCTTAAATTGCTCGAAGCGCAGATTGAACCGCACTTTCTATACAACACGCTTGCCAACGCTATCTCACTCGTCGACACCCGGCCGGACCTGGCGAAACGCATGCTCGAGCGCCTGATCGAGTTGTTGCGCGCGGCGGCAGCTGTGAGCGAAGTCGATGGCACGCTCGAGGAGCAGCTGCGCTGGCTGCGCGCCTATCTTGACATCTTCAGCGTGAGGATGGGGGCAAGGCTCGATTGGCACATTGATGTGCCAATCGATTTGCTTTCTCTGCGCGTCTCGGGGATGCTGCTGCAGCCACTGGTCGAAAATGCGGTGAAGCACGGGCTCGAGCCAAAGGTGGAAGGCGGCAAGCTTGAGATCACGGCTCGGCGCGAACGGGACGCCGTCCGGTTGACGGTGCGCGATACCGGCCTCGGTTTTCGGGCCACAGGCCGGGACGCGCCATCAGGCATAGGCCTGGCCAACCTGCGCGCAAGACTCGCGGCGCGCTACGGCGAGCGCGCCGAGGTGATCATCGAGGATAACGTGCCTTCTGGCGCGAGCGTCTCGCTGCTCGTGCCGACCACCTAGGGACCGTGCATGAATCCCCCAGCCCCGAGCGCAATCATTGCGGAAGACGAGGAACACCTGGGCGAATATCTGCGCGTACGGCTCAAGGTGCTGTGGCCCGAGCTGGTGGTCGCGGGCGTTGCTCACAACGGGGTCGAGGCGGAGGCGATGCTGCGCAGCGAAGCGCCTGACATCGCATTCCTCGACATCCGCATGCCGGGCTTGACAGGCATCGAGGTCGCGCGCCGTGCTGACCAGGCGCTGCACATCGTGTTCGTCACCGCGTACGACGAGTATGCGGTAGAGGCCTTCCGTCACGCGGCAGTCGATTATCTACTCAAGCCTGTAATGGACGACCGCTTGCAGGAAACGATCGTACGCCTCAAGGAGCGCATCGCTAGCCGTGTCCCCGCGGAAGTGCATTCGGCTCTTGCCGTGCTTTCGCGCCTTGCCCAGCATGACGTCACGTCTCGCTCGCCCGAACGCCTTGTGTGGATTCGCGCTTCGGTTGGCGACCAGGTGCGGCTCATCAACACCGATGATGTGTCCTACTTCCAATCGAATGACAAGTACACCTGCGTGTTCACCGCCGATGCCGAAGCGCTGATTCGCACGCCGCTCAGGGAACTGGGGGAGCAGCTCGATCCTGAACGCTTCTGGCAGGTGCATCGCGGAACGATCGTCAACGTAGCGCATATTGAAACGACCACGCGCGATCTGAGTGGGCGCCTCTCGATCACGCTAAAGCAGCGGCCGGAACGGATCACTGTTTCGCGCGCTTACGCCAGCCGCTTCAAGACCATGTGAGCGAGGCGATACGGCGATACCGGGCGAGCGTCGCCTGGCTGGCGCGGGAAGGCCATTCGGCCGTGACATGGACACTGACCAATTGGGCCGATCACCAGGCAATGAGTAAAATTCGTAGGCCTGAGCTGCAGGTGATCCGAGCTCGTGACGCCGACTTCAGTTAAGGCATCGCGTCGATTCGAGGTTGCGAAGATAAGACCTTCGCACGGTGGCAATTCCAGCTAAGCAGCCACACCATCGCGCATACGAGCCCTATTTCTGAGTAGCCCGGAGGACCTAGATTTCCACGCGAGCACCGAGTTCGATGACCCTGTTCGGCGGCAGCTTGAAGAACTCTGCTGCGCTGCTGGAGTTTCGCACCATCGTCGCAAAGAGCCGCTCGCGCCATAAAGGCATATCACCGCCTCGACTGGGAACAATGATGTCCCGGGCTAAAAAGAACGAGGTCCTAAAAGGCTCGAAAGCTAGACCGTGCGCGTCACCCAACTCAAGCGCGCGCGGCAGATTACGCTGATCTTTGAAGCCGTAATTCACGTTGATGTGAAAACAGTTGTGATTCAACGATCGTACGGAGAGGCGCTGCGGTTCCGCCACAAAAGGAACATCCTTGCCAGTGACCGTGAGGAACACCACGCGCTCGTGGAGTACCTGGTTGTGTGCAAGGTTGTGCAAGAGCGCGTGCGGCACGCCGTCACGGTCCCCCGTCAGGAAGACTGCCGTACCACCTACACGCACGGGCGGGTGCGCTAAAAGGGAGTCCAGGAAAGGTTGAAGCGGTGTTGCGGCTGCGCGGAGATGCTCGCCCAGGATCTGTCGTCCGCGGTGCCATGTGGTCATGATCGTGAACACCGCGATCGCGATCGCCAGCGGGAACCATCCGCCCTGCGGGATCTTTAGTGCCGTGGCCGCAAAAAACGTCCCGTCAACCATAAAGAAAAATCCCGTGGCAAACAGAGAGAGGAGCCAAGGCAGTTTCCACGCGTAGCGAATGACAAAGAAGGTGAGAGAAGTTTCGATCATCATCGTCGCAGTGACCGCGACTCCGTAGGCCGACGCAAGATTCGACGACGATCCGAAGCCAAGCACCGCCATTAAGACGGCGACGAGCAGCATCCAGTTGAGGTAAGGAATGTAGATCTGACCGATGGCTTTCTCGGATGTGTGCTCGATTCGCAGCCGTGGCAAAAAGCCGAGCTGAATGGCCTGCTTGGACATTGAGAAGACGCCCGAAATGACTGCTTGCGAAGCGATCACCGTCGCCGCCGTCGCCAACGCGACCGCAGGATACAGCGCCCACGACGGGAAGAGGAGATAGAAGGGGTTGGCGAGCGCCTGTGGTTGCGCGATGAGCAACGCGCCCTGCCCGAGGTAGTTGAGTGTCAGCGCGGGAATGACCAGACCGTACCAGGCAATGCGAATAGGCTTTGCGCCGAAGTGTCCCATGTCAGCATAGAGTGCCTCTCCCCCCGTGACCGCGAGCACGACGGCGCCGAGCGCGACGAAGGCTAACCAGCCGTGATGCAGGCAGAAGCCAATCGCTGTGAGCGGATTGAGGGCACCCAGAATCTGGGGCCCGGCATGGATGTTAAGGAGACCGGTGGTGGCGAGCGCGGCAAACCACACCAGCATGACAGGGCCGAACACAGCGCCGATCTGACCTGTGCCGCGCCGCTGCAGCATGAAGAGCCCGATCAGCACGCCGAGGGTGATCGGCAGCACGTAGGGCTTCAGCAGCGGCGTCGCTACTTCAAGCCCCTCCACCGCGCTCAACACTGAGATCGCCGGGGTAATTACGCCGTCGCCGTAGAAGAGGGCAGCGCCAAAAGCGCCGACCAAGAAAAGACCCTTTCGCAACCGCGGCCGGTGTGTAACGGAGGAAGTCGCAAGCGCGAGCAAAGCCATGATGCCGCCCTCGCCATGGTTATCGGCGCGCAAGATCAATGTCACGTATTTCAGCGACACCACGATCATCAGCGCCCAAAAAATCAGCGAGACAATGCCCATCACATTGCCTTCGGTTAGGGGAAGACCGTTTTCCGAGTCGAAAACGGCCTTGAGCACATATAACGGGCTAGTGCCGATATCGCCATAAACCACGCCGAGGGCGGCAAGGCTTATCGTGGTAATCGACTGGCCGGACTGGCCAGCAGCACCAGGATGTTGATGAGTGGCAGACTTGGACACAAGCGCTCCTCCTGAACCGTCCCACAGCGGCAAGCGTCAGCCGACGATCAATGTACAGCAACGGTGTGCGTACTTGTGACGACAGGATATGGAGTAGGGGATTCGGCGCCTCTACCACAGTTCGATGATCAGCCGCGTCACAAGTGACAATAAATGACGCGACATGCCGCCATGTGGCGAGCCTTACGAAACGCTTACGTCGCATGCACTGGATTCTGTGTCTTCAATGCTCTGCATGAATTGGCGCTTCGTGAGTTAGCGTTCATAATCACGTATCCATTGTTCGTGTACAGGGGGTCTGCATGAAAGCGTTTTCGTTTGTCTGTGCGCTGTGCGCATCACTGTTGCTGAGCGCCTGCGGCGGCGGCGGCGGTGGCGGCAATGTGGTGAATAACGACACCAAGAGTGTGGCGCGGCTCGAGAGCCTGCTGGTGGTTCCAAACATCACGGCGGGCACCACGTTCTCGTTCGACCTGGGTGACGTCGATTCCTCGATGAACCGTTATTACTTTACCGATCGCAATAACAAGTCGGTGGACGTGTACGACACCCGTACCGGGGCGCTCATCAAGCAGATCACCGGCGGTTTCGCTGGCGTGGGACCCTCGAGCGAGACGTCGGGGCCAGACGGCATCAACGTCATTCCGAACTCGAACTTCGTATACGTCGGCGACGTGAACAGCGTCAAGGTCATCGACACTCGCGTGGACGCGGTGGTGAAGACCATTCCGGTCAGCACCACAGGTAATCGCGCCGACGAGGGTTGCTTCGACAAGGACGACAACATCTACATGATTTCGAGTCCGGGAGAGTCGCCACCCTTCTCGACGTTCATCTCGACCACTACGCAGACGGTGATTGCGAAGCTCGTGTTTCCCGATTCGGCAGGTCTGGAACAATGTGGGTACGACCCCGGAACCAAGAGCTTTCTAGTGAACAACGACGGAACGAAGGCCAACCCTCACGGTGAGGTGGACGTAATTTCCGCGGCATCCGTGTTAGCGGGAGCTCCGGTCGTTAGCAAAGGCTTTCCACTTGGCAACTGTGACCCGACGGGACTCGCCCTCGGACCGGGCGTTGATGTGGCGGTGGAATGTCGTCCGGGAACTCCCGGGACGCCACTGGTCATGCAGATCTTGGATCGTACCAATGGCACCGTGCTTGCGAGCGTGCCGGCGGGTGGCGGTGATCAAATCGCCTACGATCCTGTTGGCAATCGCTACTTCGTGGCAGAGAATCGCTGGACGTCGAGTGGACTGTCCGTTGCGTCCTGCACTGCAACGACGCCTTGCACTCCGGTCCTGGCCATTGTCGATGCGAAGTCGCGTACCCTCGTAGGGCGTATCACGTCGGGCAACAATGCGCACTCTGTCGCAGTGGACAGTGCGAATCAGCGCGTTTACGTACCGTTCTCTTCGTCAACGGCTCCCGCGGGTTGCAATAACTGCGATCTCTTCGGAACCGGACAAGGCGGAGTCGCGGTGTATTCGATCGGAGGGGGTTGATCGTTTTGCTCGCGATGACTTTCTTTTGACCGGCCATGTAGCACCTCCGGTGCGCACCTCAGGGTTGCCGCCGGAGGCCACTCAGCACCTGCCTCCTTGCCGCTAGCGCGGCTCTCTCGTAGTGGTTGAGACACGCGTGACACTGGCCAAAAGTCCCGCGAGACCGCGCGGATCAAGGGCCGCTGCCCCTCGAGAAAGGTCCCGGCTTGATCCCGCCCTTCATGTTTGCGACCGGCATCGAGAACAGCTATCCGACCATCGATAGCGGCCGGACGCGGGTCGATGAGATGGCCAAGTGCGGCCACTATGAAAAGTGGCGCACCGACTTTGAC